>NZ_JBGTFY010000020.1:0-43852 GCF_041747015.1 Nostoc sp.
CGCTCCTGAAGGGGACTTGACGCCACGCTCACGTGAGCTAGATCAAATTCTTCGTTTAGCCGCCTAGACCACCAGTTGCAACTTTTTGATACTTAGCTCAGGAATTTAATTTCTGGGTCAATTTCTGCAAAAGTATAGAAACGATCGCTGATATTTTAGTTACGGTAGATACATTTTCCCTTTCTAGGTATAGCGAGAGTCATATCATAAAGGTTTAGATGGTTGAATTAAATATAAAATTTTCTGGTTTAGTACGGGTTTTTGTCTACGGCACGCTTAAACCGGGTGAAGTTAACTATAAAAAATACTGTGCTGACAAGGTAGTAGATGTCAAAAGAGCTTTTGTACAAGGCAGATTGTTTGCTTTGCCAATGGGCTATCCAGCAATGACGCTAGGGAATAGGCAAGTTCACGGTTATTTACTCTATTTTTCCAACCAAAAGATTTTAAATGAACTAGATGTGCTGGAAGATTACCAGCCCACTAGACAACCACCAGAAAACCTCTATAATCGCCAGATTATCGAGGTTTATGAGCCACAGTCGCTTGCTCTAGGTTGGGCTTGGGTTTACTTAATGACTCTAGACCGAGTTGAGCAATTAGGAGGCTTTCTCCAACCTGACGGGTGGTGGAGTGGCTGTGGCTTAACCACAAATTACAGTTATGATTTGTGAACTGTTAACTTTGCGATTAGTTTATGTCTTGTTTGGAGTCCTGGCGTTGGGGCTGTACCCGATAAATTGAATTTTCCGGGGATGCTACTGCTGCTTTCGGAATTTCAATTACCGGGTTATTTAGTCCCACCATCAGAGGGGAAGGGGGAACCATAGACGCTGAGGACGTTTGTATCGGTTCTATTCTTGCCAGTTGCGGCGTTCTTGAACCATTAGTTACTAAGCCAGATAATGCGCCGATCGCACAAGCAGCAACGGCTGCACCTCCCACTATCCAGTTTAAACGGGAACGGCGGCGCAAACGTGTCAATACTTGCTCAACTGTTGCTTCTGGTGACTGTTGGGCTGTTGGCACTGGGAGAGTCCGTAAGCCTTGGCGTAGTTTTAGCAGTCGGGCATACAAGCATTGAACTGAGGCATCATTTGCCAGCCATTCTTCTACTTGCCTGCGTTCTGTAGCCGTAACTTCACCATCGAGGTAAGCACTCAATAACTCGAAGCGATCGCGCTTCACCATATCCATAAGACCCGTTGATTCATTGGTATGCTTGCCCATTCCATCTGACAAATCTTCAGAAAGTTGCAAAGGAGAACGGTCGAAAAACTGAGAATCAGTAGTCATCTTAACATTATTACCAATTCATACACGGGGAAGGTGGAGGAAATTCGGAAAAATTGTCAATTTTCCTGCTAACGGCAGAAGCGATCTACTTTGTGGTAATTCTTAATCAATGCTTAAATTCTGCCTAATAGCAGAGGCAAGATGTTGTAGATTAGGAGTCTAGATAATTCTGCAAGTAGGCTTGCAGCCTCGTTCTAGCTCTGGCTATTCTGGACTTGACAGTTCCCAAGGAAACTCCCGTGATTTCGGCAATTTCTTCGTATGCCATGCCTTCGATTTCTCTGAGGACAATGGTAGTACGAAAGACTTCTGGCAAATCCGCGATCGCTTCCCGCAATTTCTCATAAAATTCTCTAGTTGTCAGTTCTTCCTCAGGCCCTGGGGTATCGCCGGCGATTTCCCAATCCATCTCGCCGTCCTCTAGCGATCGGGGAGCATCAAGTGACAAAGGACTCCTAACCCGCTTGCGTTTCCGCAACTCATCGTAAAACAAGTTGGTGGCAATGCGGCTTAACCAGCCCCGAAATTTGGCAGGCTCTTGTAATCGGTTAATATTCCGATACACTCGAATCCAAACTTCTTGAGCCAAATCGGCTCTGTCACCCCAATCGGGAGCCAGGTGGTATAGAACTCTATCGACTTGACTTTGATAGCGGCGTAATAGTTCTGAAAATGCAACACGATCTGGTCGCAGTCCCGCTTGACAGCGCAAAATTAAATCGTGATTAGGGAGTTTGTCAACTTGCACTGATGCTTCTGGATACTTTGCATCAACCGTTGACCAGGATACAGTAATCGACTGACTCATAGATCGTACTGGCTCTAAATCATCCCTATCTATTAGACCTGCTAATGGAACAAAAGTTCCATGCTAAGGTGACGGATTTATTACTGGAACACTGAGGCATACAATTTTGGATACATTTATAGCAATAACCAGAGCCACTTTTTCCTTATACTACTCCCATAGTTGCCCTGGCATCATTAGCTAACAAAGGCAGAACATTATACACATTTTGGTACTTTTGGCAACCGGGTATATACGCTTGATAAAAATAATTAAATCTGGTTATAAGGATGAAGATAAAAATTTTGTAATTCTAACTTCTTGATACCTTTAAAATTCAGGTAATAATTTATGGAAATTAGGTTCCTGCGGTTATTATAATGGTGAATTATTTTTTTGGTTTTGTTACCAGAATAGTTGCTGATTGTTCTGGTTGTGGTCTGTAAGTAGCACCAGAGTTATTTTGCTCTAGTACGCGAACCTGAACAAAGAAATTGAGGGAAAATGTAATTGTGGCTGCTAGCAATAGTTTTTCAAACATGGTTTTTCTCCCACCTACACCATTAATGATTGATTGCTGCATTTCAAAAGTTCCAGAGAACAACCCAAGTGGAGACTTACGACCTCTAGAACTTTGGAGGAATGAGGTTACTCACTTGGAATTTTGTTGCTGGGACGGTTTGCATAGTCTTAGTTTGCCCAGAGGTATTGGCAGATTTATAGCAGAAATGATAAGTATTGATAAATTTTTGATAAACGGATGATGAACGCATCCAAATTGCTCGGCTGGATATGTCAGGGATAAACAATAAGCGATGGCAATGGTAAGAAACGAATCTGTAGGGCGGATGGTAATGTTGCTCTGTTTTGGTACAGCATTTTTATCTTTAGCTGTCCATTGGCGCATTACTACAGCAGAACGGCAGTCTGAGAAGTCTGCATCTACTTTGATGCGGCAAGATTCTACGCTAACCAATTCTAAGGGAAGCCGCCCAGAGGGAGTCTATAAGAATCTTTCACAAGTGAGTTTAGGGGAAACTGCGCTAGGTGCATCTGTACCTTCTGGTGAAGTTCCCCAAGGCTCAACTGACGAGAGGGCGTTTACACCAAAGTCTTCTGCTATTGAGTCTGGTGCTAAATCGAAAATAATTAAAAAGAATGTAGCTAAAGCAATTGCTCGGCGCACAATTGCCCGAAAGGTGTCTACACCCAAGTCTTCTGGTATTAAGCCTCGTGCTAAGTCGAAAACAATTAAGAAGAATGTAGCGAAAGCAACTGTTCGGCGCACAATTGTCCAGAGGGCTTTTACACTCAAGTCTTCTGCTATTCAGGCTAAAACTAAGCAGGAAAGCATTAAGAAGAATGTAGCTAAAGCAACTGACTTAACAACTAAGACGCGGCTGGTGGCGCAAGCAGAAAGACAAAATCCAGTTGTGAGCAATTGGCCAAAAGCTCTATGGTCTAAGGCTTCAGCCCAACAAGTACCATCTAATAGGCTGGCAGATGCTAAGACGCAAGTAGTGGTTGATTTAAGCGATCGCCGCACCTATGTATACGCAGAAGATGAGGTGATAGCCAGCTACCCCATTGCTGTCGGTAAAAAAGGTTGGGAAACGCCCACAGGTTCTTTCCAAGTGATACATATGCGACACTATCCAATCTGGCGTCACCCAATTACTGGCAAAGTGTTTGAAGCTGGTACGGATAGTCCCTTGGGAGACAGATGGATTGGTTTTTGGTCAGATGGACGCAATGAAATTGGCTTTCATGGTACGCCGGAAGTTGACCTGGTAGGAACGGCTGTATCCCACGGCTGCTTAAGAATGCGTAATTCTGATGTCCGGTTGTTATATGAGCAAGTTAGTTTAGGGACAACAGTAGTAGTACGTAATTAATTAAGGGTCATTGTCATTTTGCTCAAATTTAGGTGCGTACGTCTTGAGTAAAGCAGTAAGCTGGCGTTCAACTTCATTGCCAGTGCTTTTGCTCAGGGCTTGTCGTTCAGGGAAGAAATCGGGTCGATCTAGGTAACGACCGATCGCCTCATTTACTTGCTGAGAAATTAATTCTTTCATCTGTGCCTGAGCCGTTTCGCGCTGGAAGCTAGCACCTTCTTCTGTGGTGGCATACAAGGGTGGTAGCCGATTCAGAGCGTAAGCAACAATATCCCCGACATCTAGAGAACTCTCGCTGGTGGCTTCAATTTCTGCGATTCGGGCGATCGCTTCCGTTAGGACTAATTCTTCCATGACGTTAATAAATTGTTTGCGAGGTATCGCCACTACCTCACCAGTCAATAGTGCCCCCATCAGCTTATCCAGCGCCATATACTCTTCAATTGAGAGTTCCGAGGCGTTGTCACAGATTCTACCGACTTCTGCTTCCATTACTGGTGTTAAATAACCATCTTGGAGAGCTTGTTCTACAATTTGTGCGATACTCATAACGCTTACGATCATTTATGTTAACCAAGGAAGATAGGGACAGTATTAATCCAATTTATTTTGCCTAATTCTCAGCCTAAAAACACAAATTATGCACAGAGGACATCGACTCCACCTCTACTAATTAACAACCTTAGTTCGCCAAGGTGTCGGATCAACAGATTGTCCGTTGACATACAGACCCCAGTGCAGGTGGGGCCCGGTAGAAGCACCTGTTGACCCTACTGCGCCAATTAGTTGACCAGCTTTTACAAAATCACCTTCTTTGACGTTAATACGACTCAGGTGCATGAAAATACTGTTTACTCCTTGACCGTGATCAATGCCTACTACGTTACCGTGAACCCGAAACCCTTGGGATACCCTACCTACCAAAGCAACTCGCCCAGAGGCTGGAGCAATCACGGGTGAACCGGCAGCACCAGCGTAGTCAAGGCCACGATGATAGTAGTCCTTTGCAAACTTACCATTATAGTAGCGTCGTACACCATAAGTTGTACTCATCCGCCCTGCATTTGGCTTTAGGAATAATCCATTCCAATACTTTTGGGGTGTTTGTAATGCCTTAAAAGCTGCCACGCGCTTAAGTTCATACTCTGTGGCAGATGCCCCGGCTTTCCCTGGTGGCAGAGTAATACGTTGGACGGGGAACTTGCGATTAAGCACATTCACCGCCAAGTTTTGCACCTGACCATCTCCCGCAACTCTAAGTGTTCTAGTTCCAGCTTTTTCTAGTGGAGTTGTGGGAACAAAAGCCCGATACTGATTGGGCGTAATTTCAAAGGCTGGGTATGTATTCTTACCACTAGTTACTATTGGATTTATACTATTCTCCGGGTTATCTAGATTAATCTCTACCGATAGTGTATCCCCTAATTTAGGATTAGTTGGAATCACCTTTATTTGTAAAGCATCTACGGGTAATGCCAAGGTGAAGGGGAGAACGGCAAATATTCCCTTTAAAATATTTATTGCGCGGCGATGCTGTGTCAAACTTTTGACATTAAAACCGACCAACTTCTCGTTTGAACTACTAGCAATATTCTCAATAATCATAGAACTACAAAAAATCCCTTGCTTGTGTTGGAAAATAGACTAGCTTATTATCACTAGTGTTTCCGGTTTGCAGCAGATGTTGTTGAAAGAACATCAGGAGCAAGACCGTAGTCTGTTAAACCTGAGAACGGCGTTGTTGCAGGAATGGGAAAAATGGTAAATTTTACCTTATAGACAGGCTAGCGCTGAAAGAGCGTGGTCTGCAATCGCTCGGTTTTTTGACAACTGCAAGAAAGGTAAGCCAGGAAAAAAGGGATTCCCAAAGTTTAAGAAAGAACAAACGCATGGTTCTGTTGAGTATAAAACCTGTGGATGGAAGCTTTCTGACGACCGTAGGTACATCACTTTCTCTGATGGATTTAAAGCGGGAACCTTCAAACTCTGGGGAACCCGTGACCTGCATTTCTACCAACTTAAACAGTTTAAAAGAGTGCGGGTTGTACGTCGTGCAGATGGTTATTATTGCCAATTTTGCATTGACCATGAACGAGTCGAGAAAAGAGAACCAACGGGTAAAACTATTGGTATTGACGTGGGTATTACCCTGTTCTATACAGATAGTAACGGGGAGACGGTTGCTAATCCTAGACACCTTCGCAAAAGCGAAAAGTCTTTGAGACGTTTGCAGCGTCGGATGTCTAAGACCAAAAAAGGTTCTCAAAACAGAGTTAAGTTTAGAAATAAACTTGCTCGCAAGCATCTCAAAGTAAGTCGCCAGCGTAAAGACTTTGCCGTAAAAACAGCAAGGTGCGTGGTGAGGTCTAACGACCTCGTGGCGTATGAAGGTTTGATGGTGCGGAATATGATCAAGAATCATCGCTTGGCTAAGTCGATTAGTGATGTTTCGTGGTCGCTGTTCCGTGAATGGGTCGAGTATTTTGGTAAGGTGTTTGGCGTGGTAACTGTTGCAGTTCCACCCCAATACACTTCGCAGAATTGCTCTAGCTGTGGCGAGGTTGTCAAAAAGACTCTTAGTACCAGAACTCATGTTTGTCCTCACTGTGGGCATACCCAGGACAGGGATTGGAACGCGGCGCGAAACATATTAGAAAAAGGATTGAGTACGGCGGGTCACGTCGGAACTAACGCCTCTGGAGACATCGACCTCTGTTTGGGTGAGGAAACTCCTCCAAATAAGTCGGGTCGTGGAAAGAGGAAACCCAAAGAGCGATCTTTGGAATCCCCCGCTATATCAGGTACTCCTGATTAGCGGTGGGAGGATGTCAATTATTCGCTTCTTACTTCTACTAATCGACCTGATGTGAGATGCAAAAGTCAAAAGCTTGATGTTCCAAGTTCTGATCTGGAATGTTGGGGTGCGCTGATCGACCTTAAAGTGATAGTTTTACTTTTGACTTGAGTGTGCCATCTTCCATCTGAAGGATGCGATCGCCAATATCTAAAATACGGTTGTCATGAGTAACCATCAAAATGCTACAGCCTTGTTCTTTTGCCAGTTTTTGGATGAGATTGACTATATCTCGTCCCGATTGGCTGTCGAGGGCGGCAGTGGGTTCATCGGCTAGGATAATTTGCGGATGACTGACTAAGGCACGGGCGATCGCTACTCTTTGTTTTTGTCCCCCAGATAGTTTATCAGGATAGTAATGCAAATGATTTCCTAATCCTACCTGGTGCAACATCTGGGCTGATCTAAGCTGCATATTTTTTAATCCAAGATGTTTGTGCAATTCCAAAGCCATTTTGACGTTTTGGAGTGCCGTCAAACTACCATGCAAGTTATGTCCTTGGAAAATATAACCGTTATGGCGTCGCGCCTGCACTAGTTGTTCAGCACTAGCATCACAAAGTTCTCGTCCCAAAACCCGCAAACTACCAGATTGGCTAGAACGCAACCCACCTACTAAGGTCAGTAAGGTAGTTTTTCCAGAACCAGAGGGTCCGGTCATGATAATAATTTCACCGGCGTTAATCTCTAAGTTGATGTTAGACAAAACTTGCTTGCGGAGTGAGCCGTAACCAAAGTAGTGGTCGAGATTTTTAATAGAGATTACAGGTTGACTAGTCATAAATAGCTCGATTACTCGTGATGACAGTCCTTTGTCATTTGTCATTTGCAAATGACAAATGACAAATGACAAAGGACAATTTTTAAAACATATCAGCGGGGTCGGTGGCTTGAAGTTTGCGGGTGGCGATCGCACCGGAAATTGCACACATAATTATGGTCAGCACTAATACCTGCAATGCGCGAATCGCAGTCATGTACATGGGTAAATTTGTGGCACTGCGAGTCAGTTGGTAAAGTGCTAAGGACACTCCCAATCCGGGAAAGAAGCCTAGCGCTGCCAATATCAACGATTCTTCAAACATCACACCTAGCAAGTAGTAATTGCGATATCCCATTGCTTTGAAGGTGGCGTATTCTTTAATGTGGGCATTGACATCGGTGGAAAGGACTTGATAGACGATAATCACGCCTACCACAAACCCCATCGATACACCCAGGCTAAAAATAAACCCAATTGGGGAATTTGTTCTCCAGAAGTTATTCTCAAATTCAATAAATTCGGCATGGGTTAATACTCTGACATCATTTCTCAGGTAGGCTTTCAATGTTGCTGCGACTTTTTTCGGGTCATAATCTGGTTTGAGAAGAATCAAACCTAGACTGACACTGCTGGACTGTCGCCCGGAAAATAGTCGCATAAAGTTCTGATCGCTGGTGATTAAGTTGCCGTCAGCGCCAAAGGAAGCCCCGACTTGGAATAAGCCACTAATGGTAATTGTGCGCCGTTCTATTTCGGTGGTCAGGGTTTGACCTTGGTCAATTTGAGCGATCGCTTTTTGATAATCTCCTCTGGCACCACGGTCTAACAAGACGCTATCAGGCATTTTGATCGCCTGCAATTGCTGGTTAACATCTGGTAAGTCAAAAGCTGGCTTATCTGGGTTGAACCCGATAACTAACACCCCCGCCTCGCGGTGTGTTTGGGGATTTTTCCAAATTGTGTTGTTGAAATACATTGGTTCTGCCGACTTTACCCCTGGTATATCCATTGCTTGATAAAGTCGCCGACGAGAAAATGTAGACAAGCTTGGCAAGTTACGAGCTTGGGGACTGGTTAAAACAATATCTGCTTGCAAACTGCGATGCAGTCTAGTGTTACTGTCATACAGCGCAGTCTGAAAACCTATCTGCATAAACATCAGAAGATCCGCAAAGGCAATGCCTAACAATGCCACCAAGAGACGGCTTTTTTCATGATTCAGTTGCAGCCATCCTAGAGGTGTTCTTCGTCGCAGTTGTTCAATCAATCTCATAATTAGGTACTGGGGGTTAAGTACTGGAAATCAGATACTCGTTCATCCACCTTAGAACTGGATTCATCCACCTCAGAACTCCGTTCTCAATGCCCAATGCCCAATACCCCATGCCCAATGCCCAATGCCCCTTTCAAAATTCAATTACTGCCTTAACTTGCATATTAGTTAAGGTGGCGGCTTTTCGGCTGGAGTTTTCATCTAGTCGGATATGGACTTCTACTACTCTGTTGTCGATATTGCTGACAGGATCGCTATTAATGAGGTTTTGCTGCCGCACTTGCAAGCCTTTACGATCTACGATTCCCTGCAATTCAATGGGGAGATAATCACCAAATATTCGCACTTGCTGCCCTGAATGCACTTTGCCAATATCGCTTTCGTAGACTTCGGCTATGACATACATCTGGCTGGTTTGCCCAATATCAGCAATGCCATCAGTTGATATTAATTCTCCAGGATGGGTGTGGATCTCGAATATCTGTCCATTTTGGGGCGATCGCACCTCTGCCTGTTTTAAATTAGCTTTCGCCAGATTCATCGCTGCTATGGCACGATTGATTTCTGCTTGGGAAGCGATAACATCCACTCCGCGCACTTCGGCGATTTCATCGAGTGTTGCTGTGGCTTCTTTGATTTGTTGCTGACTAGTTGCTTGGGTGCGATTTAATAGTGCCTGTGCTTCTTGCAGACCTTTTTGGGCGGTTTCCAAATTTAAACGCTTACTGTCCCGTTGAGAGGCGGAAATTGCTCCTTGTTGAGATAGTTGCTGATAACGTTCGTCTTCGGCTTGGGCGTTACGCACTTCGGCTTGGAATCGTTCAATTGTCGCTGCTTGGGCATTAATATCACCTTGGCGTTCTGCTTCTAAGCGAGCGATCGCGGCTTTTTGGGCAGCAATTTCACCGCGTTTAGCACCTGCTTGAATGCGGTTTAGGTTTGCCTGGGCTACTTTTACCTGTTCCTGCGCCTCTTTTAATGCTGCTTGCAGGCGATCGCGGCTGTTTAAAATCGCAATTACTTGTCCTGCCTTTATTCTATCCCCCTCCTTCACCAACAACTTTTCTACCCGACTTCCTTCCGCAGACACCGCAGCAGAGAGTTTGATTACCTTTCCCTGTGGTTCAATCCGCCCTAAAGCTGTCACCGTTTTTAACTGTAGTAATTGTATTCCTGACACTTGTGCTTCTTGAGTTGCAGAATTTTGCCAACGTTTTACTATATAAAAACTGATTCCGCCTACCAATAAAGATGCAATTATACCTATAGCAACGGACGGACGCAGAATAAATTTAGGGAACGTTCTGTACCCTAACTTGGAGTTTCGCACCATAGATTACCTCTTAACTAGTGGCGCAGAAAAAAGAATAGATTCAAGAAGAAATCAGAAGTCAGAAATTGTTAATTTATCAGTTTCAAGTCATTAACAAAATTGGAAATTGTTGAGATTTTACTTAGATAAAGGTGATTTAGCTGGCTAGGAGAACAAGAAATTTCTCAACTGAGTAAAAGGTTTATGTTCTTGGCAAACTACTTCTGTTTTATGAAAGTACTCAGGTATAGTAAACGGTTTTAAAATTACGGGTTGTAACAGTGCCAACAATCAAATGTAAGTTAAGTAAGTAGACAGAACTATTTGTCTCATTACGAGCCAGTCAAATTAATAAGTATGAAATTCAAAAATCAAATATTTCAAACTCTTATTCTCTGCGCCTCTGCGTGTTAGCGTTAGCGGGGCGTAGCCCGGTAAATTCATATTTTCACTCAGCAACGTCAGATAATTTATAGCTTTTATAGTTTTTGTATCCCTGAATACTTGATATCTATGACGTAAGTCATAGACACTAATTGGGTATTTAAATACTAAACAGATGAGAAAAACTAGGCTTTTTAAATTTCTGCTGCCTTGTGTAGCTGTAGCACTACCCATAGCTTTGATCGGGTATTTACACCCAACTAAAGCACAAGCACAAAGTGTGCATCTAAGAATGGGCAATCCAAGTGGTGCTGGAACAAGCACAAGCAATTATTTATTATCAAAATTTCAGTATGCGCTGAGTTACAGCTGCAACAAAGGGATTGCAAATTGGGTGTCTTGGCAGCTAAATTCCTCGTGGCTGGGTTCAACCCCAAGGCAAGACAACTTCCGCGCTGATACCACCCTCCCATCAGGATGCTATCGGGTAGGTGGCTCTGACTATTCCGGTAGCGGGTTTGACAGAGGACACATGACACCTTCCGCTGACAGAACAAAGACAGTGACGGATAACTCTGCAACTTTTCTGATGACAAATATGGTGCCACAGTCACCGGACAATAATCAGGGGCCATGGGCAGTGCTAGAAGCCTACTGTAGAACCTTAGTGAGCCAAGGGAAAGAACTATATATTATTTCTGGCTCCTACGGTAGTGGTGGAACTGGCTCCAATGGCACAAAATTTACAATTGCTAATGGCAATGTTGTAGTTCCGAATAGAATTTGGAAGACTATTGTGGTACTACCCGAACCGGGTACTGCGGCATCGGTTACGACTAGCACGAGGGTTATTAGCGTTAATATGCCCAACACCCAAGGCATAAGAAACAACGATTGGAGAACATATAGAGTCTCTGTTGACTCAATTGAAGTCAACACAGGCTTCAATTTATTATCTAATGTGTCAACATCTGTTCAATCTGTGATTGAATCTAGAGTTGACACGCAACCTTAACATAATTCGTAATTCGTAATTATTAACTTATGTCAATTAATTACGAATTACAAATTAGCTGCTAGGTTTCCACAATTTTGGTAGAAAGCCCTGCTAAATCTCCAGATGGGGTCTTACCGATGATATAAACATCAATATTTATCGTACCTATGCGATAAATATTGATTTCATTGAGATTATCTTTAAGCGTCTGGACAAGTGTTTGAAATTTTTTAACATTCTCTTTCTGTGGTTCGTCGTGCCACTCTTGTTCATAGGCACAATTCCGAAAGAAATAATCTAGAGCCACTTCCTCGACTGGTGAATCTAGGGGATGATCTGTTAGCTGGAGTAGTTTTTGATTTGTCAGACTGTTAGCTTCACCAGTCCATAAAAAAACCTCAAAAGGGTACTCTGATTCGCTCATCATTAACAAATCAGCAGAAGACTGTTTTAATTTTTCAGTAATATCGTTAGTCATGAGTTATTAATTTCTGACAACGCTCATACTGTATCATCCCTTGTTCCTTTAAACTGCTGAGAGAACAGCCTGATCATTTACTAGCTTGCCATCTTCCATGTGAACGATGCGATCGGCAATATCGAGAATCCGGTTGTCATGAGTGACTAAAAGAATGGTACAGCCTTGTTCTTTTGCTAGTTTTTGCATCAGATTGACTACATCTCGTCCCGATTTGCTATCAAGGGCGGCGGTGGGTTCATCCGCTAAGACAATTTTAGGACGACTGACTAATGCCCGCGCGATCGCAACTCTTTGTTTTTGTCCCCCAGATAAGTCATCAGGATAATAATTGACGCGATTCCCTAATCCTACCTCCTCTAACAATTGGGCTGATCGGGTTTTCATTTCTGCCGGCGAAATATTCTTATGCACTTCCAAGCCCATTCTGACGTTCTGGAGTACTGTCAAGCTACCGTGCAAGTTATGCGCTTGGAAAATATAACCGTTATGGCGTCGCGCCTGGGTAAGTTTTGCTGCATTAGCGCCACAAAGTTCTTGTCCCAATATCTGTAAACTGCCAGATTGGGCAGAACGCAATCCACCTACTAAGGTGAGAAGGGTAGTTTTACCTGAACCAGAAGGCCCAGTCATAATAATAATTTCGCCGCCGTTAATATCCAGGTTGATATCAAAAAGAACTTGTTTGCGGAGTTGACCATGACCAAAGTAATGGTCGAGATTCTTAACAGAGATTACAGGTTGAATAGTCATAAATAGCTCGATTACTCGTGATGACCGTCATTTGTCCTTTGTCATTTGTCCTTTGCAAATGACCAGTGACCAATGACAAATGACAATTTTTAAAACATATCTGCGGGGTCAGCAGACTGTAATTTGCGAGTGGCGATCGCACCAGAAATTATACACATAATCATAGTCAGCGTTAATACCGTCAAGGCTCGTGCTACGGTCATGTAAAGTGGTAAATTGGTGGCATTGCGAGTTACATAGTAAAGTCCTAAAGGTGCGATCGCTCCAGGAATAAAGCCCAAGATTGCCAAAATTATCGCCTCTTCAAATACCACACCTAATAAGTAGAGATTGTTATATCCCATTGCTTTAAAAGTGGCGTATTCTTTTATATGAGAATTCACATCTGTAGACAGAACTTGATAGACGATAATCACGCCCACCATAAATCCCATCGATACACCCAAGCTAAAGATAAACCCAATCGCCGTATTTGTTTGCCAATAATATTTTTCAAATTCGATAAATTCTGCTTTGGTTAAAACTTTGACATCATTACCCAAGTGTGAGTTTAAAGCTGTTTTCATTTGCTTTAGATCATAGCCTGGTTGTAGTTGCACCAAACCGAGACTGACACCGCTAGCTTCTCGCCTGGGAAATAGTCGTAAAAAGTTCTGGTCACTGGTAATCAAAGTACCATCAGCGATAAAAGAAGCCCCGACTGTAAATAAACCGCTAATGGTAGTCGTCCGCCGTTCTATTTCGGTTGTGACAGTTTTACCCTGTTCAATTTGAGCGATCGCTTCTTTATAATCTCCTCTAGAGGCGCGATCGAAAAGAACCGTATCTGGTAGTTTAACAACATTTTGTTGGCGCTTCACATCCGCTAAGTTAAACACTTGCTTGTCTGGATTGAATCCTATAGCTAATACTGATGTCTTTTTATGTGTTTGGGGATTCTTCCAATCTACAATGTTAATATACATAGCTTCTGCCGACTTAACCCCCGGTATATCCATTGCCTGATAAAGTCGTCGCCGCGTAAAGGTGGACATATTAGCCAAGTTACGCGCTTGGGGACTGATTACAAACATATCAGCTTGCATACTTTGATGTAGTCTGGTATTACTTTCAAACAAAGCAGACTGAAATCCTAGTTGCATAAACATCAGCACATCTGCAAAAGCAATGCCTGACAATGCTACTAATAAACGACCTCTTTCATGACTTAGTTGCAGCCAACCAAGAGGGGTTCGCCGCTGCAATTGTTGAATAAATCCAATCATAGTTCAATCACCGCCTTTACTTGCAGATTGGTCAATTTGCCAGCTTTGGTGCTAGATGCTTCATTTAATCGCACATGAACTTCCACTACTCTGCCGTCAATGTTGCTTGAGGGGTCACTGTTAATCAGATTTTGTCGCTGCACTTGCATCCCTATCCAATCTACGGTTCCCTGTAATTCTCCAGAGAGGGAATCACTGATTATCTTGACCTGTTGACCCGAACGCACTTTGTTAATATCACTTTGGTAGACTTCTGCAACTGCATACATCTGGTCAGTTTGACCTAGTTCCACAATCCCGTCACTGCTAACGGTTTCTCCGGCTCGGGTATTAATCTTGAGAATTTGTCCGGTTTTGGGAGCGCGGATGTATGCTTGATCCAGTTCTGCTTTAATTTTTGTCACAGTAGCTTGAGCGCTGTCTACCTCTGCTTGGGCATTAGCTACATCTGTGGGACGGACTTCAGCGGTTTGGTTCAGCGTGGCTTTTGCTTCGTTAATCTGCTGTTCTAAAGTGGCAAGGGTTTTATCTCGATTAGCTTTTGCTTCGTTAATCTGCTGTTCTAAAGTGGCAACAGTTCTTGTCTGCGTGGCTTGGCTTTCGATTAACTGCTGAGTGGAAGTTTCTGCACTCAAACGTCTGCTATCAACTTCCTGACTGGAAATTGCCCCTGCTTTGTATAAACTTTCGTAGCGTTGCACGTTGGCTTGGGCGTTGCGTCTCTCGGCTGCGACACGAGCCACCGTTGCTTGTAAGCTTTTTTGTTGTCCTTGCAGTTCTGCTTCGAGGCGATTAATTGTCGCTTGCTGAGTTTTAACGTTTCCTTCTAGTTCTACTTGTAAACGGTTGACTGTCGCTTGTCGCGCTCCAATTTCTCCCTGCTTGGCTCCCGCTTTCACTTGGTCAAGGCGGGATTTAGCTACTTGAACTTGTTGTTGTGTTTCACCCAAACTAGCTTGTAAGCGATCGCGGCTGTCCATAATCGCAATTACTTGTCCTACTTTAACGCGATCGCCTTCTTTTACCAACAACTGCTCAACCAGATTTCCTTCATTAGTAGAAGGGGCAGACAGTTTGATTACCTCTCCATTTGGTTCTAATCGCCCCAAGGCTGTAACTGTTTTTACCACTGGCTGAACAGCTATCGGAGCTTCTTGGCTCGCTTTAGATTGATTCTGAAATTTTGATACTGTGTAAACACTGGCTCCACCCGCTACTATTGATGCAATTATCGCTAGTGTGATAGGCGATCGGAAAATATTTTGAGAAGACCGTAAGTCTTCTAAGTTCAAGTTTTGCGTCATAGGATTCTCCTCTTCGCATCGGTCGTTTACTAAACCGTTCAGTTCAATTTCATGCTAAACTAAACGGAGTAGTTTAGTCAAGAGGTTGTGATCAAAAATAAGAAGAATTAATGTACTAGTCCTCTAATGGACGCCGCTATTGGAAACTGGAGACAGAAGGGACAGAATGCTGATCACAACTGAGATTAATGGCGTAGGGTATTTTGCAGCATCTATTAAAATTGTTTATAAGAAAGGATAATTAATAAATGGCACGCATCAAAGCTGGCGAAGTTGATCGAGACAATTCTGTTGATAAAGTGGAGCAAATTCTGCAAGGGGCAATGCAGGAGTTCCTCCAACATGGTTATGCTGGTACAAGTATGGATCGGGTAGCAATAGCAGCCAGTGTTTCTAAAGCGACAGTTTACAGCCACTTTCAAGATAAAGAGGGACTATTTAAAGTACTGATAGAGCAACTGGCAAGCAAAAAGTTTAACTCTATTTTTGGCACGGAACCTATTGAGGGAGAACCAAAAATCATCCTGCGTCAGTTAGCAACCAAAGCATTAGAACAGATGACTAATGACCAGAAACACTGTGCATTTATGCGAGTGCTAATTGGAGAGTCTGGTCGCTTTCCTGAGTTAGCTCAGATTTGTGTTCAGGCGATGAATAAACCAGTGCTGGAAACTCTCAGTAGATACTTAACCGCTCATCCTGAACTAAAGATAATTGACCCAAAGGCAACAGCGATGGTTTTTATCGGGTCATTGGTGCATTTTCATATTGCTCAGAATGTAATGCATGGCAAAGATATTATACCAATGGAAAGCGATCGCCTGATTGATGCCTTGACCCACCTAATCCTCAATTGCAATGAAGAAAAGGCAGATTTATAGTGTTAATTAATAGTGTCACCGAATAGCCCGTCGTAGACATCACTTTCCCCGGACATACGCAAAAATTGGTAGGGTTGCGAGTAATGAAAGACTCAAAAATATTGATATCACCTTCTTGAGATTTGACAGCTAAATACCCACCAGCAGCGCCTAACAAAGCCAATCCTGAAAATAATACTATTAGTTTAAACACTGTTTTATCTCTAAAAGCTTGTTAATTGTGTACTCACCCAGTCAGCTAAATTAATTACTTTACTTATCATGAAGTTCATTTATGATTAAAATGCTTTTCGGTATTGATAAAATATACGTAATTTAACGTCTAATAAATGTGGCATTTAAAATATCAAAAAACATCAGTATAAACCGTTTCCCAACGCCCTAACCCGCTCTCCGTTGCGATCGCCCAACTCCACTTAGGGGTTCAGCTGAGATACCTGCAAGATGGGACACATTGTAAAGTTTTGTCAAAGTAATGCTCAAAACTATTGATTTACCGTTGCCCAGAGCAAAAAAATTTAATCACAAAGCCTGGAAAAATTCATCATAGGTTAGATGGCCATCATCTTGAAAACAAGTAAAATTGCGTACTGATGAATCCGTCAAAATCCTTTTGGAATGGAGTGTCGATCATGACATTAGCAATGACTCCACAAATAAAGCCTTTAACAGATGAAGAATTACGGAAGATAAATGCCTACTGGCGTGCAGCTAACTATCTTTCGGTTGGGCAAATATATCTACTGGACAATGCGCTACTCAGAGAACCGCTAAAGCTGGAACACGTCAAACCCAGGCTATTAGGTCACTGGGGAACAACACCAGGGTTGAACTTTATTTATGCTCACCTGAATCGGGTGATCAAAAAATATGATTTAAACACGATCTATATTGCTGGCCCTGGTCATGGAGGACCTGGACTGGTAGCTAACACCTACCTAGAAGGCACTTACAGCGAGTATTATCATAACATCTCCCAGGATGCTGAAGGAATCCAGAATCTCTTCAAACAATTCTCTTTCCCCGGTGGTATTCCTAGCCACGTTGCACCGGAAACTCCGGGTTCCATCCACGAAGGCGGTGAACTTGGTTATGCCCTCGTCCACGCTTATGGTGCTGCTTTTGATAACCCTGACTTGATCGTTGCTGCTGTTGTCGGTGATGGCGAAGCTGAAACAGGTGCTTTAGCGACTAGCTGGCATTCCAACAAGTTTCTAAACCCTGTGCATGATGGTGCTGTACTTCCGATCCTGCACCTGAATGGGTATAAAATTGCCAATCCAACAGTACTGGCGCGGATCAGCCATGAGGAATTAGAAAGCTTATTTGTGGGCTACGGCTATAAACCATACTTTGTCGAAGGTGACGATGCCGCAGATGTCCACCAGCAAATGGCGGCGACTCTAGATACAGCGATCGCTCAAATTCAAAGCATCCAAAGAGAAGCCCGTGTACATGGTTTCACCGAACGTCCCCAGTGGCCGATGATTGTCATGAGAACCCCCAAAGGTTGGACAGGCCCCAAAGAAGTTGATGGGAAAAAAACTGAAGGTTCTTGGCGATCGCATCAAGTCCCCCTGAGCAACATCACAAAACAGCCAGAACATCTAAAAATCCTAGAAGATTGGATGAAGAGTTACAAACCAGAAGAACTCTTTGACAGCAACGGTAAGCTGATTCCCGAACTCGCAGAACTGGCTCCCACAGGTCATCGACGCATGGGTGACAATCCCCACGCCAACGGCGGTATTTTCCTGTGCGACCTAAAGATGCCCGACTTTCAAGACTATGCTGTAGATGTTCCTCAACCTGGTAAAGCGATCGCTGAAGCTACCAAAGTTACCGGCAAATTCCTGCGCGATATTATGCAACTTAACCAAGAAAGTAGCAATTTCCGCATATTTGCCCCCGACGAATTGGCATCAAATCGTTTGGACGCCGTGTTGGAAGTCACAGATAGAAATTGGGTAGCCGAGATTTACCCTGAAGATGACCACCTTTCCCCCAACGGTCGCGTGATGGAAATTCTCAGCGAACATTGTTGCCAAGGATGGTTAGAAGGCTACCTCCTCACAGGGCGTCACGGGTTTTTCACTTGCTACGAGGCATTCATCCACATCATTGACTCGATGTTCAACCAACAC
This sequence comes from Nostoc sp., assembly GCF_041747015.1. Lineage (GTDB taxonomy): Bacteria > Cyanobacteriota > Cyanobacteriia > Cyanobacteriales > Nostocaceae > Nostoc. Next base: position 18,387 of record NZ_JBGTFY010000020.1, read on the forward strand.
GCAAAATGGTTGAAAACTACCTTAGATATTCCCTGGCGTAGACCGATTGCTTCCCTCAATTATCTACTCTCCTCCCACGTTTGGCGACAAGACCACAACGGCTTCTCCCACCAAGACCCCGGTTTTATCGACCATGTGATCAATAAGAAAGCAGAGATTGTGCGCGTGTATTTGCCCCCCGATGCCAACACTTTGCTATCAGTAACTGACCATTGCCTGAGAAGCCGCAACTACGTCAACGTCATCGTTGCTGGAAAGCAACCAGCATTGCAATATCTTGATATGGATACTGCTATTAAGCACTGCACCAAAGGCATCGGCATTTGGGAATGGGCAAGCAACGATCAAAACGGCGAACCAGATGTAGTGATGGCTTGTGCTGGGGATGTTCCCACCTTAGAAACCTTGGCGGCTGTAGACATCTTACGCCAGAACTTCCCTGACTTAAAGGTGCGGGTAGTGAACGTAGTCGATTTGATGACACTACAGCCAAAAAGCGAACATCCTCACGGTTTGAGCGAAAAAGACTTTGACGTAATTTTCACCACCGACAAACCTATCATCTTTGCCTTTCATGGCTATCCCTGGATGATTCATCGCCTAACTTATCGCCACACCAACCACAATAATCTGCACGTGCGTGGTTACAAGGAAGAGGGAACTACCACCACTCCCTTTGATATGGTTGTTCTTAACGATCTAGATCGCTTTCACCTAGTGATGGACGTAATTGATCGGGTACCAAAACTAGGATACAGGGCGGCTTATGTCAAGCAGCAGCTACAAGATAAACTGATCGAACATAAGCACTACATTGAGAAGTACGGCGACGATATGCCAGAAATTCGTGACTGGAAGTGGCCTTATTAAGTAATTCGTAATTCGTAATTCGTAATTCGTAATTCGTAATTCGTGATTCGTAATTCGTGATTACAGCACTTCCGGCAGCTATGAGGTACATCCTCATAGCTGAAAGTGATGATAGGAGAGAGGCAGGGATAAAAACTGTATTGCATAATAGCCGGAAGTGCTGTAATCGTACAAGCACCTTATTCATTAATGGAGTTGAAGAAGAATTCAGAAGTCAGAAGTCAGAATTCAGGAGTCAGAATCAATACTTCTCTACGAGAGGCTGCGCCAACGACAGGCTCAGTACAAGTCAGTGGGGGATTCAGACCCGCCACTGATTGTAGACCAACAAATTTTCTCTTTTTGTGGGTGTCTTAAACCCAGTGAGTCATCCACTTTTTCGGTCAGAATTCATTCTGAATCCTGACTCCTGACTCCTGAATTCTGTTTGATAATTCCTTTTGCAGAGCAAGCAACTTCAGTCGTGGGGCAACAATTACGAATTACGTTAGCGCATCGGTAGGGAGTCCGCGTACTTATACGGTGAAACAAGGTACGCGCAGCGTCTCGTAGAGAGCGTCATTATCAATTACGAATTATTTTGATCCGCTAATTGTACTTTTGATTGAATCGAAGTTGCGGTTGCGCCAGGCGCAACCGCATTTAATAGTAAATTTGTATTTGATAACCCGCAACTTTGGTTAATAAGCAAACCTAGCTAACCAATAAATAGTTACACCTAAAGCCGACCCAGCTATTACCTGAACCGGTGTATGTCCAAGTAATTCCTTAAGACGGTCTTCGCTAAAGCCTGGTTTTTCATGAAATAATTCATCAATCATTTGATTGAGGATACGAGCTTGCTTACCGGCTGCTTGGCGAACTCCTGCGGCATCATACATAACGATGATGGCAAAAACCATCGCAACGGCAAAATCAGGAGATTCCCAACCAAGTTTTTGCCCTACACCAGCAGCTAGAGCGGTAACTAGAGCGGAATGGGCACTGGGCATACCTCCGGTTGTCACTAAAACCTGCACATTCAGTTTGCGATTTTTGACAATCTCAATTACAAGCTTTAATATTTGAGCAATTAAACAAGCTACAAGAGCAACCAGCAGCACCCGGTTGTCTAAAATGTTGCCTATGTCCTGCATGGTATTTTGGTTAGGTTAATAAATATTAGCAGCAGTTATTGGTTGAGGAAACATTTAGATTCAACCCAAAATAAACCTAGTACATTACGGTGAAAACAGACCAACTATTCAAAATAGCTCAAAAGCTTATTGAGTAAGCTTTTGGAATTTTGGATTTCGCAAAGCAGTACTAATTATTGCGACTGGTAATAAAATAAGCGATCGCTTGGAGTGACTTGGCTCTCTCCCCAAATGGTTCTAATTCCGCACAAGCTGCTTTAACTAGCTCTTGGGCTTTGGAGCGCGATTCCTCAAGTCCCCAAAGGCTGGGATAAGTCACTTTCTTGGCTTTTTGGTCTTTACCAGCTGTTTTGCCTAATTGCTCTTGGGTCGCAGTGATATCCAGAATATCATCGATGATTTGAAATGCTAGCCCAATATGTTGAGCATAACGGCTCAATCGTTGCACATCTTCAGATGATGCCCCAGCTATGATACCGCCACATACTACGCAAGCTTCCAAAAGGGCAGCTGTTTTGTGCTGATGAATGAAATTCAGCGTTTCTAGGGAAATATCTGACTTCCCTTCCGATTCTAAATCGACAACTTGACCGCCGACCAAACCAGCTGCCCCTAGCGCCCGACCTAGACGGGCAATTACCTGCAATACTAGCTCTCTAGGAACGCTTTGGGGGGTTTGAATAGCAACAAACTCAAAAGCCAGAGCCAACAAGCCATCCCCAGCTAAAATCGCCACATCTTCGCCATAGACTTTATGATTCGTCAACTTACCGCGACGATAATCGTCATTATCCATTGCCGGCAGATCGTCGTGAATCAGCGACATTGTGTGGATCATCTCCACAGCACAAGCCGTTGGCATAGCCATTTCAATAGTTCCACCGATCATTTCACAGGTAGCAAGGCAAAGAATGGGACGTACACGCTTGCCTCCAGCTAATAACGAGTAGCGCATCGCCTCATAAATCTTTTCTGGATAAATGATCGGGATAGCCTGATCCAAAGCAGTATCACAAAGCTTTTGTCGCTCTCTTAGATAGACTGCTAAGTTAAATGTGGCTTCCTCCGGTGGTGTCTTTTGGACGTTATTAGTTGCTACCATTCTTAAATTCCTAACATTTTGGGATTTTTGTTTTATACGTCACAATTTTAAGATGCTATGGAGCTGAAAAAATTAGGAGTTAGGGGTTGGCAATAATAATTCTTAACTTTTAATTCATCACTCCTTACTCTTTTCTTGCCGTTCTGGAATAGCTGGCAAATGTATTTTGCAACAATATGGCGACAGTCATCGGGCCAACACCACCAGGAACGGGGGTGATAAATCCTGCTACACTGGCGGTTGATTCAAAGTCCACATCCCCAACTAAGCGACTGTTGCCATTAGCATCGGTGACGCGATTCATTCCCACATCTACCACAACAGCGCCCGGTTTCACCATATCAGCAGAGATCAGTCCGGGATAACCGACTGCTGCAATTAGAATATCAGCATTTTGGGTGATAGTTTTGAGGTCGTGCGATCGCGAGTGGGCGATCGTCACTGTGGCATCAGCTTCTAGTAGCATCAGCGCCATCGGTTTACCCACCAAAATACTGCGTCCCACCACTACTGCTTGTTTTCCTGGCAAGGAAATCTCATATTCTTGTAGAAGCCGCATTACACCAGCTGGGGTGCAGCTACGTAAACCTGGTTCTCCTCGTATTAGTCGCCCCAAGTTTACTGGGTGCAGTCCATCGGCATCTTTATCGGGATCAATTTGATGTAGCAGAGTCACAGCGTCTAAGTGGTTAGGTAAGGGTAGCTGCACGAGAATGCCATCCACCCGTTCATCGTGGTTGAGTAGAGCAATTACCTCTTCTAACTCCTCAAGGGTAGTTTGGGCGGGAAAATGCTGGCCAAAAGAGGCAATACCAACCTTAGCGCAGGCTTTTTCTTTATTGCGTACATAAGCCGCTGACGCGGGATTATCGCCAACCATCACCACTGCTAAACCAGGCGATCGGCCAATTTTTGGTTGTAATTGTGCAATAGCAATAGAAAGTTCTTGCTGAATTTTTGCAGCGATCGCTTTACCATCTAGGAGTTTGGCCGTTTTTGTTTCCATGAAAATTTCCAGCTATATTCGTCTTTTGTTCAAAGTCCAGAGTGAAAATATTGACTGAAGAAAGGCAGAAGGTAGTCACTGAGCCTCCTGTACTGAGGCGCTTCATAGGAATTAGGTTAACTGAGATAACAATGACAATCTGGCTTATCAATCAGTGACTCAACCAAGGCATTCAAAGCAGTCGCAGCTAAAGCGCCACCTCCCAAAGTCCCTTCAACTGTAATAAGCTGAAGTTGTCCCATCAGGTTTGTAGTTGTGTCTGTTTCTGGTTCCACCTCTAAAATATTGCGGATGTGGTTTAGCTGAAACCCTTGCTGCTTAAGTGCGACAATCCGTTGTAACCGCAGAACATCTTTTTTGGTGTAGAGACGGTAATTGCTAGGCGATCGCACTGGTTGCGGTAGCAGTCCCAATTGATGGTTAAATAATGTATCCAAGTTTCGATATTTCTTTTTGGCACGAAGATTGCTATTTTCTCATCAGGCTTACGAAGTTCCTGTGAATTTTCTATCAGTGCATTATCTAAATCTTTCAGTGTTGCCTTTACTGTCTCAGTATCTGCATCAATCAACACTACTAGCATTCCTGAACGATAGTTTTTTCTACGGTATTCTTTAACCTCTGCTGCATAACGCTTTCTAACAAACTGCTCTCCTGCACCTTTACCTTTTGGAGAAGTCCTAATTGTAAGATTTTTTGGATTTATATTAAAGCCTCGTTTTTTCAAAAAATGATATGCAAAAACTTGCTGTTGTAGATCCTCACACAAAATTACTATCTGTACTCTATTCTGGGTCATACAGCCAGCCCCGCGCAATCAGTTCTGAAATTGGTAATCCAGAATTTTGAGTTTCTTCATTACTAATTAGTTTTACTCGTGTAGGTGCATTACTTTGACGCTCAAACCAATAACCGACAGGTGAAGCTAAAAGATAATTAATTATTACAGGATGATGGGAAATTAGTAAAGCTTGTATTTTTCCATCAATACAGAACTCATAAAGTTGAATTAGCCAAGGTTGAATTTCCGGCAGAGCTAAAAAATTCTCTGGTTCATCTATGCATAGTGTATAATCTTCAGACTGAGTGCAATATATTAATGTATACAGAGCAATTAATACTTTTTGTCCATCAGAAAGTTCATTAAAGTAATAATCAATAATATTTCTAATATTTACAACAGATGCAAATCTTAACTTTAAAGTTGTATAGCCTACGCCGAACTGGTCAAATTTAAAACTAACAAAACCGTCTAAAACATTTTTTAAAACATTCATTAGTTCAGCTACCTTGCCCTGATCATGTGAAATATAACGATACCAAGAAATAAAATTTTCCATTTTAGGACTCAATTGGACTTCTTCTTTTTCACTCCCATTAATTATCATACTAGGAATAATTTGTACAATAATAAATCGCTCCATTCGGTGTTTGAACCAGGTCAGCTTTGTGATGTCATTATTTGCCATAAAGAAAGGTAGTATGGACTGATACCAATTAAAAGAATATTTTTGACCGACTGAATGATTGTCATAAAAAGTTTGAACTTCGCCTATCTCGAACTTCAATAAAGGTTGGTTATCAAACCATAAACGTTCATATTGTACATGGCGATCTTCTAGATTGTGTTCAATAGCAAGTTCATATTTATAATTGCCATCATTTCCGTCAATTTCTATTTCAAAACGCTGAATTGGTAAAGTTTGCCAGCGAGTGCAGTCAAAAATTGGGAAAAGTCCTTCTACCTTAGCGACGCCACTTATAAAAAGTTGAATTCTCCGCAAGACTTCAAAAACAGTTGATTTACCTGTTCCATTACCACCAAGAAACAGATTAATTGAGTCAAAATTCATCTCAAAATTTACCAACCCACGAAAGTTATCAATATATATTCGCTTCAACATAGATTTTTTTCTCCTAGTGCAATTTTAAAGCTAACAGTTAAATCGTCTCATTTACCCACATCCCGCTTTTGAAAAACACTCCCAGAAGACAGACAAAAATTTAACTCTGTGTAACTTTGCGCTTCCCTCAGCGCCCCTACCCTGCGGGAAGGCGAAGCGCCTATGCGTTTCAAAATTATTATAAGCCTTGACATTAACATCAATGTCAAGGTTTATCCTGAAAGAGTCCCAGTTAATTCACCTCTCATGCTCTACCCCCAGCGTTTTAGCCAATTCACCAGAGAACACGCAGATACCGTAGCCGCCCTTTTGTGTGGCTTACTGCTATTTCTCGGATGGTTTGCCTTACATCTTGGCGCTTTCGGATTAGCATTCTTACTGCTACCTGCTGCTTACGTAATTGGTGGTTACGAAAGTGCGCGGGAAGGATTGACTACTTTATTCAAAGAAAAAGAACTCGATGTAGATTTGTTGATGATTGTGGCAGCGATTGGTGCTGCTAGTCTCGGCTTATGGCGAAGAGAATATCATTTAATTATTGATGGGGCAATTTTGATTCTGATCTTTGCCATCAGTGGCACACTAGAAGGCTATGCAATGCAGCGAACTGAGCGGAGTATCCGCAGTTTGATGAGCCTGACACCAGATACAGCAAGGGTTTTACATCAGGGAAGGGAAGCGGAAGTTTCTATCAGTCAGCTAAAAGTTGGTGATAAAATTGTCGTCAAACCTGGAGAACTAATTCCTACTGATGGGATCATTTTATCTGGTTACAGCACCCTGAATCAAGCTGCGATTACAGGCGAGTCTTTACCTGTAGAAAAAACAATCGGTGCAGAAGTATTTGCCGGCACACTCAACGGCTATGGTGCGTTGCAGATTAAGGTACACAAACCAGCCCAAAGCAGTTTAATTCAGCGGGTGATTCGCTTAGTAGAACAAGCGCAGACTGAAGCACCACCTTCGCAAGAGTTTATCGATCGCTTTGAGAAAGGATATGCCAAAGTCATTGTAGTAGCCGGGATATTACTAGCAACTTTACCACCATTTCTTTGGGGTTGGGATTGGGAAACAACGATTTATCGCGCCCTTACCTTCCTGGTGGTAGCTTCTCCCTGTGCGCTGATGGCGGCAATTATGCCCACACTGCTTTCAGGAATCGCCAATGGTGCAAGACAGGGGATTTTGTTTAAAAATGGGGCGCAGTTGGAGAAGATTGGCAAAGTTCGAGCGATCGCATTTGATAAAACTGGTACTCTCACAACAGGACAGTTGCAGGTATTCAAGATAATTTCAGTTAGTGAATACACTCAAGCAAATGTATTAAAAGCCGCAGCTAGTGTGGAATCCTACTCAGAACATCCTATTGGTAAGGCAATTGTGCAGGCGGCTGGTGATTTAGATTGGGTTGGTGCAGTTCAAGTGCAAGCTATACCAGGACAGGGAATTGTCGGAATCGCCCAAGAACAACGGGTAATTGTGGGAAATGCTGTTTTTGTGCAAAAGTATGCCACAAATTTACCTGAAGAATTGCGAGAAATAGCTCAATCTTTGGAGCAAGAAGGTAAAACTGTAGTTTGGGTAGCACAAGGAAGCAGAGGGGCAGAGGTTATGGGTGTAATTGCGATCGCAGATGAAGTAAGATCGCAAGCAGCCGCAACTATTACCCGGTTAAAGAAACTGGGAATTGAACAAATTGTCATGTTAACTGGGGATAACGAAGAAACTGCTCACAGTGTCGCCAAAGCAGTCGGAATTGATCGGGTATATGCTCAACTATTACCAGAAGATAAGCTGGATGTGATCCGCTGTCTACAGCAACAATATCAAACTGTGGCAATGGTAGGCGATGGGATCAACGATGCACCAGCCCTCGCGCAAGCATCTGTAGGTATAGCGATGGGAATATCTGGTAGTGATGTGGCATTGGAAACCGCAGATATAGTACTGATGGCAGACAAGTTAGAAAAAATTGCCGTGGCGATACATTTGGGTAGGCGATCGCAAGCCATAATCAAACAGAATATAGTCGTAGCGTTGGGTTTCATTATGTTGCTTTTGGTGGGCAACTTTCTCGGAAATATTAACCTACCCATTGGTGTCATTGGCCACGAAGGTTCCACAGTGTTAGTTACCCTCAGTGGTCTGAGATTGCTGAAATAAACCATCATTCTCTCTGTGTCCTCTGCGCCTGGGCGGTTCGTTGACAGCAATTTTCAGGTAATTCAATTGGTAGTTATCGATCAATACGGTTCAGTTAGCGCAAAAAACCTTAAGCTGCGTAGGTTGGGTTTCGTAAAGCCTCAACCCAACCTACGATTCTCCTTAACTGAACCGTATTGAGTTATCGATTGGTACAAATAATTAAAAACTCCGACTCCCCACTTCTTTTGGTGCAGGAGCGATGGGAGCGCCATTGGTTAGGTTGAGAATCCCAGAAACAACAATTTTCTCCCCAGCTTTTAGTCCTTCGAGAACTTGATAATTATTCCCCTCAATAACTCCCAATTTCACGGACTTTTGTTGAGCCACCAAAGATGGCGCTTCAGATTGAGGCTTTTCCTTCGGTGCTTCAGCCACAAATACAAAAGTCTCTCCACCCAGGCGAGATATTGCTGTAACTGGAATTAAGATTCCTGGACGTTGGTTCCAGATAACTTTAGTTTGCACCGACTGGCGATTGAGCAGCTGGCGTCTAGAGTTACCAAAATTGGCTTTAGCCAAAACTGTCTGCGAATCTGAACTAGCATCTGGGGAGATGAAACTTACCTTACCCCTTGCTGTGGGTTTGCCTTGAGCGTCCAGCATTTGCACTGGTAATCCCAAGCGTAGCTTTTGGGCTTCTTGTAACGGAACGGAAATATTCAGTTCTAAAGAGTCATTTCTAGTCAATGTAGTGAGTTGATCTGCTTTTTCCACATAATCTCCTACCTTTGCGGGAATATCACCAACAATGCCAGTGAAAGGAGCTAGGACTTTTGTGTATTGCAGTTGAACTTGAGCAGCTTGGACTTGGGCATTTGCTTGAGTGACTTGCGATCGCGCTTGGGCAATTTCTTCTGGGCGGGAACCATTTTCTAGTTGCCTTAAGGATTGTTTCTGTTGTTCTAGGGCACCACCTAGCTCATTGATACTAGAATTTCTACTTTTGCGCACTTGATCTAGGCGTTTCTGGGCTACGACAAGAGCAGCTTCAGCACTTTGCTGTTCTTTAACATATCCTTCTAAGACATCTTGGGAGACTGCACCCTCTTTTCTCAATTGTGCGTATCGCTTGGCTCGTGACTGTGCTAGTTCCACATCAGATTTGGCTGACTGAATTTGAGCTTCAGCTTGGGCAATTTCTTCTGGTTGCGATCCAGCTTGAGCATCTGTAAGACGAGCTTGGGCTTGGGCTAATTGCGCTCTACCTTGGGCAATTTCTTCTTGTCGAGTACCCGCTTTGAGTTCCGCAAGACGTGCCTGGGCTTGTTCGAGTCCGCCTTTAGCTTGTAATAATTGAGCTTGAACATTATCACTTTCCAGGCTAAGAATAACTTGCCCTTGTTGAACACGGTTGCCTTCTTTAATCAAAATCTGGGTAACTCGTCCTTCAACCTGTGGTCTAATGATTACTGATCGTGGAGCTTCCAAGGAACCAAGAAACTCCGAACTTTCCTGCACAGTTCGAGTTTCTACGGTTGCTAGCTTGACGGGAATTGCCATCGGTTGACCGGCTGCCTCAGCACCCGATGGTGTATTGCTAGTTTGCCACCAGCGCCAACCAAAACCAACACCTGCAATTAACAGGACAATTCCCAACAGCAAAGGCCAACGTCGCTTTTGAGGTGGCTTAGGCGATCGCTCTGGCAATGGTTGCGACTCTTGACTAGAATCAGTAACAGCAGGTTGTTCTAGCTCAATAGGAAGGGGAGATTCTGGGAACTCAGAATGGGACATCTTTGTTTTCTCGTCTTGTGGATTTACGCTTGGGCAATCTACTCTTGGCTAAAAAAACACTATTTGAATAGTTTTTTAACCATTTTTTCTCTATAAATTGGAGATAAATATCGCTCAGGATGTCCAGCATCTAAAACGAACAAATTTACTTAAGAGATCGTGGTTAATTTGTACATTATCTAACTCCTATAAGTTATTTATACGGATGATTTATAAACCTTGGTTTTGGCCCATAGAGGAAGCGCCTCTATATCTGAGGACAGTGTACCCTATTTAATGCATAGGTTCTCCATAAGTGTTTGCAAGTGCTTGCTTGCATTATAACCACATAGTAGAAGTGATTGGTACAAGGTAATGAGTTTATCGCTCTTAAGTAATAGTGAATACTGATCTTAGGGAAGAAAAAGCTATGGAGCGATCGCATTTTTGTAAAAAAATCCCCATGACGCCAGTTGCTTCAACAGATAGCGAGTCATTGAGTGTCGGGAACCTCCGCAAGGTAATGGTTCCCTAATGCCCAATCTTCTTCAACTATCTACAACCGATTTCTTAGAATCCAGTTTTGGTAAGATACCTACAGTTGATTTTGGGTTAGTAACAACATGATAAAATAGTACTTCATATCGATTAAGTGCTTGCTCCAAGGAATAGTTTTCTTTGGCAAACTGTCTCCCTGTATTACCTAGCTTTGCCCCTAAAGTAGGATTAGCATATAAATCATACACCGCAGCGGCCATTGCATCGGGTGATTCTGGCTCAACAATTATACCACCACCACTAAGTTCGATTGCTTTGGCAGCAGTACCAGTGGCGGGAACTGAACCCACAATCGGGCGACCACTTGCCAGCAGCAGTGGTATTTTTGAAGGCATATTGAACGAAATCACATTGCCCTTTTGCACAATCAGTCCCACGTCAGATGCTGCTAGCATTTCGGGTAGTTTTTCTCGCGGTTGCAACGGTAGCAGCAAAACATTATCTGCTCCATTTAATTGACAATATTCCTGCAATCTTTGCAATGCTCTTGATTCGCCAACGATAACAAAGACAATTTCTTTGATATGACGCAAGCAAACTGCTGCTTCTATTACTGTCTCTAAACCTTGGGTTAGAGCAATGTTGCCTGAATACAGGACTACAAATTTCCCATCTAATTGATGGCTAGATATCCAGGAGTTGCTCTCTTTAGGTAATGGGTGAATGAAATTTACATTTACCCAATTAGGAATACAAACAATTTTATTAACAGGTACTCCCTTCTTCACTAAATTCTCACTAAACCCATCAGCGATCACACTAATTGTGTGTGCAGTCCGATATGCAAATTTCTCTAAGGCTGCAAGAGTTCGGATCATCCACTTGTTTTTCAGTAGCCCGATACGCACGGCAGCTTCTGGTAGAATATCTTGCACATTTAGAATTACTGGGCAGTTGTATAACCAACCAAGTAGTGTTGCAGGTAATGTAGCTAGTAGAGGTGGAACTGTTAAGATAATCACGTCGGGACGTCCGCCTTTGAGGGCTTGTGGCAAGCTCGTGAAAACAAAACTCAATTCCAGCAACAACCGATCTACAAGATTAGGTTTAGACTTAATCCTGAGATAACTTCGCTGGATTGTAACGCCATTTTTTTGTTCCGTAACGTACCATTTACCTCGATACCCATCATAAATCTCGCGCTGAGGATAGTTGGGCATTCCGGTAATTACCCGTACTTCATGACCTCGCTTTACTAGTCCTTCTGCCAATTCAGTCATTAACGGAGCAATTCCAATTGGCTCTGGATGATAGTTATATGAATAAATAAGAATGTGCATGAGCTATTTGTGAATTTCATGAAGACAGTACGAGATATCGGATTTATTACTTATAGGAAGTAGTGGTTGCTACTTTTATTACTTTTCTTAACTTACAATATTTTTTTGATTAAGATTGCGTTAAGCATTGTTTATGACTTTTAGTATTAGTTTTTAAAAGATAATTTTTGTAGATCATAAAACATTTAAAAATCAAAATCTTAGTTTGTGTAAATAGGTTAGATTCTTATAGATATAGGTTTTAGTTTCTAGTGATTATGACAATCGTTAGTCTGGTTAGTTCTAACTAATACCTAAATTTACACTCAGGGGATTGTAGCATTATATTTACGCTTGTGCATATAACCCTTATTCCGCCCTTTAAACTGGCACATGAAGTATTTTTAACCAAGTCATCATTATTGTATTTACTGAAGATTACTCTACTTTTTTAAGTAGTTCATGTCCTGCATAGCTTGGCATTTGAAGCTGTTACCGGAGAATAAAAGTTAAAGTTGAACCAACAAACAGCAACAGTGAAAGCAGCACTGGTTGCTCTAGTGGCGGCGATTTGGGCGAAAATATTTTTCATTGTCATCACTTAAGGTTGACCACAAGGTTTTTTTAACGTATTGCCCGCAGTATGAAGGTTCTGGCAGTCTAAGCCACCTTGTACGCTAAATGCTTATGTATGGGAAATTTTGCCAGTTTTTGCCAAAATTGTTGTATTTTAGCGAAAATGTTTTTCATTGTCATAACTCCAAAGTTAATTGACATCATGCAGATATAAATTTATAAACAGCCTAAGCTTACAATAGAAATGTGTATAAGTAAATACTGCATAAAACTACGGTAGCAAATTTAATAAATCAATTAAGAGAAGACTTTTTTTGTGAAGTTTTGGATAAGATATCAATTTAAACCCACAGTACTCGGTTAAAGATTCACAAGAAACATTCAAACTATAATTACCTAAAAATCACGAGCGATCGCCTGATAATAACTGATAAAGTTGAGCTACGCAAAGTTGAAAACAGTGTCCTATGCCTGGGTTTCTATTAGAAGTTGGTACAGAAGAACTACCTGCAAGTTTTCTCAGTGATGCTTTAGTGCAATGGCAGGAGCGCATTCCCCAAAGCCTGGAAGCAAACAGCCTCAAGGGCGAAAGTGTCCAAGTATACGGTACTCCCCGGCGGTTGGCGGTATTAATTAAAGGTCTACCATCCCAGCAACCAGACCGAGAAGAAGAAATTAAAGGGCCTCCTGCTCAAGCGGCCTTTAAAAATGGTCAGCCAACAGCAGCAGCAACAGGTTTTGCCAATAGACAAGGCGTAGAACTAGATGCGCTGTTTGTTCGCCCCACTGACAAAGGGGAATTTGTCTTTGTGCAAAAAAGAATTCTCGGCCGTCCTGTGGCGGAAATTTTGACAGAATTTGTTCCTCAGTGGATTTGGGGTTTGGAAGGTAAGAGGTTGATGCGGTGGGGGAATGGGGATGCGAGGTTTTCCCGACCGATTCGTTGGCTGGTGGCTTTGCTAGATGAGACGGTGCTGCCTCTAGAATTAGTGAATGGTTCTAAAACGATTAAAAGCGATCGCATTTCCCAAGGTCATCGCGTCTTGCATCCTGAACCTGTGACAATTGCCCAGGCTACTGATTATGTCACAACGCTACGCTCTGCTTATGTCACAGTTGATCCCGATGAACGGGCAAATTTGATCAAAGAGCAAGTAAAGGCAGTCGCAGAGAATTTAGGCGGGTATACACTAATTTACCCCGACTTGTTAGCGGAAGTAACCAACCTTGTAGAATATCCTTCCGCAGTTGGCGGTAAATTTGAACCAGAATTTTTGGAATTACCAACTGAGGTAATTACTGAAGTTATGGTTACTCATCAGCGTTATTTTCCTGTATTTAAATCAGATAGTTCTCAGCAAGAATTATTGCCCAATTTCATCACCATTTCTAACGGTGATCCTAATAAAGCAGATATTGTTGCCGTAGGGAATGAAAGGGTGATTCGTGCCAGATTAGCTGATGGCAGATTTTTTTACGAAGCTGATTTAACCAAGCCAATAGATAGCTTTTTACCCCAGTTAGAAAAAGTCACTTTCCAAGAAGAATTGGGTTCGTTACGTGCCAAGGTAGATAGAATAGTTAAAATTGCCGCGCAAATTACCAGCCAATTAGAATTAGACGAGAATCAAAGCCAAAAAATCCAACGTGCTGCTTTATTGTGTAAAGCAGATTTGGTTACACAAATGGTATATGAATTCCCAGAATTACAAGGGATTATGGGAGAAAAGTATGCCTTAGCCAGTGGTGAAGATGCTGAAGTAGCAAAGGCAATTTTTCAACATTATTTACCAACAGGAGCCGGTGATATTTTACCCGAAACACTCACGGGTCAAATTGTCGGTTTGGCAGATAGATTAGATACTTTGGTGAGTATCTTTGGTTTAGGTTTAATTCCCTCCGGTTCCTCTGATCCTTTTGCTTTGCGCCGGGCTGCAAATGCTGTAGTTAAAATTACTTGGTTTTATAATTTACCAATAAATTTAGATGATTTATTGGCGCAAATAGCCACAGACTTTGCAGCAACATATCATAAAGATCAGGCATCATTAACAACAGCATTACAAGAGTTTTTCTTGCAACGTATCCGCACTTTACTGCAAGAAGAAAAGCAAATTGATTACGATTTGGTAAATGCAGTTTTGGGAGAAAATGACCCAGAATACACAGAACGGACGTTAAAGGATTTATTAGATGTACGCGATCGCGCCTTATATCTGCAACAAATCCGCAACGACGGTACTTTAGATAACATCTACGAAACCGTTAACCGTTCCACACGATTAGCCGCCCAAGGTGACTTGAATACAAAACAGTTAGAACCAACAACCATAGTTGATCAAGAACTATTCCAAAAACCTTCCGAAGTAGCTTTGTATAATGCTTTAGTTGAATCAGTACCGCTTTCCTCAGCAGCACAGCAGACACGAAATTATCAACTATTAGTAGCAGCACTAACAAAAATTGCGCCGACAGTTAGTAACTTCTTTGATGGCCCGGATAGCGTTTTAGTTATGGACTCCAATCCAGAAGTCAAACGTAATCGCTTACATCTGCTCGGATTAGTTCGCAATCATGCCCGTGTTTTAGCTGATTTTGGCGCGATCGTCAAAAATCTGTAACGTAGGTCAACAAAAATTTGTGTAATTTTTGCTGATAAACGCTAATATGGGTAGTGCTTAACCAGGGACACTCTGCTGCAATCTATGCCTAGAGCTTCTGTAATTGGATTGGGAAAGTCCGGTGTTGCTGCGGCAAGATTGTTGAAACTGGAAGGTTGGGAGGTAGAGCTAAGTGATTGCAACACCTCCGAAACCTTCCTACAACAACAACAAGAACTCGCTGCCGAGCAAATAACCGTTAAACTAGGGCAATCTTTAGAGTTGAATGGTGCTAATTTACCGCAATTAATAGTCGTTAGTCCTGGTGTGCCTTGGGATATTCCGGTATTAGTTAAGGCACGCCAATTAGGCGTTGAAACCATTGGGGAAATAGAACTCGCTTGGCGAAATTTGCGTAGGCGCAGCCAGCCGCAGGCATCGCTACCTTGGGTAGGAATTACCGGCACTAACGGCAAAACTACTACCACAGCTTTAATTGCTGCCATTTTCCAAACAGCAGGATTAGATGCACCCGCCTGCGGTAATATTGGCTACGCCGCCTGTGAAGTTGCCCTATCTCAAAGAGCAGGGAGCAGGGAGCAGGGAGCAGGGGGAGCAGGAGAAAAATTTGACAACCCTTCACTCGATTGGGTAATTGCAGAAATTAGCAGCTATCAAAT
This sequence comes from Nostoc sp., assembly GCF_041747015.1. Taxonomy (GTDB): domain Bacteria; phylum Cyanobacteriota; class Cyanobacteriia; order Cyanobacteriales; family Nostocaceae; genus Nostoc. The sequence goes on from NZ_JBGTFY010000020.1 coordinate 33,996, forward strand.
AGAATCTTCCGTCTCTCTTGCGCCCCGTATCGGTGTCTGGACGACTTTTACACCGGATCATCTCAGTCGCCATCAGACTTTAGATAACTACTACAACATCAAAGCAAAGTTGTTGCGTCAGTCGGAGTTGCAAGTGTTTAATGGCGATGATGCCTACTTAAGTAAGCTAGGTTTAAGCTATTGGCCTAATGCCTATTGGACAAGTGTGAAAGGAAAAGATTTCCTGATTAGCGAAAAAGGCTTTTACATCGAAAACGGTTGGGTTGTGGAAAAGTTGACTGCGACATCTGCACCAGAACCGATTGTGAAAGTATCTACTTTGCAGATGGTGGGAGAACATAACCAGCAAAATCTATTGATGGCAGTAGCAACAGCACGATTAGCGGGAATTAATTATGATGCGATCGCCCGCGCAATTAGTGAATTTCCTGGCGTTGCCCATCGTTTAGAATATATCTGCACATGGGAAGGTATTGATTTTATTAATGATAGCAAAGCCACCAACTACGATGCTGCTGAAGTTGGTTTAGCATCGGTGAACAGTCCAGCGATTTTAATTGCTGGTGGAGAAGCTAAACCAGGTGATGATACTGCTTGGCTAGCAAAAATTCACTCTTTAGCTGCTGCTGTGTTATTGATTGGCTCTGCTGCTCCGGCATTTGCCCAACGCCTCCAAGAAGTCGGTTATTATTCTTATGAGATTGTGGAAACGATGGAAAGAGCAGTTCCCAGAGCGGCGGAATTAGCTAAACAGTATCAAGCGCCTGTGGTGTTGCTATCTCCAGCTTGTGCGAGTTTCGATCAGTACCCCAATTTTGAAGTGCGGGGTGAGCATTTCCGTCAGTTATGTCTTACTTGGGCGGGAGGCTGCAAACCTGCCAGAGTCAAGAGTTTATAGTTCAAACTTGATAAGCAAAATAGAGATTTTTGTTGTGGTCAAATGCGATCGCATTACGCCGTAGACTTAAGTTTTGCTGTAGTTTAAAACTTCAACCTCATGAGCGATGCTTGTAGGTTTAGGAATAGGTAAGCCATACTCTAGCATTCCTTCTAGATGAAATTCAATAGCTTCTGCAATCATCTGCTTGACTTCTTCTAAAGTTTCACCCACAGCTACACAACCGGGTAAATCAGGGACATAAGCGCCGTAGCTAGTTTCTCCCTTTTCAATCACAACAGTATAACGCATCAGTCTTCCTCTAATTGAGCTTGTCTCCAGATATTTTTCAGAGTACCAATTGGCACGTCCACATTTGGCTTACCAGACACTGTTACAGTACCAAGTTTACTTTATATGTTTGAACTGTCGATGACTACCTTTATTTCTATCAAGATACCAACCATCAGCTTTTAGTCGTTTGATAACTTCGCGTACTTTCATGCTACTACTTATCTGTACAGATAGAGTTGCTAATTGAGAAATCAAAAGTCAATCAGATTTTCTATTTTTGGGCATGGTGCTAATGCTATTTGTTATTTAAAATCTGTAGCACCAACATCAAGACCAAATAGCTGCTGCGTATCCGGTGCAAAATTCTAACGTAAAAGTGCAAAGCGATCGCATCAGGTTAAACAGAAGGCTGAAAAACGTTCTACTGGTTCTAGCAATGTTTCTATAGAAAATGCGGTGTGTGAAATCAACAAAATAAACAAGCGCCGCAAATCTGGTGGTTTTTACTTGAATCAAGCAGAATTAATTCGATATTCTGAAACAAGGATATCAAGTGGCACTCAAAAGAGCGGCGCTAAAAGCTTTTAAAGGGCGTTATCAAACCGAAGAAATAGCAACTATTTGCCGCAGGTAGCTGCCGCTCCGACTTCTTTCTAAGTAAAAAAACTCACTATTATTAAAGGTAAGCTCCGGCACGAATTTATTAATCGCTGTGCCTACAATTAATTTAACAATAGCCAATCAATTCACTATCATTCCATTCCAAAGTGTCGCCAATTTTTTCGCCGTCGTGGTAGGCGGCGAGTAAGATTTCGCTAGTTTTCCCCCAAGCGATCGCACCACTGACATCTAAAGCGATCGCTCCCAAATCCCGTTTGTTCTGGTGCGATTCCCCAAGCGATCGCTGCATAGCATCCTTCAAGGACATACCATCAGTGACACGCACTACAATTCGTGCGGCTAAACACTCATCGATGATATCTTCCCCAATTCCAGTACAGCTAACACCAGCATTACTAGTTGCATAATTACCTGCGGGCATCGCGGAATCACTTACCCGACCAATGCGCTCAAATCCTTTACCACCAGTGGAAGTGCCAGCAGCTAGTCTACCAGATGCATCTAAAGCTACCACGCCAATGGTACCGCGCCCAGCATTACTGGTTTCTACCAGTTCGGGTTCTGCTACCACGCCAGCCATTGTGCTTTTAAAATTATCCTGGCGCTCTTTTATCCACTCTTGCAACCGCAAATCAGTTAAAGCGTTATAGCTAGGAATTTGCATTTCCCGCGCCAACTCAGCCGATCCAAAATCTGACAGCACTCGGTCTGGTGAGTTTTGTAAAAAATGTGCCAACTCAATGGGATTTTTTACCCGCGAGATATTAATTACACCACTAAACTGCCCTGATGCGCCATCCATCAAAGAAGCACTCATCCGAATTTGCCCATCAGATTGTAGTACTGAACCAGTACCAGCGTTAAAGCGGGGGTCATCTTCCAGCATTTGGCAACCCTGTAACACCGCTTCAGAGGCAGTTGCTCCAGATAACAGCAGAGAATAGACTTCTTCTACTACTGTATAGAGCGATCGGCGCACCGCCTCCAATCCTCCTTTACCGTGGAGAGAACTACCAGCCCCCCCATGAATAATTAATTTAGGTTGCACCTGTGACTCCATTAATCCCTTGCGCTATTTGCGTCTGTGTTGCGGTTAGTTTCATTTTGAGCTTCAGAACGGCGACGACGACAACGTTCTGAGCAGTATTTCACATCGTCCCAGCAATCTTGCCACTTTTTACGCCATGTAAAAGGACGTTGACATACCGGACAGATTTTTGTCGGTAGGTCAGATTTAGAACGAACACGTCCCATATAAATACTATGTAAATAAGAATCTGATTTGTGAAAGAGATGGAAGACAATTATAACCAGTTTGCTACAAAGGGAAGATCATTTCGGCGAATAAATGTAATGTCAATCTATCTTTAGACTTACTTTTGGGGTATTTGCCTTGAAAAGATGCAACTTTAGGCAGTTGGAAAAGGGTAAACATCAAATATTTTGGTTTAGCGATCGCTACTTTTATTGCATTTTGAGAAATTCCATAATAATACTTAGAAAAAATTTGGAAATAATATGAAAAATAACTATGTAAATATAACTTGGTTGCTTGTCCTTTTAGAAAGGATATACGGTCAATACTTGTCTTCAAAAATGTTGAGGCAAATCAGTAAATTCAAGTGAATTTTGATTTCGATTAACACGGTATTTAAGGACATCTTTATATAAAAATGTAAAAAGTCCAATTTTAAGCAAAGTAATAGTTTAAATCAGTTTGTTCATGAAATTATTAATACCATTTATGGTATTTTGGTTTCAGCAGAGAAGAGTTATATTTATTTGGCATCTAATGGTAATTTCACTGAATTAACTAAGGAAGCCTCAAGCCTCAAAGGATGTTTAAAATGTTGCAAATAGGTAAAAATTTCCAGAACTTAATTTTATTAACTCAAGCTTATTTCTTAACACTTGCTTGGAAAAATAGTACTAAGAATCATTACCAGCTAACGGCAACAACAAGCGACTGACTACCCGATTATCTGGTAATTGATAGAAATTTAACTCTCCTCCTAGTTCCTGCATCAGGTTTTGGCAGATTAACAGATGTGAAGCGGGTGGTTGGTCGAGGTTGGAAGGAGCAAGCACATCTTTGGGTGTATTATCATGTAGTTCTGTAAGTAACTGTGGTTCGATCGCACCGTTGTATGTAATCGATAGCTCTAGCAATGCCTGATGATCAGCCACTACCTTTGCAGAATCATCTTTGGGATCTACGGGTTTAAGCTTATCTAAGCGACGACACCAAATATCAATTCTGCCGCCGATTTGAGAACGGTTACAGGCAACAACCAACAATTCATGGATAACTAATTCAATTTTGACAATATCACCAGCGATCGCCATCAAAGGTTGAGCGCTAGAGCTAGGAACGCCTCTGGCTAATAAAGAACTTTTTGGCGATCCTTGCTCCTCAATTGTTTGTCCCAAACCATGTACACCAATCCACAGCTTTTGTTGTTTAACAAAATTTTCGATGCGTTCGAGCGATCGCTTCAATAATGTGGCTATAGGCATAGTTTCCCAACTCATGTGTAGCTGCCACTGCTCTAGTTTCAGCAGTCCACTCATCGAAGTGGCTGTATGATCTAACTGCCGCAGCAATAACTGATAGCGCATCTGATTTAGTTCATTAGCAGGAATGCCCAAATCATGTATTTGTTTAAGGGACTGCGCCGTTATTCTTTGAATTTCCTCTAAACGACGATGTTTGTACCAATTGAGTTGTCGTAATTCCTCTGTTGTGGACTCTAAAAGTTGGGTAATTCGCTTTTGACGACGCCACCAGGCTAATTGAGAAATTAGCATTGCTGTAGCACTAAGGCTTTCTTCAGACCAGCGACGCTCTTGATAGTCTGCCAACAACACTACACCTGTAGTTTCATAATCAGCGTTGGTACATAATGCCATCACTAAAATTTGACCTTTGTCTGGAGCATTCAACCATTTTCGAGTTTCCGGGGGTAAACTATCTACCTTCAAAGTCAGGTAACTCTCCGTAGCAAGTGCCCACTGAATTAAGGCATCAGCCTGGACAGAAATAGAGGCATCGGAAAAAATCCCCAGTTGGCTATTGGCAATCACTCCAGGGATAATTTCTGCCCAACTTTCACCAGGCGACCACGATAGCAGTACCGCAAGAGGACAGCCCAAAATTGATGCTATTTGTTCGAGTGCAGTGCGTTCTAAATGCTTTTTTTCGACCTCGATTTTGCTGTTCTGGGATTCTGTCAGGATGTGTAGGCATTGCTCAAATGCCTGGGAAACTTTTTGCTGCTGGGTGGTACGGTTGTGCAATTGCCACTGACGAATAATTACACCAATCTGTTGACTAACAGCCCATAGCAATTCTTTTTCCAGAGTTGTCCAAGAACGATGAGTTTCGTGAGTGATCACCAAAAGCGCTGTTGGTAGATAACCGTGAGTGCATTTACAAACAAGTAGCGATCGCACACCATTTTCTAACAACAAGGGACGCCAGTTAAAAAAGCGTAAATCTTCGTCTAAGTTTTCAATCTCCACCGCTTGAGTTGAACGTTGTAAAAGCTCCCCATCTAATTCTTTGAGACTATTAAGGGTAAATGTCAACGATCGGCGATTATAAGGCTGGCTTTGGTAAATAAATTGATAATTATTCTGCTCAGAGTCGTACTGCAATACTAAAAAACGGGTGGCACCAAGCCTAGCTAAAACTCTTTTAGCACAGCTGCGTAAGGTTTCCTGAAGGTCGTGTTCGCTATAGATACCTTGGGCAACTTGGCTAGTCAGTTGGGCATCTTCTTGAATCTGTTTGATGGTGCTTTCCATGTTTTCGGTTGGTGCAACCAAGGAAAGTAAGCCAGCAGCGCCTTGAACAAAATTTTTGTCTGTCTCCGTCCAGATCCGAGGTTCATTGCTTTCCACCGCCAGAAAACCTAATAGGTTTTTTTGCCAGATGATTGGAGCGGCCAGGAGCGATCGCACCTTCAACCGTTGCAGCAATTTTGCCGTAAAATGGCTCTTTAAAGAACTGCGTGCATCACCAATCGAGACAATTTTGTTAACTGCCAAAGCATAATAAAAGTCGCTCAACTCCTGTACAGTCATTCCCGCTGCTTGCTGAATGCTGGAATCGCGATCAACTTTAACCAGCTGATTGCTCATCCGACACCAAAAGTAGCGCCCTTCTCGATCAAACCAGTAAATATTTGTCCGGTTGGGGAAGACAAATTTATGAGTTGCTTGCACGGCTGCTTCAAGTCTTTGATTAAGGTTAGTCAGGGTGCGGACATTTTCTAGCAATTCTAATAATGGCTCGTCCGTTCGCTTGGTTTGCTTTTGCTGCAAATGCATTTCATTTTGATACAGCGCGGCCCCCAGTTCGCCTAAAACCATCATTAAACGTGCTTTGGCTTCCCCTGTTAGTAAGTAGCCCCAGCGTTCTGAACCTAGTAACAGCAAACCTAAGCAGCGGTCTTTATAGCGAATTGGTAAAATAATTGTTCCTTTAATATGGAATTTTTCAGCAACTTTGTGCCATTCGGCGGCGCGGATTTCAGTTTGCAAATCAGCTACGCCCAAAGGATGCTGTTCAATTACCACCTGCTCTAATAAATCCCCAGGACTAAGCACAACCCTTTGTCGTAAAAAGCTCGTGTCATGATCAGGTGTCATGCCCCCTTTGCCAAATAATATGTGATTTAGGCGATCGTAAAGAGCAATCCAAATCAGCCTATAGTCAAACTGCTCTTTGAGATAAGAAATAGTAGTTTCAATTAAAACGTCAACATCATCTTCTTCCCTGAGGCTCTGGAGGACGCGCCCCAACAATATGATCTGCTGTTCGGCGGCTATAGGTTTTTGCGACTGCCCCATCTGATTTATTGCTTAACATAGCTTGTAATATATAAGATGCCCAGAAAAGGACTCTGAGTAATATCGTCATAATTGTTTAATAGGCAGAACACAGGCTTGCTCCTTTTCCTGATAAACAACCAACATAATCGTGTTTCCTGTTTAACTCAGATTAAATAACTTTTGCATGAAGTATCTTTGATGCCCAAGGGGGTAATTTTCTTGAAAAGCAAATACAGTATAGCCTTGAGATTCATAAAATTCCTTAGCTTGAAACTCTAATGTCTCAAGATGAACCCCTACACAGTTTTGTTTTTGACCTTCTTTTTCCGCAATTCTCAGGATGTTGCTGCCAATTCCTTGGCTACGTAAGTCTTCTTGAACAACCAGGACTCTGATATAAAGCCAATCGCAACCGATTTCACCCAGAACTCCACCAACAATCAAACCTGATTCATCTCGTGCGAAAACTGCTATAGGTTGCCACTCCGACAACGGAAAAAAATGTTGATTGAACTGGCGAATCATTTGGATGACGGTCATCCGATCCTGTTGAATTACTTCCTGTTCTACCTGAATTGTAATCATCCTAATTTTGCTTCTGGGTAAGGTTTTGAGCAATACTCATTACCCACTCGTACATAATTCATTCTTTATAGAAGTTAATGAATATTTACAAGTTTGCGATTCGTCCGCTTTTGTTCAATGTGGTAAAAACCGATTCAGAGTGGTTACACCAGCAGACAATCCGCAGTTTTAGCTGGCTATCACAAAGAAATATTAGCCCTCCTGCTAGTTGGGTAAACCAACGCCTACAAAAATCTCTGTGTCTGTACGATTCACGTCTAGAACAAAATTTGTTTGGTCTAAACTTCCCGAATCCTGTAGGGTTAGCGGCTGGGTTCGATAAAGATGGCGTTGCTGCTGGAATTTGGTCTAACCTGGGTTTTGGCTTTGCGGAATTAGGAACTGTAACTTTTCATGCACAGCCAGGAAATCCCCGTCCCCGTTTGTTTCGCTTGCCGTTGGATAAAGCAGCTCTCAATCGGATGGGCTTTAACAACAGTGGTGCAGCAGCAATGGCGGCACGTTTGACACAGCAAAAACAGGAGTTAACTCAGTCAATACCCATAGGGATAAATTTGGGTAAATCTAAGATAACTCCTTTAGAAGCAGCCGCACAGGATTATCTCGATAGTTTTCGCTTACTCAAGAATTTGGGAGATTATTTTGTTGTTAATGTCTCTTCTCCCAATACACCAGGGTTGCGATCGCTCCAAGATGCTGCCATGCTCAGTGCCATCTTGGAATTATTGCAACAAGAAAATACTACACAAAAACCAATGTTTGTCAAGATAGCGCCAGATTTATCATGGTCAGCGATCGCTGACATTATTTCTTTGGCTAAAACCTACCAACTGGCAGGAATTATCGCCACTAACACCACCATCAGCCGTGATGGATTAAAAACCCAGGTGATTGACCAAACGGGTAAATCACCCCAGTTAGAAGCAGGCGGAATTAGCGGTGAACCACTGCGCGATCGCTCCACTGAGGTAATTCGGTTTATTTGGCAGCAAACCCAAGGACAAATCCCAATTATTGGCGTTGGTGGCATCTTTTCTCCTGAAGATGCTTGGGAAAAAATTACTGCTGGTGCTAGCCTGATTCAGGTTTACACAGGCTGGATTTACGAAGGGCCAGTGATGGTACGCCGAATTTTAGCAGGTTTGCTAGACAAACTAGAAGAAAACAAATTAACTACCATCCGCGAAGCTGTGGGTTTAGAATTCAAAAATCAAAAGTAATTAATATTTTTGATTTTTGAATTGTTTAACCTTCTTCCTCCACTGGGAAAAACTCCTTAGTTTTTTCCGAGTAAGACCAGGCAATACCATCAGGGTCTTTGTTGCGACTCCATTCAGGAAACTCTGGATCGTTTCGCCGTTTATAAACGGTGCTGGAATAGACATTTAGGCGTTTGGCAAGTTCTGATTGAATCAGAGAGCCAAAAACTAACTGTTTTTCTAGCGATCGTTTAGCTTGCTCATGGGTTGGCTGTGGGAGTGATTCGGTTTCTGGTTCTTCCTCCTGTGGGGTTGGCGGTGGTGCTAGGAGCGATCGCGCAGTTTTAGTAACTGGTTGAGCAGTAAATTCTTTAACAGGCTCACTACTGTCAAGGATATTGCCGAGAATGCTGGCAGTTATAAAGTAATAAGACTGCCCTGCATCTTCAGAGTTCAGTATACTGGCACCAAATTCCGAAGCTTTAGTATCCAAGTAGCGTTTTGCCGTTGTTCCCGGAAAATTGCCCTTAATTGCCAAGTCCATTGGCGTAAGTCTGCCCTGATTTTCCCGAACCAACTGATGAAAAATTGGGTTAACTCGCACAGTCCACTGTTGCCATTGATATTCCTGCCAAAGCTTGAAGCCAATTACCAGCAAAATTAACGCTAGTAATAGTCTCCATGTGGTAACTAGGAAAATAATCAAAAACGAGAGGGGCAAAAGCAGAACGAGAAAAGCCTTGCCGTTATTTTCTATGGGTTTTTCACTCATGCCGATTTTTGCCAAGTGAATTTGGGGAAATAATATTATTATATTGGCAAAAATTTGGTCACTTTTTTGTATCTTTTAGCAAAGTTGGGGCAAAATTGTCGGCAAAACCGAGACTAAGCAAATGTTGCACTCCAAAACCCTACAAATTCCAATACGCTTGGATTAAGATCCCCCCGCCTCCGGCGACCCCCTTAAAAAGTGGGTAAAAGAGATTGGTTCTATTTCCCCCTTTTTAAGGGGGATTAAGGGGGATCATTAAGGACTGTGTACCTTAATCGAACAATATTGAGGGGTAGGGCTTGTCGCCAGACATTGCCTCAAAGCTTCACCAAACCAAGGCTGATTTGAATTGCTCTATCTACCTGTGCAATTGCATCTTGGTGCAGCATTCCCAGGCGTTTAATCAGCCTTTGCTTGTCAATTGAGCGAATCTGATTGAGAAGTACAACCGAATCAACCTCCAAACCGCCTTCTGGGACATAATATTGTATGGCTTCGTTGAGGAATAGACTGCGATCGCCTAGCGTCTCCTCCTATACTTTTGCAGAAATTGACCCAGAAATTAAATTCCTGAGCTAAGTATCAAAAAGTTGCAACTGGTGGTCTAGGCGGCTAAACGAAGAATTTGATCTAGCTCACGTGAGCGTGGCGTCAAGTCCCCTTCAGGAGCGGA
>NZ_JBGTFY010000021.1:0-5327 GCF_041747015.1 Nostoc sp.
GTTCCGGTGAGGAAGGCAAACTCCCTTTAAATTTCATAGGGTAAGGTTGATTTATATCCCAAAGTTGAGCAGTGACAACAGGAAATCCATGATTCAGGTCACCTCCCAACAAGCTGAAGACCACTAGCTTGTTCATTACTGCCCTTGTTAGTTGTTGGTTGTTGGTTATATCATTAACCAATAACGAATAATTAATTACTAAATTACAAAATCTTCTGTGATCTGGAAGTTATCAAGAGCAACTTGGATGCTAAAGTGTTCCCCTATTTCCACATCAAATTGTGGCAATTGCACGTAGTCATCCTGACTTCTGGCTTGAATTTGCTCAAGCGTTTCCGCCGATGAAAGCAAAGCTAACTTGATATTAGCAGGTAAGTAAAGTTCTCCACCCGCAGGATGCAATTGCACGCGCACGCTAACTTGTCTATTTGCTTCTGGTATCAGAGCAACAAGTAACACAACAGACTGAGATTCTATTTGCATTCCCAAGTCGATTAACTTAGCTCGCCTAATGCCAGACTCTACTGAACCAGAGGTACTTCTGAGATTTAAAGCTAGACTGCTGAAATTTGACCCCAGTAGTGTCTCCAGTGTTTGCCAACTAGCTGAGTAAACTCCCTCTAGCCACTGACTGAGATTTTCTCTTACCTGGTTAGAGGTCTGTCTATTTTGATACAACCGTTGTCGCCATTGTTCGTTTTCTAGCAGCGCTCCCCAAAGGCTAAATGGGACTGCGAGTCTGGGAAACGTAACTGAGGAACTGCCTAACCGCTGCAAGAGGTTTTCTGCCTGGGTAGCTGGCAATTCTGGCAGTGGGTTTAGCGTTGCTAAAGTTGCTTCTCCCCAACAAAATTGGTAGGTCATCCAAAATGCGTTTAGGTCTTTTGTCAGATGCCTCGCATCCATACAATATGTACGGTCAATTGGATCGTAACTACCTCTAGATTTCAATTCCTGGTGAGTAGTATAGCCCCAAACTCGCACCGATTCCCCATCTGGTTTTACTTGCACTGCTAAATAATAGTCTGCTGCCCAACTGGGAATATCTACCCATTCTTGAGGTACTTCTAATTCACTATCATCAATTGCTTCACTAGGAATTAATAAAATTCGTTTTCCACCGACTGCAATTGCAGTTCCATTTACTCCGTCCCAAAAGGCAGGAAGATCGGTTGCGTCGGGAACATATTCTGTTTTTATCCAATCTAAAAAGGCATAGAGGCAAATTTGATTAATATAGGCACACCAGCGACTACTAGATGTTGCATAAACCTGGCTTTGCTGCCAAGACTGCGCCTGTAAGGATGGTGAAATTTCTAATAACCACTCTGTTGGTTCTGTAAACGTAAAAGTCATTGACTGTATCTCCTTTTAATTAAGAAATCAAGCTATCGCCATAGCGAAATCTAAGCCATTCTTCCAAAGCTGTACTCATATCTTTAACTAGGTTGGAAGTGACAGAGATATTCAATGTTTCGTGACTCCAGCCAATCAATGCTGCTAGTAAGGATTCTCTAGCTTTGATTAGCCGACGGGAAACAGTAGGCTGACTAATCTGCAATTGCTCGATAATTTGCTGCTGAGTAAATCCCTGTTTGTAATACAATTTCAGTATTTCCTGGCATTGGATATCGAGAGAAAGCAAAGCTGTTAACAGTACAGCGTTTATCTGAGATAGTTGATTTTGTCGATTTTCGTCATCCTCTTGAGCTATCATGTCAGCCATTAACGATTCAGAGGTAGGGTCTGGTAAACTAGACATCTGGTCGGAATCTTCCCCTGACTTAGGTACATTCAGAGAAGCAACTGAGCGATAGAGATAAGCACGCACGCAAATAGCAGTTTTAATTAACCACTGCTCAATTGTCTGGGAATTGCATTCTGAACCAGGTGGAGTTAACTGGCTTCGTCGTTCGGTATTGTAGAGATTGGCGATCTCTTCCCACAAATTGCGATCGGGTTCTGGTAACTTGTTAGTCCCTCCTGAGGAGTTTTGAATATACAGTTCTTTAAAACAAGTCCAGGCTAAACGATACTGGGCAATTTGCGTCGTTGATAATCCCGCATTGTCCAAAGCTTCTAGCACCTGCTTTTTGCTTACTTTTCGTAGCAATCCCCAGTTAGTGCAAATATCAGCCTCTTTGCGTTGACGCAAGATGTCTTTGAGTAGACTAGGAAATGCCATACTGGCATAGGCTTTCAAACTGGAGCTTCTGTCTGGGTTAAAGTTTTCTAAGACAGTTTTAACTTCGGCGCTAGCCATCTGAAAATAATCAGCTAACCCATATTGGGTATTAGTAAATCTTCTATCTGTTTTGTAAGCAGCCCAATAACAAGGTTCTTGTAAATAAGCGGACAAATGAGTTCCCGCTAGACTGTTGGAGGAGTTGCGCCAGTTCTTATGCCAGTAAAACGCCCAAAAGTTTTCTGATGTTGGTACTTCCGCTAAATGCCCTAAGCAATTTTGGATACTTCGACGCAGTTTGCTATCTGTCAACCATTTACTAAATTGGTCCTCGTCAAGCTGCACGAAGGTTGAGAACATCTCAGTAATTTCTTGACGAGGACGCATAGGCAATTTAAACTTTTCAGACTCAACGATGTCTAGCATCCTGAGTGGCGGAACTTAACTGCATCCTAAGCATATCGCAATAGTCTTGGCTGAATAAAGCCCCAGCTTCCAACCAATTAGTTAGTGAAGGGGTTAAAAACTGTTACTTGGCTTAGTAGGAGCGAAGCTGCTACGAAGTGCCATGAGAGATGCGATCCGATTGGGGTAAACATTTAGCTGTTAAGACAGTTTCGATGAATTAGAACCTCCAGGGATTTGCGCCAAAAACCTAAAAAACTTCCTAGCATACAACTTTGAGAAATGACTTGGTACTTGGTTACACCTTCGCTCTAACTGGATCTATTTTAAGCCGACTACAACCGTAGGAATTACGCAAATTGCTTGAAATTAGCGGTTAATCCCTCGGTTTTGTTTAGCTTGTTTAGTCTGATTGGTACAAGTTGTAATAGCTAAAAAGTTTGTGTTACCACCTGAATAAAAATCTGAAAGCAAACCAATTTACCCAATGAAGGGGTTGAAACCCGGAGTAACTAACTTAAACAGTCATTTGAACAGGAGAAACCGCATCATGAAATGTTTCACAACAAAAACTTTGAAATATTTTGTAACTATTGCTACTTTCAGTGCAGCCTTAACTGTCGGTTCAATTACCTATACTCACGCAACACCTCAACCCTTTAAGGGAGAAATTTTAACTGAGACTTCTGCGAAGCTTGCTAAACCCTCTATCACTGTTGCACAGGCGAGTAGTATGACTGGTGTGTGGAACTGTAATGATGGTGGAGTTTACTTTATTCGTCAAGTAGGGAATCAGATGTGGTGGTACGGTCAAAGTAGTGATGGTGGAACCAGTTGGTCAAATGTATTCCATGGCACAATTACAGGAAACAAGATTCTTGGCAGGTGGGCGGATGTTCCCAAAGGTGATATTAGAGGTTATGGCGCGATGACGCTGAAAATTTCAGGCAATCGCATTCAAAAAATCTCAGGCGGGCAGAATTTTGGTGGTACTGTGTGGAGTCGTTAGAGTAGACTTTGTCATAAACTGCGGACATTGACTCTTAACTAATCCAAAATCTAAGATTCTCAAGACTCCCCAATTAACGTAAAAGCTGCCCGGTTCAAGGGCAGAGAGTCTTTCTTCATTGTTTCTAACCTTACTTGACAATACTTCTCAGTTAACTGCAAATCGAAATTTTTGAAGTACTAGAAGGTTTATTCTTGCTTCTGCTTAATCAGATTAATGTCAACTGCAAAGCTTAACTGAGAAGTATTAACACGCTTTGCACACTTTAATAGATTACTCCTGATATGTCAAAACGTTTCGTAGCTCTGTCCGCTTTTAGTATAGCCAAAGCTATAGATGTTCCATGAGTAGCAACGGAACAAAATGACTGATTGCCACAGCATAACACTAAATTCCGGATGTTAGAAGAAGTAAGCGGTGTAACCTACAGCTAATGAGTAATATCCCGCCAAAACCGAGTCAATATAGCTTTTCTATAAGCAGACATTTAACTGTTGCAAAATGTGAAGTTATCCAATACCAGTCCAATTCTAAAAAAAATTAAGGAGGCACACACTATGAAAAAACTGAATTATTATGCAGTTTTGTTTTCTGTTTTTCTCTCTATTAGTGAAAGTTCAGTCATTCCACTGCACGCTCAGGAAAATCTTGGAACTCTTAAACAGCCACTCAACGTTGCAAGCCAACTAATTTGGCCAAAAAGACAAGTCCCAGTTTGCTGGACAACACCAGGCTTTAACACTGAGAAAGACTGGGTAATGTCAGCAGTCAATAGTACATGGGAGAAGGAATCAGGAATTGACTTTATAGGTTGGGGGGAGTGTCCTTTGACTGGTTCACTTTCAATAGATTCACTACTTCCAGGAATCCGGATTGCAATCAGTGACGAAGGTCCACACGCTAAAGAATTAGGTCGCAAGCTCAATGGACACCCTTCGGGCATAATTTTTAACTTCACTTTCAACAACTGGAGTACAGGATGTCAAAGCAGTCGAGAAAGCTGCATTAGGTCAATTGCTGTACACGAATTCGGTCATGCAATGGGATTTGCACACGAACAAAATCGTCCCGACACACCATCAACATGTACAGAAGAGAAGCAGGGTTCCAATGGCGACACGACCGTCGGTGTATGGGACTTGAGTTCAGTGATGAACTACTGTAATCCAAACTGGAACAATGGCGGTCAATTAAGCGCGACCGATATTGAAGGAGCGCGTCGCTTCTATCCTTTTCCCGAGGAATATCCAAACGTTACGGCTGTTTGGCAACAGGGAAACTATGACGAAATCCAGGTGTACGAGTGGTCGTATGCAGATTATCGGAAGAAATACGATGAACTTTGGAACCAGGGTTGGCGGCTGCATATTCTAAATAATTACGTTGTTAACGGTCAGGTACTGTACACCGCTGTTTGGCGACCTAGTACTTCTGGGGATACTCTTGGGGAAATCCAAGTATATGATTGGTTATATGTAGACTTTAGAAAGGAATACGATGAGCTTTGGAACCAGGGTTGGCGGTTGAAATTATTGGATGTTCATTAAAGGTCATATATATTGATTGACATTCTGGTGCTTTCAGTCTCAGGCACGATTAGAGGAAACAAGATTGTTGGCAGCTGGGCGGATGTTCCCAAAGGTGACATTAGAGGTTATGGCGCGATGACGCTGAGAATTTCAGGTAATCGCATTCAAAAAATCTCAGGCGGGCAGAATTTTGGTGGTA
>NZ_JBGTFY010000022.1:0-50636 GCF_041747015.1 Nostoc sp.
GATTTCTTGGATGCCTTCAGGGGCGTGTTTGGCTGCCAATTTCCAGAAACCGGGATAGGTGATGACTTCCAGAAAATCTCGTAAGTCAAAGTCGGTTTTTTTGTAACCTTCGCGTTTGAACGATAGAACCGCGTTTGGCCCCGCATGGACGCTACCATCAATCATCCGGGTAAAGTGGACACCCAGGAAGGGAAAATCTGGATTGGGGACTGGGTAGATTAGAGTCTTGACCAGATAGCGTTTTTCTGGGGTGAGTTCGTAGTATTCTCCCCGGAATGGCACAATTTTTGCTTGGGGTTCAACTTGGCCTAATTTGGCGGTGCGATCGCTATGCACTCCAGTACAATTAATTACAAAGCGGGTTTCAAAGTTACCGTTGTTTGTTTGCAGTACCTGATTTTTACCACTTGGGGAGATTTTCAGAACTTTTGTATTCAGGTGTAAATCTCCACCCTGCTCTTGAATTAGCTGGGCGTATTTCAAACAAACTTGCTTGTAATTAATAATCCCAGTTGAGAATACCCGAAGCCCACCTACACATTTTACGTGAGGTTCAATTTCCTTGACTTCTTCCGGGCTGATTCTCTGGACTTCTATGCCATTATCTAAGCCGCGTTTGTAGAGATTTTCTAAGCGTGGTAGTTCTTGTTCTTCAGTTGCAACAATTACTTTACCACAAACTTCATGCTCAATTCCATGCTCTTGACAAAACTCTACCATAGAGCGAGAACCATCACGACAAAATTTAGCTTTGAAACTCCCTGGCTTGTAGTAAATACCAGAATGAATCACCCCGCTATTATTGCCGGTTTGGTGAAATGCCCATTGGCTCTCTTTTTCTAGTACTAAAATACGGGCATTTGGATAGCGTTTTCCTAAAGCTAATGCTGTAGAGAGTCCAACGATTCCCCCACCTATAATCGCAAAATCATACATTAGTATTATCGCACTTAAAATTACAGTAAATCTATGAAGTCATTTGTCATTTAACTCCTAACTCTCCCCTCTACCAAACTTTCCAAGGAGCTTGACTGTTCTTCCATAGCCCCTCTAGATAGTTTTTATCGCGCAAAGTATCCATCGGTTGCCAAAAACCATCATGTTTGAAAGCAGAGAGCTGTTCCATATCAGCTAGCTTTTCTAATGGCTCTTGCTCCCACACCGTAGAGTCATCAGCAATCAAATTGATTACTTCTGGTTCTAACACAAAATAACCGCCATTAATCCAAGCTCCATCACCTTCTGGTTTTTCCCGAAAGCTGGTGATTTTAGTTTGCTCATATCCTAAAGAAATAGCTCCAAAACGTCCGGCTGGTTGAACGGCTGTGAGTGTTCCTAAGGTGTTTTGTGCTTTATGAAAGTTAACTAGCTCGGTGATATTAATATCACTTACACCATCACCATAAGTGAAGCAAAAAGTCTCATTGCCAATATGTTCACTGATTCGCTTTAAACGTCCGCCTGTCATTGTATTATCACCCGTATTTACTAAGGTGACACGCCAGGGTTCAGCATAACCAGAATGCACGTTCATCTGGTTAAATCGCATATCAAAGGTTACATCTGACATGTGTAAGAAGTAGTTAGCAAAATACTCTTTAATTATGTAACCTTTGTAACCACAACAAATGATGAAGTCATTTATGCCGTGGGCAGAGTAAGTTTTCATTATGTGCCACAGAATTGGCTTACCACCAATTTCAACCATCGGCTTGGGTCTGATACTGGTTTCTTCACTGAGGCGTGTACCAAGACCTCCAGCCAAAATCACCGCTTTCATGCAATTACCTCGGAGATTTGTAGGGATATTATTATCAGGAAAGAATTCAGGAATCAGGAGTCAGGAGCCAGAATGGGCTAAACCTTAGCTATCCGCTAGCAGAATTTAATTCTGTGCGCCCCCACCAAATCTGTAATTTAGTAGTTCTCAATTAGTGGCGGTCACTAAGCTTTATCGTACCCTTACGGGGAAGCTACGCGCAGCGTCTAGTAGAGAAGTGCGGGTCTGAATCCCCTACTTTCTTATGATTATTCTGACTTCTGACTTTCTCGACATGAAGAGGATGCACTTAGAGAGGGAAAAATTGATTTCTTATTTCTTCTTCCCCGTCAATAATCTAACTATAATTTTCGGCAAAATTATAAAGGAAACATAAATTAAAATATTTTATATATAAAAGCTCTATGAATATCTAGAAACATGAAAATAAATTACTTAATTAAATAAAAATGTTACCCATAAAATAACTAGGATTAGCTGGTGCTAACCCTAGTCAGGCTTAGTTTCTGAAATCAAAACCAATAATATACAAGTAAAAAAACTTACTTGTTTCTAGTTAGTTTTTTCCAGATTACTTGGAGTTTGGAATAAAGGGTCACATTTGTTTTCTACGACTACACACATATTACTGAGTGCTTGCTGATAATTATCCATATCA
Source organism: Nostoc sp. (assembly GCF_041747015.1). GTDB lineage: Bacteria > Cyanobacteriota > Cyanobacteriia > Cyanobacteriales > Nostocaceae > Nostoc. The sequence continues at coordinate 2,439 of NZ_JBGTFY010000022.1, forward strand.
TTTTGCTCAAGAAAGATTTTGGCAGATGCCTGTATATCTTCGATAGCTTTTGCCTGGTTTTTGTTAGATTCACTACCACCATATTGTGCCAGTTCATAGCGAACCATACCTCGTTTGAGATATACTTTTGCTAGTTTAGGACTAATAGTTAATGCTTGGTTAAAATCAGCGATCGCTAGATTATATTCTTGCTCATAATTGCTGCTATATTGAGCAATTTGATAATAGACAGCACCCCGTTGAAAGTAAGCTTCTGCTTGGGATGCATTAAGTTTTATTGCCTCGGTAAAATCTGCGATCGCTCTTTTGTAAGCTTGTTGAGATTCACCGCTATATTTAGCAATTTGGGCGCGGACAATCCCCCGTCTGATATGAGCTTCAATTTCTTTATTATCCAGTCCAATAGCACGATTATAGTCGGTGATCGCTAGGTTATACTCTGTATCAGGATCGTTGCTATATTCAGCGAGCATATAGCGGACATTACCTCGATTAACCAGAGCTTTGATTTGATTGGGGTTGATTTTGAGAGCTTGGCTATAATCTCCAACCGCCCCTTCGTAGTCTTTCAAGTTAGAGCGGGCATTGCCACGATTGACAAGAACTATAGCATGGGTAGGTTCTTGTTCAATTGCTTCAGTAAAGTTGACAATTGCTTTTTCATAGTCTCGCTCTTTGTAAGCAGCATCACCCTGCTGAGAGTAATCGGCGAAGCTGAGTTTGTTATTACTTATCTGGCTAGCCTGCAATGTTTGTTGAGTGTAAGCATTTTGGGAAACTAACGGCTGAGTAAATTTAATCATCACGTCCGCATATCCCAATAAACCAAAACCTAGCAAGCAACAAATAATCGGGTAAAACTTTGACCTCTTGAGAGGTTTATAAGATGAACGACTTGGGGTAATTACTGGCTGCCAATTAGCTAGGTGCGATGACATGGCTCGCTGTGGAAAGCGCGGTGTCTGGGTGTAGTGCTTTCTCGGTTTAATTCGCGGCTGTAGATGTTCTCTAGCTTCTATAGCCCGATGTGATGGAAAGGGGTCGCGTCCACCTAATCGCACAGTACGTTCACACCACGGACAGCTACGCATATGATTGTTGTAGCGATGCTGAGGATTTGTAGTACAGGTAATCAGGGAATCTTCAGCTTCAGCTATTGCCGAGAGCCAAGTTTGGGCACTGGGGCGCAGCAGTGGGTTGTTGTGACCTTCTTCAAAACAACGGACAAATAGCTCTTGTAAGCTGGGATGGAGAATTTCCCAAGCGGGTGCAACGGGTGTGGGAAGGTAAGGTACGTAACGCTTTTGGCTGTAAGTGAAATGACCCGATGCAATGCGGGCTTCGTAGGGCGGTGGCTCAATAGCGCCTTGAAAAATCCCCGAAAATGGGTGGGTGCCTTCCATTAAGAGTTGAAATACTAGCACCGCTAACCCAAATAAATCGTGAGAGATTTCGCGATCGTGTTGGGCAAAAGTTTTATTCTGGAGTTCTGGTGGGGTAAACTCTGGTTTACCTACTGGGCAGCGATAAACAACATTATTGCTTGGATCGAGTACTTGGAAAGAGTCTGTGTCTATCAAAGTCACCAGTGCTGTGTCACTGACGAGGATATTTGACTCATTCACATCACCAATGCAATATCCACTAGCGTGCAAAGCTGCAAAAGCTGCCGCCAGGTTTCGAGCCGTGCGGAGCAGGTACTGATAGTTGAATAGGGGGCAGTGTTGGCGACGGGTTCTAGGGTTGTAAAAGTCGATAATTGGCCGCATCCCCTGAATACGTGGCATCAAAAAGCCAAGGATGCTATTTTTGCCATCTGCTGCCCGTAATAAATCCTCCGGCCAAGCGATTGAGATATGCCCCAAACTAGCCGTCGGGTTTTCCGGCGGGTTGGCAAGCATTGCTTGGAGTTTATCAGCATGGGCTGTCGTTGGTTTGTGGTAAATCTTCGCCACCAAGTTGTTATCGGATGGCACTGTATAAACACAAGCTTCACCCCCACGCCCCAAACTGACACTGAGGCTGAGGATTTCTTTTCTAGGAGAACAACGTAGTACCTGCATAATGAAATTACCGCTAACGGGAGTTATTGTAAGATGTGAAACCTGTAGATTTATTGCTTATGAGTTGTTGAATGCAGCTATAATGAGTGTCAAATCATCATCAGTGCGTTGCGTAATCCGTTCTGAGTGTAAAAATTTTACCAATTGCTCCTTAGCTTCTGTCTTATCCTCGGTATTGGCTACAAATTCAAACAGTGGAAAAAAGAACGGTTTGTGAGGTTCGCCAACAACCATGTTCAAAGCCAGCATTTGGAGTCCGTCAGTAATTATACCAACATTGGCTATGTCTGTGCGCCATAATCTCATCTGCGCTGTATCTAAGGCAGTCGGCGAAGTCAAAAAAGTGGTTTCGTTAATGTATTCGCCGCTGTCAGGAATCGTCAGTGCCAGGAGGTTGCCCGTGCAATCTTTTGCCACTGCCAAACCATCACCTATCTGTGCCACACCGACAAGTTCTGGTGTAGCGACCATCATAATTAAGGTAGTTGCTAAATCTTGAGGCTGTTTGTCACAAGCAGCCGCCTCATCCTCCACAGCTTTTTTGGCCGCTAGCATGGCATCATTTAAAAGCGATCGCACATAGCTATCATCAGTCAAAATGCTTCGGGTCAGTCCTTTAGTGGAAATGTTTTCTATTGCTGTCTCCACAGCAACCATCGCTCCCACTTTCCCAAGGCTAGCAGAACCGGCACCATCTGCTGCCGCCGCCACTAAAATATTATCTGACAATATCTGCCAGTGATGAGCATCCTGACATAACTGGTCGTTTTTTAAGTGACTTGTACCACATACAGACGCAGCCACAATCCGCCATTGAGCAATCTGTTTTGATATGTTCATAGATTTTTTTCTAACAGCTTGATGTTTACACAGCTAGCTGCAAGCTTTAATTAAACAGTCCCCCAACCAATCGGCGGTAGTGCTACCTGTTCGTCCATCTGCGAATGAGAAACAGCTGACATACTAGTTGACAACCAGACAAACATCTCAATAAAATTTAATCCTTTGAGTTTCAGGGGGGTACGCACAGCTATTTGATTTAAACGTGTCATGTTCGCATTTTCTACACCAACTGTAAAAAATGCTACGCGCTTACTTGCTTCATCTCCTTGTAGTCGCTTGGCTGCTTGTTCTACCACCTGCTCTAACTCGCCTTGCGGTTCTCCATCGGTAATCATGAATACCCAAGGACGATAGTAAGCAATGCCATTGGCACGATACTGAGATTTACGCTCTTGAATTATGTCTAAAGCTTTATGAATTCCTGCACCCATTGTAGTCAAACCCTGTGCTGTCAAAATGGGCGGATTGAATTGATCGGCAGTCACAAAGTCTTGTATGACATTGATATTACTATCAAAAGTTACGATCGCTACTTCCACCCGTCTTGCGGCTAAGGAATTTTTGACTAATTCATCCTTTAAGCTTAGTAAACCCTGATTTAAAGCCTCAATCGGATCTCCTTGCATCGAGCCAGATGTGTCTAGTAAAAGGACACAAGGACAACGTGGTTCTGGATTCTCGGCAAATTCTACTACTTCATCAAGTCTTAATGTATCAGGCATAACTTTTTGTGTTATGTTAAAATTCAAAACCTTATTTCCCTTTTCTCAAAGTATAGAGTTTTAATCGACGAGGCGATTATAGATATAGTATCTAGTGGTAGATGCTCTAATCTTTATTAAACAAATTATCTTAACCAAGTTTTCTACATAATATTTAAGAAGAACTTGAGCATCGCTTAGTTTAGCAAAAAATAGTTTATCAAAACCCAGCATTAGCTGTTGTAGTGGATCTACCAAAAATTTATACCCATTGAACTTAATGTACAATAAATACGTAAACTTTCCTCGATAAGTTTTTAAAGATTTTATGTAGGGGAATCGCTCCTTCATAGAAAACTTATTAACCATAATTAAGATTATTAGCTTTAAAAGTGTACCAATGTAACTGTGCGAACTTTGAATCAAGTTTGTCTAGGAAGTGAGTCGGTATAAATCAATGTAGTTATTAGGGTCTTCAACCAAGAGTTGTCGGTAGTTAATAAAACTAGAATTAACTGACATCTACTAATAGTCTAGCCATAATGAGTGTTTACCTTTATTCATCCTCACTGTAATTGAGACAACTGTTCAGCGGCAGGGAAACTCGAAGTCCCCATAGAGTGTGAATTAAGGGCGGTAGGAAGAGAAGTTTTTCATGTATCTTTTGGTATACCCAGTTCATGATGGCTACTTGTTTTTTATTTGTCAGTAAAAGGTATAAAATATGCTAGTTGACTTTATGTGTATTATAAATTTTGATATATAAGTACATATTTTAAAAGAAATAATCTGTACGTAGAGAAATATTACAACAAATAAAATACTTTATAACTGATATTTTCAATCTACAAATATTTGGTTGCTATTCCGCAAAAAACTTGAGAAATATGAATAATTCAGGTACATTCACCAAACTACGTCCTCTAAATTTGTTAAGACAATTATCCAATTGCTCTGATAGTACTTGTTTACAAGCATTAAGTAACTCAGTCTCTTGGTCAATTTACTTAGAACAGGGCAAAATAACCTATGCTACCCATTCAGTAGAACCCTTTGATCGATTAGAGCGTCATTTGCGTCGCCTTAGTTACCAAATTCCACTACTTACCAGCGAGGTTCGGGTTCAAGTACGTCTGATGTTTGAACCTGACTCACACAGTCAGTTAATTGAACATGATAGCAATTCGAGAAGCCACCCTCTTGAATATCAGGCTATATCCTGGCTTGTTAGTCAACAACATATACATTATACACAAGCAGCAGTCCTGATTCAAGAATTGGTTAAAGAGGTAATTGAATCATTTTTGCTACTCAAAGAAGGTACTTATGAATTAACAGCACCACTTGATATAATACCAAAAACTTGCAGACTAGATGTGGAACAAATTCTAGAATATTGCCAAGTAAGATTACAGAATTGGCAGGCTTTTGTTCCCCAAATTTCTTCTCCATATCAACGTCCATATCTGTTGATTAACAGCAAATTTGAGGAAAAAGATTTACCAAACCTCCAGCCAGATTTAACTAACTGGATGAAGGGTTTCAGCTTGTGTCATCTAGCTGCAATTTTGAATCAAGATGAAATCCAACTGGCTCGAAGTTTATACCCTTACATCCTTAAGGGTGCGATTATCTTGCATGAACCTGATCCACCATTTGATAAATTACCAAAGATATTTGAAGAGCGATCGCTACAACGGGCTACGCCTACGCTATTATCAAAATTGAGTCCAGAGTTAGTTGACACTAAAGAAAAATTAAGCACTATCGTCAACCCTTACCCCGATATTTCTGAAGAGAATATAGCTCCTGTTCAGCGATTACCACAGATTTCTGCCCCTCCAAAAGAAAACTTTCAGGAACCAACAATATTAAATAACATAAATATTGCTTCCCAAAGAGTAACGGCTGCTACTGTAACTACACAAAAAGTCCACAAAATCGTTTCTGTAGATGATAGCCCCACAATTCTTAAAGAAATTAGCCATTTTTTAGAAAATGAAAACTTTTCTGTAGTTACTATTAACGATCCAGTAAAAGCCGTTTTGTCAATTATCAGGCACAAACCGGACTTAATTTTGCTGGATTTAAATATGCTAGGAATTGATGGTTATGAGTTGTGTCGAATTATCCGAAATAATTCAATATTTAAGAAGACTCCCATTATTTTTGTCACTGGGAGTAAAGGAATTGTAGACAAAGTAAAAGCGAAATTGGTAGGAGCATCTGGATATCTGACTAAACCATTTACTCGCACTGAATTATTGAAAATAGTCTTTATGCATTTGACTTAAATTAACCACAAAATCTTTGGTAATTCGTAATTCGTAATTAGAAGAATTTGCACATGACTACTAATCTAGAAATTGACGAAAACTTAATTAAGGAAGCTCTCGAACTTGGCGGTCATCCAACTAAGGATGCCGTTGTTAAAGAGGCATTACGAGAGTATGTGCAAGGTCGAAAGCAACTGAAAATTTTGGAGCTATTTGGCACGATTGAATACGACGATGATTATGACTACAAGCAACAGCGTCGGAATTAAGAATACTTGTAGGTTGGGTTGAATTAAGTGAAAGCCAACAAACCCCGCAAAATGTTGGGTTTCGTTCCTCAACCCAACCTACACATTAAATATTTGGTGATAACTTCTCAGGCTCACTGTCCCACCAAATAAAAATATGAGTATCTAATAAAACCTTCATAAACCCCAAAAAGAATCTGGTAAAGGATGATCAAAATCATCAATCATTACCATAGAGCCACGATTTAAACCCGCTTTGGGAACTACAGGCTGTTCTTGGGGTTGAGACAAAGGCAAAACCCTTGCCCAAGGCACACCCTGCCGAGTTAGCGTCATTTCAACATGATTTTGGATATCTGACAATAAATCAGCTAAATTATCCGATAAGTCAGCAATATCGAAAGTTTTTGATGACATTTTTATTTATGCCCTACTCATTACCAGTATTATATTAAGAGTCCTAAATCAATTGCTCACAGCAAAAAGTTGAGTTTGTTGAGAACAGAAGCCAAGACGCCAAGAAAAAATTACCATGAGAGACTGTTCTGCCAGTCTAACGTAGTAGGATTGTTCAAGTAAAAGGGTACGTCTTGCGGGATGAGTAGCCATCGATCGCTAGTAAACACCCTAAAATTAGAGCAAAAGACGATTCCTAAAAAAAAGCACACTCCATGCGTATTTCTCTAAATTGGCTGCGCGAACTAGTAGAGATAAAACTTAGTCCCAAAGAATTAGCCGAAACCCTTACAATGGCGGGGTTTGAGGTTGAAGAGATTGAAGACCGCCGTACTTGGGCAAATGGCGTGGTTATCGGGAAAGTCCTTGAGCGTCAACCCCACCCCAACGCCGATAAATTGAGTGTTTGCCAAGTCGATATCGGTGCAGATGAGATTTTAAATATTGTCTGTGGCGCTGCCAATGTGAAGGCAGATATCTATGTGCCGGTGGCAACTACGGGTACTTACTTACCCAACATCGATTTAAAAATTAAACCTGCAAAACTGCGTGGTGTTCCATCTCAGGGGATGATTTGTTCTTTAAAGGAACTCGGTTTGCCCACTGATGTAGACGGAATTCATATTTTTACCCAAGAAAATTTACCATTGGGTAGTGATGTCCGTCCATTGTTGGGTCTAGATGATGTAATTTTAGACCTCACCGCAACTGCTAATCGCGCTGATGCTCTGAGTATAGTAGGCGTAGCTAGAGAAGTAGCAGCTTTAACGGGTGGAAAGTTGAGCATTTCTCAACCGGGTGAAGTCTCTATTCCCAAAAATGCCGGAAATTTAGCTTTAAAAATTGCCGATACCCAAGCTTGTCCTGCATACATCGGTACGGTAATTGAATCGGTCAAAATTGCCCCGTCTCCCGAATGGTTGCAACAGCGTTTGCGGGCTGCTGGGGTACGTCCCATCAGTAATGTGGTCGATATTACTAACTACGTTTTGTTGGAATGGGGACAACCACTGCACGCCTTTGATAGCGATCGCCTACAATCTCTTACAAATGGCGAAAATTTAACCATCGGCGTTCGCTTCGCCACTGCTGGAGAATCCCTCAAAACCCTGGATGGACAAACTCGCACTCTAGCATCCCAAAATTTGTTAATTACCGCTAACGACAAACCCGTTGCCCTGGCGGGAGTCATGGGTGGACAAGAAACAGAAGTCCATGAAGGGACTCAAAGCCTAGTTTTAGAAGCAGCTTTATTTGATTCCGTGGCAATTCGGCGTTCTTCCCGGAGTGCAGGTTTAAGAAGTGAGGCTTCTGGCAGATATGAACGGGGAGTTAATCGGGCTGAGTTGGAAATAGCTAATCGCCGCGCTTTGTCCTTAATTAGCGAATTAGCTAGTGGAATTATTGTGCAGCAGGAAATTGCCGATACCCGCCCCGATCCGTCTACCTGGAGTCGTTCCATTGAACTGCGTTTAGACCGAGTTAATCAAATACTCGGGCCAATCGAATTGGAAGAAGACATGGGAGAACTCCAAGAACAAGATGTTGAGCGCGTCCTGACTGCATTGGGATGTCAATTGACTCCTTCAGGAGAAGATACCACCCATCAACGTACATGGTCAGTTTCCGTACCACCCTATCGTTACCGCGACTTAGAGCGGGAAATTGATTTAATTGAAGAAATCGCTCGTCTCTATGGCTACAATAAATTTTGCGATACTTTACCAGAAAAAGCCGAAGCTGGTTATTTGCCTTTAGATCAAGAACTGATTCGTAAGTTACGAGCTTTCCTCCGGGCTGAAGGATTGACAGAATTGATCCACTATTCTTTAGTCAAACCAGGAGAAGACAGAAATATAGTCCTGTCAAACCCCTTATTTGCAGAATATTCAGCGCTGCGAACCGATTTGATATCTGGTTTAGTTGATGCCTTTCAATATAATTTAGAGCAGGGTAATGGTGCCCTCAATGGCTTTGAAATCGGACAAATTTTCTGGCAAGAAGAAGACGGTTTGGAAGAAACAGAAGCTCTTGCTGGGATTGTGGGAGGCGATCGCACCCTTGGAAAATGGTCAAAAAGTGGACAAGAACAACCCCTAACCTGGTTTGAAGCCAAAGGCATTTTAGAAAGTGTATTTCGGCAACTTAGCTTGGAAATCGAATTTCAACCCGATCGCCGCGACGATCGCTTACATCCAGGACGCACCGCTTCTTTGTGGATTCGGGGTAACAGACTGGGTATTTTTGGACAACTCCATCCCCAATTACGGCGAGAAAAAGGTTTACCAGACTCCGTTTATGTTTTCCAGTTGGATCTAAATGTGGTTTTAGATTCTCTAGAACAAGATGAAATTCTCACGCCGGCGTTTCAGCCCTATTCTACTTACCCAGCTAGCGATCGCGACATCGCCTTTTTTGCACCCGTGAAAGTATCAGTTACCGAACTGGAAAAAGCAATTACCCAAGCTGGCAAAGATTTGCTCGAATCAGTGGAATTGTTTGATGAATATCGTGGTGAAAATGTCCCGGAAGGACAGCGGAGTTTGGCATTTCGCTTAATTTATCGGGCAAGCGATCGCACTCTTACTGAGGCTGAAGTTGAACCAGTACACAATAAAGTCCGTGAAGCTTTGGTGGAAAAATTTGGAGTGAACCTGAGAAGTTAGGAGTAATTACCCCCCTTAATCCCCCCTTAGAAAGGGGGGAAACCGAAAATCCAGTTCCCTCCCCTTTACAAGGGGAGGGTTAGGGTGGGGTAATTCGAGGACTGATAGTGATTCGATAACTTGTGTGTACACCGTAGCCTTATAAAGGGGGGAAACAAGAAATCTAGTTCTGGCATTTGTTGATTCGGAGTTCGCATTTGTTGATTCGGAGTTCGCATTTGTTGATTCGGAGTTCGCATTTGTTGATTCGGAGTTCGCGTTTGTTGATTCGGAGTTCGCATTTGTTGATTCGGAGTTCGCGTTTGTTGATTCGGCGATTGCATTTGTTACATCTGGTTTAGCGATCGCCTCTAACAACACTAATCCCATTTGCTTCAATAAAGCAGTGTTACATCAGGGCAACCATGTTCAATTAGACACTTGGCATAGCGAGTATCGCAGTTGCAACCCCGTGCGTAAGCTTTGTTATAGCAGCACCAGTATGTTTTGGCAGATGTTTAAATACAACAACGTTACGTTATGCAACTATAATATTACTCAAAAGCACTTACTGTATAATTTGCTATAATTTTACTCGTAAAAAATAGTAAATTTTCGGTCATAGACCATGATAGAATTTGCCGCCATTACTTCAGTGATTAGTAAATATGCTCCTCAAGCTAGTCAACTAATCATTAAACAAGCTCAAAAAAACGAAGCTGTTATCAAAGTTCTACAGGAATTAAAACTCAATCCTACCCAAATTCCTGATGATGTTGATGGGGTTTATGCTTACACTCTGGTAAAATATGGTGTATTTAAACCTGGAGCAATTTTAAACCTGTTTAGAGAGAAAGTAATTAAAGATTATTTTTGGGCTGCTTACAGTTCTAATTCTCCCTTTCAATTTGCAAACAAAACAAAAGAATTTCTTCATCAAAATAGCGAACTAAAAACGCAAATAATCAATGCTAAAATTAACTTCTTGGGTGAATTAGAAGAATTTGGCGAAGCTTTTATCGCAGTTGCTAAACAAACAAAAGCTTCAAAATATCAGCCTTATCCAGATTGGAATTTAGATGTTTATCCCAAAGAATTTCAAGCCTTAATCTTTGAAAAACTCGCTTATTTTGCGGTCGTGATTTTGTTTTCAAGGCTATTCAAAAATTCTTCATAACTCAAAATAAGGGTTATTTTAGTGTGATTGGGGATGCAGGAATGGGTAAAAGTGCGATCGCTGCTAAATACGTTTTAGCTACTAAGTTTCCTTGTTATTTTAATGTTTTCGCAGAAGGACGCAACAAACCAGAAAAGTTTTTAGCCAGTATTCGTCAACAATTAATTAAGCGTCATTCTCTCCAAAATGCAGACAACGCTGATTTAAGGACTTTATTGCAAAAAGCTAGTGAAGAACTAAAAGGACAAAAACTTGTAATTGTTGTTGATGCACTAGATGAAGTAGAGCAAGAAGGAAATGGTAATCTTTTAGATTTACCACAAAATCTTCCCGATGGAGTCTATTTTTTACTGACTAGAAGACTTTATAATCAAGAAACAAAACGTTTAAATTTGTCTCCAGATACTCCTGTAGATGAATTGGATTTAACAAAGAGTGATTATACAGCTTTGAGTCAAGAAGATGTAAAAGAGTATATTCACTTATTTTTGAAGAATGATCATAAACTAAAAAGTTGGATTAATGAGCGCAATATTTCTGAGGATAATTTTACTCAGGAAATAGCGGTAAAAAGTGAAAATAATTTTATATATTTACGCTATCTATTACCCGGAATCTCTGAAGGTAAATATAATGATTTAACTTTAAAGGGATTGCCACAAGGTCTTCAGGATTATTATACGACTCATTGGAATCGGATAGGGATGGATAATGAATCGAATGAAAAGAAAGTAAAAATACTGTATATATTGGTAGAAAGAGGTGAGCCAATATCCATAAACATGATTGCAGAAATTCTTGATGAGGATGAATATGAGGTGAAATCGGTGTTAAATGATTGGGTTGAGTATGTAACACCGAAAGTAAATGAAGATGAACAAAAAACTTACTATAGTATTTATCATCGAAGTTTTATGGAATTTCTCAAAGGGCAAGACAAACTAGGTAAAGGTCGAAAACTGTTTAAAGAAGTTAATAAGAGTATGGCTAATTATATGGCAAAGGAGATGGCATAAAATGGGGGGAATTTCCACTAAATTAGCCTCAAAATCAGTAGAATTTCAAAATTTGTTTCTGGTTCAGATGACAAGACCCTGAAACTGTGGGATTTGCAGACGGGTAAGGAAATCTCTACTCTGACTGGTCATAACTCCAGGGTAACAGCAGTAATGATTGCCCCAGATGGAAAAACAGCCGTTTCTGCTTCATATGATGAGACCCTGAAACTGTGGGATTTGCAGACAGGAAAGGAAATCTCTACCCTGACTGGTCATAACTCCAGGGTAAATGCAGTAGCGATTACCCCAGATGGAAAAACAGCCGTTTCTGCTTCATCTGACAACACCCTGAAACTGTGGGATTTGAAGACAGGAACGGAAATCTTTACCCTGACTGGTCATAGCAACTGGGTAAGAGCAGTAGCTATTGTCCCAGATGGCAAAAAAGCTGTTTCTGTTTCCTATGACAACACCCTGAAACTGTGGGATTTGCAGACAGGAAAGGAAATCTCTACCCTGACAGGTCATAACGACGCAGCAATGTCAGTAGCGATATCCCCAGATGGTCAAAAAGCCGTTTCTGGTTCAGATGACAAGACCCTGAAACTGTGGGATTTGCAGACAAGAAAGGAAATCTCTACCCTGACAGGTCATAACGACTCAGTAATGGCAGTAGCGATATCCTCAGATGGTCAAAAAGCCGTTTCTGGTTCAAATGACAACACCCTGAAACTGTGGGATTTGCAGACAGAAAAGGAAATCTTTACCCTGACAGGTCCTAAGGAATCGATAAATGCAGTAGCGATATCCTCAGATGGTAAAAAAGCCGTTTCTGCTTCTGATGACAAGACTCTGAAGCTGTGGGATTTGCAGACAGGAGCAGAAATCTCTACCCTGACAGGTCATAACGAATCGGTAAATGCAGTTAGAAGGTGAAATGGAGGAGATGATGAAAATGAAACTCATTGAATTACGCACAAAAGGTTATCAAGCCTTAGTTAAAGAGTTGGGACAACTTGACACAATTCGCTTTTTACAAAAAATGGGTTGGGGTTCTGGTGATTATACAAAAGAACGTCAAGAGTCTCTAAAAAATGTAACAAGAGCAGAATTTTGGCAAGATATTGAAGAAAATAGAAAAGAAACAATAGGCTAAATAATTCGTAATTCGTAATTAAATCTTAAAGATGATTCTAGCGTGATCGCTTGTTAATTCCAGAAATTGAATTCCTTCTAATAGGAAATGAAATAAATCAATGTTTAATAACACACCTGTCAAAAATCCGAGAGGACATCCCAAAGAATTTAAAGCAATTATTACAGAAAAAAGCCGTAATTTTGTCTGTCGTGAATTTGTCTTTTCTGCTATCAACAACTTTATCAATCAATATGACCGGGGCTACTTTACTATTATCGGTGATCCTGGTATTGGTAAAAGTGCCATTCTTGCCCATTATGTCAGCCAAAATCCCGGCGTTGTCTATTACAATGTCGAAATTACAGGTAAAAATCGCGTTGAGGAATTTCTGACGACGATTTGCACTCAATTAATAGAAATTGCCCAACATCAAGGTAGTAAAAATGTCACCACGAACTTTCCTGATTTTACCACAGAAGGCAGTGCTTTTTTATCGTTGTTACTGCAACAAATCAGCGATAGATTGCATCCAGAGCAACATTTAATTATTACTATTGATGGCTGCGATCGCATTGATATCAATAATCAACCACGCGGCTCAAATATATTCTATTTACCCCGTTATCTCCCAGAAAAAGTTTATTTTATCCTCACCCGTCGTCCGTTTCTGACAGATAAATCAGGTTTATTAATTGAAAATCCAGCCCAATCTTTCGATTTATCAGCCTACTCGGAACAAAATCGCGCTGATATCCAGGAATATATTAAAAGTTATTTAGATGAATCATGTCATTCTGAGAGTCGCGTTAGCGAAGAGAAGAATCCTGGAGATGTTTCGCTCAACATGATAGAGCAAGCTTTTGATGATAATGAAACCAATTTTATGTATGTTAGGGAAATCTTAGCAGCTATTAATGAGGATATTTATCCACCAAATTTACAACTCTATTACCAAAATCATTTAGAAAAAATGAATTTAGCAGCCAGTAAACAGCAACCAATGGCTTTACAGGTGTTAAATATCTTAGTTCAAGAGCAACCAATATCAATAGAAGCGATCGCAGAAAGATTAGATGCAGATGAATATGAAATCAAGGTAATTTTAGACAAGTGGCGAGAGTTTTTACATTTAGAATCAATAGCAGCAGAAATACATTATAGTTTTTATCATGCTAGTTTTCGTGATTGGTTGAGGCAACAAATTGAGTCTAACTTTTGAGTTTGGCATGGCACTCACCCTTTTTTTATAGATTAATCAGTAGGAGTAACAAGCAATTATGCCTAAATATGTAGTCTGGGGAACTTATTGCGAAGACGTTCTTGAAAAACGTACCCCCCACCGTCAAGCTCATTTAGACGGATTAGCAAAACAAAAAGAATCCGGTGTACTGATTACTATTGGCCCCACCAAGGATGTCACAAAAGTTTTTGGGATTTACGAAGCCGAAGACGAAGCCACCGTGCGCCAGTTAATTGAAAATGATCCCTACTGGAAAAATGGCATCTGGACTGAATATTCTGTCAAAGAATGGATTCAGGCTTTTTAAATTAAGTATGGGACATTGGGCATGGGAAGATCAGCATGGACGTTGGTTGAACCTCTGAGCATGAACGTTAAGCTACATCTCCCCCAATACTGCTTGCTCGGTTAAGCCTAAAAAATAAAATGTGTAGGTTGGGTTGAGGAACGTAGCTTGCTTCCCGAAGGGTAACCCAACATTTTACGGGGTTTGTTGGGTAATGCATTGCCTCAACCCAACCTACAAATATTCTTATCTTCCCACTTATGAAAATTTGGCAAGTTGATTTTTATCGTCGTCCGTTACCAGATGAATCTGGACAAGTTTTATGGAAGTTGTTGATTTGTGATGTAACTCGTAGCTTTGAGTATGAGGCTATCTGTCCACAATCGCAAGCAAATTCTGTTTGGGTTGCTGCTCAACTTGAGCTAGCATCTGGTGAAAAATTGCCAGATGTGATTCAGGTATTTCGTCCTCAGTCACTAAGTTTAATTGAGGCGGCTGGACGCAATTTAGGTATTAATGTCGAACCTACCCGCCACACTTTGGCATTGAAGCAGTGGTTACAAGAAAAGCAGTATCCTTCAACCCTGGATAAACCGCCTCCAGCACCATTACCAGAAAACCTTTGGGGAGAACAATGGCGTTTTGCGACTATGGCTGCTAATGATGTAGAAACCAGATTTAGCGATCGCCCCATTCCGATTCTGCACATTCCAGAACGTCTCAAGCCCATCAATTTGGGTTTAGCGTCAACAGTCCCCGTCCCTGGTGTGATAATTTATGGTGGAAGGCGATCGATGCCCCTAGCACGGTGGTTACAGCAAGCCCGTACTGTGGCGTTGAACTACATTTCTGGCGCACCGGACGGCTTAATATTAGAAGCTGGCTTAGTCGATAGGTGGATTGTTGCTACTTTTGAAGATCCAGAAGTTACAACAGCAGCCGAAACATTTGAACAGCGAAAAAAGCATTGCCGAGGATTGCATTTTTTGTTAGTGCAACCCGATGATTCTGGGATGACTTACAGCGGCTTTTGGTTATTGCAAACAGAAGCTTGATACAACAGAATTCAGGAGTCAGAATTCTGAATTAGAATAGACTCTTACAAGATATAATAATGAAGTTTAGCCGAATGGCAACTGGCATAAAAGAGAAATTAAGCTACCAAGCGACTTTGTAGACACCTCTAATTCAATACTGTTGCTGCTGCTGTAATAGCAAGTCTGCTTGCTGTTGTTGCTGCTGCTGTAATAACAAGTCTGCTTGCTGTTGTTGTTGAAACTGTGATTGAGATGTAAAAATCGTAAACCACATCATAAAAATGGAAAACCATAATACAAAAGTTCCATCTTCCATTGGATTCACCTTCAAAGTTCCAATAACAACCTACCCCATTATGCTTTAACATTCAATACTACATACTATATTTAAGTGCATACATCAATAAGCTGCTAGCAGAACACCGCCGCCGAATTTTAGCAGCAGAAATGATTGCAGCGCTCAAGCAGGATGCTAAAGATCCAGAATATCAAGGTTGCTGGAGATGGGATAAATGCTAGAGAGTAAAAGGCGATCGCTTCCTGAGCCACAGCTTTTACTACATTAATACTTACAGAATTTCCTAATTGATAATAAGCCTTATCATCATGGGAATGAAGTATAAAGCTATCAGGAAAACCTTGCAGCCTTGCAGCTTCTCGCGGAGTTAGTCGCCGCACTCTCTGATTGTGATAAACTCCCAATCTATTGGCATCACTAGCAACTAACGTTACTGAAATCTTATTTGGATCTACAAACTTATAAACTTCAAATGAAAAGTTACCTGATAGAGGTTTATATTTATCATTAATAAGTTTTAGATATTTTTTTCTAACCAGTGAATTCAAAACTTTTCCTAAATTGGGATGTTCAAAAAAGCTAGCTATTTGCTCTTGAGTTAAGAGTTTACCATCTTGTTCCTGTCCAAATTCTTTATTACGTCTCTTTAAGATGAAACGGTTCATCAGTTCAATTTCCTCGGCACTACACTCGCCACGCAATCCTAAATTCCAGGAATGAATAGAGTTTCCACCCCGATAATCAATCAGCCTGATCCCATGTAAGCGATTTAAATCATTATTAAATATTCGTTTCAAAGCATTGACAAACTTTGGTGAGCAATTATACTTTTCATCTGGATTACTTTCCAAAATGTCAGCAACAGTCACAGATTTTTCTGAAGGGTAAAACAAAGATAACTGCTGAGGATTATATGAATGGGAATCTTTTGGTCCCACATCAGAAATCAATTTAAAAGTGGGAGAAGCATCTAAAATTCCTATCAGATATATGCGGACACGATTTTGCGGTAAGCCAAAGTTTGCACTATTGAGTAAAAAAGCATGAAAACTATAACCTCTTTTTTGAATTTCATACTTAATAGTTGCTAATGTTCGCCCTTGATCATGACTGTAAAGCCCTCGGACGTTCTCAAAAATAAAAGCTTGTGGTTTATAAGTATCAAGTAATCTTGTTATTTCAAAAAATAGTGTACCTCGCGTATCCACAAACCCTTCTTTTTTGCCAGCATGAGAAAAAGATTGACAAGGAAACCCAGCTAATAAAAATTCATGTTCTGGTAATTTCTCAATTAATCGAATGTCACCTAAAGCTGTTTGAGAAAAGTTTTTTTCATAAACTAATTGAGCATCTGTATTGATTTCGCTGCTTAAAACACATTCAGTTTCTATATTTAAAGAATGAGCCGCCTGTTCAAAGGCTAATCTAATTCCCCCTATTCCTGAAAATAAATCAACAAACCGAATCTTCTGCATAGATAGTAAGTTACTTTTATCGCAAAGTTTAATAGATTACGTAGGCTTACTTATTTTTACAAAAAATACTCCTTTAAAAAACTACAAAGCACATCAAGCTCTTTAAGAGAAAATGCCACTGTACAATGACTATATGAACAAATTGTTTTTAGAGCATTTTCTCTTTGGAAGTTGCCAGCACCATCGAAAACATAACCTATTTTATATCCAAGTGTTTCAATTTGCTCAAAGCGAGATTTAGCTTGTCCTGCCTTACGCTCGATTACACTATTTGTAGTTACCTGAAAGCTAACTTCTATTCCTACATACTTGTTTTCTTTAGAAGCTACAATATCAAACGTTGTCGGACGATCATTAGATTCGGTATGACTTATGCCAGGTAAATGACCATTTCCCTTAATATTAATATTAGGAATATCAAGGTTGTCTTCTAAATAATTTTTAACCAAAGTTTGAGTAATTTGCCCTAAAGTATTTGATTGAGAGCCAGCAGTGATACGACTAACCCATATATCTTTGCTTAATAAATTTTTGCAATTTATCTGGTAGACCAATGTAGTTACCGATTTCACACTTTGCTAGTATTTCTGCTGTTTTTTCATCAATAGAACTACCACTAAACAAAACTACGGCTATTATGTCTTTGTGCAGTTCCGAAAGAGGCTGATTTACTAGTAGTTTTTTGCCACTGATACCAAGTTTAGTGTTATTGAGTTGACCCAGCACAGGCAAAACTCGAAAGCTATAGTTATAATTTTGTGTATTCCATAAATAATCTAACTGTCCCAAAGGGAAGATTGAGTTAAATTGACTGTTTAATCGTTGAAGCATTTCACCGCCAAAGTCAGCTAGCACGAGTAAATGTTTTAGAAAGAGATTTGCTGACATATTTGAAGAGTTAACTATTTGAAATAATCCTTCTAAGCTAGACATATCAACGCTCAAAATGGCAATAAATTGGTCTTGAGTTTCAATGAGTTTTGGAATTATACTAAGTTCGGCTTCTTGTCTAGATAATTCTGAAGGCCAAAACATAGAGGCTAACTTACGCAGTTCATCAACGGTTCTCTAATAATTCGGATTCAGCATAGTAAGTATGTCATTCAGTTGAGTAGCTGAGATCAAGCCGCTAGCATTTTTTTCTATAAAGCGATCGCTCACTCATCAGTACGATTGCTTAAGAAAATCAAGATTGTTGCAGTGTATTACAATACCCTATCACAACCCTAGTACAACTACTCATTTATATCAAATATAAGTAATATTTAACACTCTCAATAATTAGAATTTTGAGAAAATCAATACGCAAAACAATATTCGATCTAAGTTGAAACGATTTCTATTTTGCCTTGACTCGCGCTTGCTTCACCATTGCAATCAGAGTTTGATGGGCATCTTCCGCATCTGCTAAAACATGATCAAACTGAATGCGAACTGGCATAGCTTCCCCATTGACTTGTGCTGTTAAATCCATACCTTGTGCATCAATTAACACCATTTGGGCTGCGAACGCTTAAATTTTCCTAAAAAGTCTTTACTATAGCCTATACATATCATAAGTCAACTTTATTCACTAGGCGAATAATTAAATTAAAATAAAACTTATCCAGTATTTTTATCTTTCACTGCGGAAACCAGACAGCTTAAACTGTAGCAAAAGTATTAGCCAAAATTATTAAAGCTAAGAACAATGAGCGAAAATAGCCCCAGACGAATTGTAATTGGGGATGTGCATGGACACTATGAAGGTTTGATGACATTGTTGGAGGCGATCGCCCCCACCTCAGATGATAAAATCTATTTTCTGGGAGACTTAATTGATCGTGGCCCCAATAGCGCACAAGTAGTTAATTTTGTCAAACGAAATAACTACTCATGTTTGCTGGGAAATCATGAGCAAATGTTAGTAAACATTCTGACCAATGAAAGGACTTCCTCCTCGACGATGCAAGCATGGTTGTATGGTGGAGGGCAAGCTACCGTAGCCAGTTATCACGAGGCTACAATCCCCGACGACCATCTAGATTGGTTAAAAGGTTTGCCTACGTATCTTGACTTGGGGGATATTTGGTTAACTCATGCTGGTGTTGACCCTTCCAAGTCTGTGAAAGAACAAACAGCCGATCAACTGTGCTGGATACGAGAGGAATTTCACAGTATTGAAAAACCCTACTTTCCAGACAAGCAAATTATCATCGGTCATACTATTACCTTTACTCTGCCAGGTGTTTCTCCTGGTAAACTGGCACAAGGACAGGGATGGCTAGATATAGATACTGGGGCTTATCATCCCCGAAGTGGCTGGTTGACTGGACTGGATGTAACAAATAACTTGGTTTATCAAGTCAATATTTTTAGAAGCCATCTCCGTGTCTTGCCTTTAGAAGAGGTAGTAATTAACGTTGATCCAGCCAAAGTCAGAGTTGATCGCCGTAATCAGAATTGAGCAACATTCGAGATGGGGAGATGAGGGGAATAACCAATGGTCAATACCCTTAAGACCTCGCTAATGGTCGAATATTCGCTTTATAATTAGCATTATCCAGCCCATAATTTGCATTACTAGGTTGGGACTTAATTGCACTTCTGAGGCCATTAATGCGATCGCTGGTTCCGGGGTGCGTACTCAAGAATGTTGGCACAGAACCACCCTTTTTCAGCAGCTTTTGCATAAAAGTAACCATTCCAGACTGGGCATAACCAGCGCGTGTCAAAGTTCTTAAGCCTCTTTTATCGGCATCAAATTCATCTTGACGACTGCGGGGACGATTTAAGGCAAGTTCTACACCAATGCCCACGGCTGTATTGCGATCTAAACCAGTTGCGCTTGCTAAACCACTAGCGATCGCTTTTTGCCGCATCTGTTTAACCAGGTGTTTCCCGCCAATGTGACCAATTTCATGGGCGATGACACTTGCGAGTTCCGCTTCATTATCGGCGGCTTTCAGCAAACCTGTGTGGACATATACATAGCCTCCTAAAGTGGCAAAGGCGTTAATAGCATTATCTTCCACTACTTGGAAAGTAAAGGGAAGATTGGGGCGATCGCTATTAGCTGCTAAACGCCGGCCAATTTGTTCTACATAGCTATTAACTTCAGAATTCCGGTAAAGTTTGACTTGACTCCCCAGTATTTCCTGATTAATCTGCTTACCAATATCAGTTTCCTGGCGATCGGATATGTTAGAAAGCTGAAGTACCTGGACTCCCTGCAATATAAGAGGTAAGAAGTCTAAAGTTCTTCCAGGCAAGGGTGTACTCAGGCACAGACTCAGGGCGACTACCACCGAAATTAGCGGATAAAACCAGCGACGCCGCCACCTAGAGTAATTTACAACAAAACTTTTCCAATTGAACATAATACGCTTTGAAGATTATTTCGGGAGAATATAAAATGATCGGACAAATTGTGAGACGGATTTAGAGTATTCTAAGTTGCATTCTTAACTCAATACCAAAGGAGTTGTTACACAAATAATCCTTACGCAAATCTACCGAACTGCGTAGGACTGGGGATTCCCTCTAGAGATAGGCTTAAGCACTAGATTTTAGTTATCAGTCTTAACAAGTAAAAGTTTGAGGGTTAACGATCGCTCCTCGGAACTTACGAACTCGTGATAAACTGTCGCATAATCGCACCCCCCGGATGCTTTGAGTTATTACCAAATAGGAAAAATTACCCTTTCCATCGAAAACCTTCTTGCTACAATCAATTACTTCGCTATTATCTTGGAAAACTTTTTATGGCTATTTTAGATTCAAAAGGTCGTTTGTTCGGCAAAATTAACCTCCTAGATTTAGGTGCTGCGCTGGTAACTCTGCTAGTTATATTTGTTATCTTGTCTACTATCTTATCTAGCTTGGGTCTTGCCCAAGTCGGTGAGAAAATAGTACCCATAGAAGTAGACTTAGTAGTTCGTGGTTTGAATGTACGTGATCCTGAGCAATTATTTAACAATGGCTTAAAAAAAGGTGGCAAAACTGATGTAATTATCCGCAATCAACCCTATGGACAGATTCAGATTAAATCCGTTCAACAGCTACCTAGAACAGTCAATGTTTCCCAACCTGATGGCACTGTTAAAGAATTGCCAGATCCAAAGACCAATAATTTTAGTACAGATATGATTCTAACCTTAGAAGGTAAAGCCAAAAGCACTGAAAGCGGACTAGTTCTAGGTAGCAGTAAAGTGAAAATTGGTATGCCAATTGAGTTAGAAGGTTTTAACTACAACTTCAATGCAACTGTTATTGATATCAGATTTGACAAATAGCATTCACATTTTCTTTGATATATTTCCCCCATTGCCTTCCGCTCTGGGAGTCACAAGTTTCCTACAAAATAAGGGAGAGATAAACTCTCTCCCCCTTACAATGCTTATTATTCCTATTTGCCGGAAATTTTCTTTTTTGGATATATCATACCAATTCACGAAAATCTCGATACATATAGATTTTTCGTAGGGGTTTAGCACTGCTAAACCCTTACCCACGCATTTGTAACTTTATGAAAGTGAAATGGTATCAGATCATGTCCGCCAAATCCCTTATAAAAAGCAGTTTGTAGTCAGAAATTCAATCCCAAAAGCTAAGACTAAAGTCCTGACTACCAACGAACACAGTCTGACCGTTGAAAGTAAATTCACCAACTAACGGCTTGCGACTGTCAGTAAATGCGGGGTTCGTGGGGTCAATTAGTCCAGGACTACCAGAAATGGTAGGAATACCATTGACGTTGGTGACTGTATTGTTAGAAGTGGAAGTACCACCAGCAATGTCTACAAAGCTGACGCGATTGGGGTTAAACAAGAAACCTACGCGAATATTTCCACCAGGTTGACCGCCATTGGTATCGTCCACTGGGTTGATTTGGCGATATTCATAGGTAGGCCCACCAGTAGCAATAATCGCATCAATTAATGTCTGATATCTAATGTTGGCATCGACTACACTATCATTTGTCGGGCCGTTGTTGTCCTGAATTTCTTCCAGAGAAATGATGTCTGGTGATTTCAGGTTATTGACAATGCGATCGCTGGCATCTAATTCATTTCCTAGTAAACTATGGTTAACAACACCTAGAGGTAAAATTTGGGTGACAGTGGCAGTAGCAATATCCACAACTGCGATCGCATTGTTTTCTTGCAGCGTTACCCAAGCTTGAGTGCCATCTTTAGAAAAGGTGATGTATTCTGGTTCTGCATCTAGGGAAACCGTTTTACCTGGGGAGATGCGAACACCTTGACTTCTTGCGGGGGGACAAAATGGTCTAAAATGCCTGTACTACAAAGAGTGCAGCAATTTGTGGTAAAAGAAAAAGAGCATTCATTCGCAATAAGCTCTACTTAATGATAATGTTACCAGAATTCTACGAAACAAACCTCAAGCGAGAATTGGGAGGTGCGGAATATTTATTACTAAAAATCTTGATAAATTTATTACAATCTATTAAAACTGTTAGCATTGAAGCCCTGGCTACTGCTTTACCTATTCCCATATTTTTTGAAAGTAGAAGAAAGAAAATTTCATTGCGTTTTTGTCTTTAAATTACATAAATATTGAAGAAATTTGGTTCCCAATTATTAAAAGCTGGTTAGAGATATATTTTTCCTTAAATGAAGTTATTTATGTAGTGATTGACCGGACTAATTGGGGGTGTATTAATCTGTTAATGATTAGCGTGGTTTGGGATAAAAGGTCTATTCCAATATACTTTGAGTTATTAAATAAATTAGGCTCAAGTAATTTTGATGAACAAGAAGCACTATTCAAAAAAGTATTACCACTTTTTAATAATTATAAAACTGTTGTGCTAGGAGACCGTGAATTTTGTTCGGTAAAGTTGGCTAATTGGCTGACAGAGCGGAAAGTATATTTCTGTTTACGCTTAAAAAAGGATGCATTTATAGAGATAGAACCGGAAATTTGGCTGCAATTAAAAGATTCAGGTTTAGCACCTGGTCTTTCCTTCTTTTACCAAGGTATTAAATATACAAAATTCCCAGGTTTTGTTAGTTTTAATCTTGCAGGTAAATGGAAACGTAAACGCTTTGGAGTTGCACCGGAAGAGGGCTGGTTTCTCCTTACTAATTTAGATGATTTAGATTCAGCTATCAAAGCTTATAAACAACGTTTTGATATTGAAGAGATGTTCCACGATTTTAAGAGTGGAGGCTATAATTTGGAAGAAACTAATGTATCAGGGCAACGGTTAATTTCTTTAATATTGTTAATATCACTTGCCTATACGGCTGCAAATATATCTGGTCAAAAGATTAAACATAAAGTTAAGTTTAAGATTCGATAAAGGGTGCTGCAAAATCTAAATATGATTTAGCAACGCCCTTAATTTAGTAAGTCTCGACACTCAAAAATCAAGTTACATAATTATGGTTGAAATTAGATGAGTGAAGAAGACAGCTATGCAGAAGGCAAAAAATTAGATGAGCTTTAACTACTGAAGAAAATACTAATTCAGTAAAGGCAAAAATTGGCGAATTAACCCAATTGTCACTGCTGGCAATTCCAACTGCGGTGTTAATCCCACATTTTCCAACTGTTGAAAAAATCGGATCGCTTGGGGATTCATTTCGGCGAGGCGACGACCAATTGAAGGTCCTGTAAATTCTGACTTTTTTCCCCAAATAATAGCAGTGGGAGTTGTTAGTTGTTGAATGTAAAGGGATAAATCGAAGCACAAATCACCACGCACAAAAGACAGTGCTGCATACTCAGCATTAGGCTGTTGGGCAGATTCTAGATAAGCATCTACAATTTCTTGGTAGACTCGATTAGACTGGGCAAATTGCCGTTGCTCTAAAAAGCTGCGAATACCGGCACTGGTGGCTATTCCAGTGCTGTATAGTAAACGATCAACAATGGGAACGCTGACTAACTGGGCAAAAAAGCTGCGGGAGTAGTCTTCGCCGAAGTCGGAAAGTCCGGCGGGAGTAGTAAGAATTAAAGACTTGAATAAATTAGGATGAGCTGCTGCTACTCGAATTATAAATGCTGCGGTCAGAGAAGAAGCGATCGCTGTTACTGTCTCGGTACAAGTCTGCTCAAAAAATTCCCGAATCGTTGTCAAATAATCCTCAATCGTATAACTCCGCGCCGGATGCTCAGACCTACCCCAACCGATTAAATCTGGCGCAATAACCCGATATTCGGCAGCAAAGGCCGGATAAACTTTCGACCATTCATAAGCAGAAGATCCACCACCAAAGCCATGCAGGAACACCAAAGTTTCCCGATCATCTTTGGCAGTCACCTGATCCTGCCAAAGTGATCCAGTGGCAGTATAGTACACCATTTTACCCAGTGAAGTCATTACGGAGCGTTGCTCAAATCCCAGTGGTTGAAACATAAATATTTTTTGTTCCCTGTAGTGATTAATTGGCACGGGTGACACTTGCATCACCTTGGAATGGTTACTTGTTTAGTTCAAACTTCCCACTCGTTATTATTATCGGCGAACTAATCACTCTAAGACTCTCCCTATCGTCATATTAAGTAGATATAAAATAACCGGATTGCTTGTAAAGATTTGATGATTTTTTCTCACAAAAAACAATAGATTAACGTTGTAATTACTGTTTTGTAAGGGTTTGGCGTGCTAACGAGTATCACTCTAGGGTGAATCCAGGATGAGTTTTTATGATAATCTATTAAAAAACTAATGAATATTTTTGAGCGTCAGTAATAATCAAAATGCTCATTTTAATAAGCTATTAATTGTAGTTCTACATATATAAACAATAGCTGTTGATTTATTCCTAATCTGATTCTTTTCTAAGTAATAATAAGGCGGAATGTCATGGTAAAGCAGGCTACTCTTCAATCAAATAAAGTATCAAGGATTGGAGACGCTGAATTTGCGCTTGACAACTTTAATATCCAAAACGAAATTACAGCTTCAGCTTGGCATGATCAGGTGGAGCCAGCTATTGACGCTACCGGGGTTACTGTACCTATTTGTATTAGTTTAGACTTAGAAAACTTAAAGTGTTTTGAGGCAGTGGAGCGTCAGTATGAGCGCTGGGGAGTCATTTTTCATAATTCTCTAGCAATACAGCCATCAAGTCCAGCATTTCCAACCCATTCAGGGCTAACAGTCTTAATAGGAGCGCCCAAAAGCGGATTTTTAGAAGCGACTTTCTTGCATCCGGTTAACTCGGTTAGTGTCTTTGTCACAAGTTCGCAACGGCTAGTACTTTCCGCCTACGATCGCGATCGCCAACTGCTCGGACAAACTGTACTACCAGGCGCTAATCTTGCCAATTCTGACTCGGCAATTTCCCCCAATACATTATTATCTATAACTGTGAATAACATCCACAGCGTTACCTTCTGTGCTTTTGATGGTCAATTCACCCTTAATGACTTCCGTTTTTGTCTTTAACTTAAAACCTTAAAAACTCAGTGATAAAATTGAGCGGACTCGCTCCAGTCCGGGTATTATTTTAGATTGGACTTATTTGGAGCTTTAGAGTCTCCGGCTTTGCTCAAAAAGCCTTTATTCCCTTGCTCTGAGCGATTTAAAATGGTATCTTGGTTTCCGTTATCATCTACTAGCCAAATCTACTGTCCGTCCGTGAAAACCGAGCATCTTGTGGCTTCAGCCTTGATATTTTCATGATCTCTGGTAAAACTTATACATTAGGTAGTTTCGTCATCAAGAAGGTAAGTACTGTGGCACAGGCTTGGTCTTCTTGGCAACAATTGATCAACCAGAACCCCAACTGGTCGCTTCCAAAGTTCAATACAAAAGGAGCTACAAAGCAGCAAACTTTTAAACGCTTCTCTGGGCCTGGCGGCTTTTTTGGGTTTCTGACAATTGTCGTGGCTATGCTGTTATGGAACTGGAAACTGCTATTGGCTCTATTAATCGGCGTTGGGGTGATGGTATTAGTTTACTCAATGCAGGAGTGGGACTGGCAATTGCCCTGGTCTAATATACGTAAGTTTTTAAACAGTTCAAACCGTCGGTTAGCTTTAGCAGTTGTCAGTGGTGGTCTTGGTACTGTCAGCACTTACATGGCAGTTGCAATTTGGGTTGACTCTCACAGTCCTTGGATTGCCTCTGGTGCTATTCTGCAAGGTGTAGGAACTCTGTTAACTTTAATATTATTGGTATGGCAAATTGTCAACTTCTATGGAAATCGAGAAGAAGACCACCTCGATCAGTTGTTGGTCAATTTAACAGAAAAAGATCCATTGAAGCGGTTGATTGCCCTACGTCAACTAACTAAATTCATCACCCATAAGCGAGTTGATTCTTCAGTGCAGCAAGATGTAATCGAATGCTTGCAACTCTTACTCAGTCGGGAGGAGGAAGTTGTAATTCTAGAGGCAGCTTTTAAAAGTTTGCAAGCTTGCGATCGCCTACAAATGCTACCACTTAAAACAGTAGCAACTTTCGTACCCGTGTCTGCAAAAGTTAAGCACCACATTTAGTTGAGTGCTGAGTAGAGAATCTCACTTTTTTACTCAGAACTCGGAACTGTTTTGCCCCATGCTCCATGCCCCATGCCCCATGCCCAATGCCCAATGCTTATTTTCGAGACAGCTGTCCATTACGAACTTGCACTACTGGATGATTGCACCGCCGCACCAGTTGTTCATCGTGGGTAGTAACAATTACCGTAGCCCCAAAAGAGTTTAATTTCTGGAGAATCTGGATCACTTGCCAGGAATTATCTGGATCGAGATTTCCAGTAGGCTCATCCGCCAAAAGCAGGGGTGGTGTGCCAACGATCGCCCGGGCAATACTCACGCGCTGTTGCTCTCCCCCAGACAGCTGATCTGGAAAGCAGTTAGCTTTATTCAGCAAACCTACCAACTTCAACGTTGGTTCTAAACGCCGTTGAATTTCTTTACGGGTATACCCTTGAGCTTGCAGTACAAAAGTTACATTTTCTGCTACTGTCCGTTGAGTAATCAGTTTGTAATCTTGAAATACAATACCAATCCGTCGCCGCAATAATGATAAGCGATCGCCCCGTAGAGTTGCTACATTACACTCATCAACAATTACTTCTCCCTGTGTGGGTAACTCCTGTCCATACAGCAGTTTCAAGAGCGTTGATTTACCAGAACCGCTTGACCCTGTAATAAAGAGAAATTCTCCCTTTTTTACCTCAAGGTTTGCATTCAACAAGGCATGACAGCCATTGGTATAAGTCTTGGTTACAGATTGCAATTGCACCTTTACAGCAGTATTGCTAGTGTCCTGTTGAGTTTCACTATCCTTTCTATGAACGGATTTGTCTGTCTTAACTTGAGTTGTTAATACTGGCATTGTTAAATTTTCCTCATACCCACAACCAAACAGTTTTTCGGTTTAGATGTGACATTCCTCTCAAAAATAAGGATTCCCAGGTTTCGCGTGAAAATTTAAAATTCAACAAAGAAAATTTAAAGTTTTTTAAAGACCTGATTGCTAACTAAGTAATAACACCCACAACTCAGCACTCTTAACTAATTGCACCCCTTGCAGTCAAACGATAAACAAAAGCTTTTATAGCAAAAGCTGGCAAAGCCAACATCCGCCGCCAACGCCAAGGTTCTTGATACAATCGATACAGCCATTCCAAATTATTATTTCCCAACCAAGCAGGAGCGCGAGTTTTACCTCCCGACCAAATATCAAAACTGCCACCAACGCCAATCCAAATTGCTTGGGGACACAAATGGCGATTTTCGGCAATCCATAACTCTTGACGTGGCACTCCCAAACCGACAAAAATCACTTGCGGCTGCAATTGAGCGAGAGTTTGTCGCAATTGTGCTTCTTCTTCTAGGCAATGATAGCCTGAGTGAGTGCCGACTATATTCAAATCAGGAATTTGCTGCTGCCAAAAATCTGCTGTAATTGAGGCCACTCCAGGCGCTGCTCCATAGAAAAATACCTTTGCCCCTGTCTTCTTTTGCCCAAGTTCTTGCAAAAGTTTTTCTGCTAATTCAATCCCCGGAAAACGCTGCACTTCTTGCCAGAACAGCCATCGCAAATACAGAACAACCCCGGCTCCATCTGGAATCACCAATTCAGCATTTTTAATGACCTGAGCTAGGAGTTTATTTTGCTCTGCTTGCATAGTCATTTCTGCATTGAGCGTTACTACATGAGTTCCTTTGCCTTGTTGAAGGCACTCTATCAACCAGCCTGGATAGTTACTCATTACATGAACTGGTATTCCCAACACTGAAAATGCTTGATTGCGTTCAGACATTCCTATTCTTGATCAACCTCATACCAGATTTCCTTGATCACTAAGTTTATCAAATTTTTTATATTAGGACTTACGCAGAAGAGATTCCCTAAGCCTCTATTCAAGAGACATCTCCGAAAAATAATGCATGACCCCTCTCCAAACCTCTCTCCGTTTCGGGGAGAGGCTTTAATTCCCCATTCCCTTCTAGGGAAGGGGGGTAGGGGGGTTAGGTCTGCGTGTAAATTTAAGGTTTCTAAATCTTTTCCGGAGATGTCTAAGGCAGAGCAGCATTTTTTTATCTTTCCCTTCTGCCTTATCTTCGTGCCATTCGGCTATTAGCCTTACACTTCGAGTGCAAAGCGGGCTAATTGGCTCATATCCCCAAATATCGAGTATGTCTTTTACAACCTCATTATATGAGGTTGCAAGAGCTGTAACAATAGAAAGCATGATTAAACTAATTAGTCTTGGGCGCTTGTATTAGGACTGAACCAGTCCCAATTTTATTGTTGAAGTGTAATCTTCACAAGGCAGTGAATGCCTGTGGCAGTGCGTCCATATGTTAGCTTTACTTAAACTGCACATCCATAATTATTTGTATAGATGTCTTTAATCTGCCCCTCTTAAGACTTTTTAGAAGACTCGACTTTACAGTTAAGGTAGTGTAACGGGCTGAAGTTGGCTATGAGTAAAATTCGGATTGCGCTAATTGAAGATCATGACCTAACTCGTGTAGGTATTCGCACAGCACTACTGCAAAAGGATGAAATTGAAGTTGTAGGAGAAGCTAGTAATGCCACTGAGGGATTAAAAATGTTAAAAATGGTACAACCAGATATTGCCATCGTAGATATTGGTTTACCAGATAAGGATGGCATTGAGTTGACACGGGAGGTAAAATCTATCAATAAGGGAGGCCGGGAACTAGCCACAAAGGTATTAATTTTGACGCTGCGGGATAACAAAGAAGCCGTGTTAGCAGCTTTTGCTGCTGGTGCAGACTCCTACTGTATGAAAGATATCAAATTCGATAATTTGCTGGAAGCAGTGCGAGTAACCTACAATGGCAACGCTTGGATCGATCCAGCGATCGCCAGAATTGTATTACAACAAGCGCAACAATATCCCCCAAAGTCGGAATTGGCTTTTGTCGATACCAAGACTGTTGCTCTTAACCCTGATTCTCTAGAGAATTTGTCAGGAATTCAACCTTACACCCTGACAGAAAGGGAATTGGAAGTGTTACATTTGATTGTCGAAGGTTGTAGCAATGCAATAATTGCGGAAAGGCTTTACATCACTGTTGGGACTGTTAAAACTCACGTTCGTAATATTTTGAATAAGCTATGTGCTGACGACCGTACCCAAGCAGCAGTTCGCGCCTTGCGTTCTGGATTAGTAGGATAAAGTTAAATTTAGTGAACAGTGAAAAGTTGTCAAGGTTTAAAACACTGATAACCAATAATTGTTGAAAATAATTACTTCCTAATTTTTTGATTTTTAGGTTGGATAAATATCACACTATCTCTCAATTCAAGTAGCTGAAAAGTAAGTCAAATATGGCTGAGACAGGAGTGGAGAAACTTAAGCTCATGGTGGTAGATGATGAGCCGGATAACCTAGATCTACTCTACCGCACTTTTAGGCGAGATTTTCAAGTATATAAAGCCAATCATGCCTTTGGCGCTCTGGAAATCTTGGATCAAGTTGGTGAAATGGCGGTGATTATTTCTGACCAAAGAATGCCAGAAATGAACGGCACCGAATTTTTTAGTCGCACGGTGGAGCGCTTTCCAGACACGATTCGGATTCTATTAACTGGTTTTACTGATGTCGAAGATTTGGTAGATGCAATTAATTCCGGTCAGGTATTTAAGTATATTACTAAACCCTGGAATCCTGAACGGCTCAGGGCATTAGTTGAGCAAGCTACTGATACATATCGCATAGTTAAGAAGCGCACACAAGAGTTGAGTCGGGCTTTACGGCGAGAATCTTTGTTCAATGCGGTAACAACGGCAATTCGGGAGTCTCTAGACTACGATAGTATGCTGCAAAAGATTGTCGCAACTATTGGACAAACATTTGAAGCTACCAGTTGTTTGCTTAGACCAGTAGAGGGCGATCGCCTCACACAAGACCAGTTCTTCTACCGCGATCCTCAATCAGATGTGTTAGATTCCTTCTTTGACCCCAGTATTTTAATTGAAAAAGTGCTGGAAACCCGTCATTATCAACTCGCTCAAGAAACACACGACGGCAACCTCAGTCACCACCTGGTTGTGCCACTTAGCTACCAGCAGCATCTGCTCGCTGTGCTAGCCCTGCACCAATGGGGATGCGATCGCCCTTGGCAAGACGAAGACATCCAACTGATTGTAGGTGTTGCCGAACAAGCAGCCTTAGCCCTTTCTCAAGCAAAATTATACCAGCGCCTCCAAGAACAGCAACAGCAGATTCACAATGAGTTGGAAGTAGCCCGCCAAATTCAATACAATTTGCTACGCCAAACTTTACCTGACATCAAAGGTGTGAAGGTGCAAGCCTGCTGCTACCCAGCGCGGGAAGTAGGAGGTGATTTTTTTGAAGTGTTTGTCCATCCCAAAGGCGACTTGTGGCTAGCAGTAGGTGACGTTTCTGGCAAGGGTGTCCCGGCTGCTTTATTTATGGCTAGTATTATTTCAGTTTTGCGCCGGGAATTATCTCAAGAAAGCCCAGCCGAGCCAAATGTGGTTATGCAGAACCTCAACCACGCTCTGAGTGAAGATTTAATTAGCAACAATTATTTTATCACTCTTGTGTTAGTCTGTTATACCCCTAGCACTAAGGAACTTGTCTATACAAATGCCGGTCATATATATCCACTGTTATGGTCACACCAAGGCGCTTTAGCCGACAATCCCAATTACCTCAAAGTTCGTAGCGTTCCTTTGGGGATTTTGCCTAAGTGGCAAGCCGAGTCTGGTCGCTTGGTTCTCGCTGCTGGAGACACATTGTTACTGGCCAGCGATGGCATTACAGAAGCAATGATATCAAACAAGTGTGATTTACCAGTAAAAACCGTGTCTGGCAGCGAGCCAGTCAACCGTTCTATGCTGAATCAGGATGGTCTTTGGCAACTGTTACAAACAGAGGAACAACCGCTTTCTCTTACCCATTTACTGGCTCGTATCCAGGCAGATAACCACGTTCAAGAAGATGATCAAACTATACTCTCGTTAGAGATTTTGTAAGTAATGAAAAGCGAGCTTCATGTACCAAGTGATTTGGATTATCTTAATATTGTCGAAAACTGGTTGCTGGGATGTTTGAAAATCCAGCTAGGAGAATCTGTGGATTGGTCACGGCAATCAAGTCGTTTGAGACTGGCTTTGGTCGAAGCTTACTCAAATGCAGTCCGTCATGCCCACAAGGACAAACCAAATTTACCGATTTTACTGCGTTTAGAACTGAAAGACCGGGAGCTTGCTATAGAAGTTTGGGACTACGGCGAAGGCTTTGATATCTCTAACTATTACGCTCCAAACCCTATGGAAAAACAAGAAGGTGGTTATGGTTGGCTAATTATGAATCGTCTCATGGATAAAGTAGATTACCAGTTGCAGATTAATGGCGCTAACTGTCTGAAGTTAGAAGCTACTTTACCCGAATTAGTCAAATAAATAAAAAGGAGTCAGAAGTCAGAATCCAGGAGTCAGAATGCTCCACCCATGTTCGCGCAGCGTCCCGTAGGGAAGAGATAGAGTAAAAACATCGGAAAAATCTTTTAATTTTGTTTCGCTTGACTTCGGGCAAGGTTTTAAACCAATATTCATTACCCAGTCGTACAAAATTCAATTCTGAATTCTTCTTATAAAAGTTACTATTTTTCAAGTAATATTATTTATCCGAATTTTAGATGAGTAGATTTCCTTTTGGGTATTATTCAGATATTGCCTAAGCCATTGTATTTATTGCTACTTTTCATGACGTAAAGAAAGTAACTCTTGGGGGGAAGCTAAAAGTTTGATTCTAGTATATAAAATTTGCCGCTGTTGGTTAAGGATAAATAGCCATAAGACATTTACACCACACCACGAAGTTTGGGCTTTGCCTGTTACCTGGACTTGGATCGTAGCATTTTCCAAAGTCTCAGTTAGTCCAGCGTTGGGATAAGCTTTAATGTTTTGGGCTTCTTGTTTTAAGTAAGCTGCGATCGCATCTGTCCCCACAATATCAGATTCAAATGGTGGATGCATCACACCATCCGGGGCAAATAAGGCAGCAGTTACCTCAAATTCTCCGGTATTTAACGTTTCAAAATAGCGCAGTACAGTTGTTTCTGTAATTCCCTCAATTTGAAATTCTTCTTTCGGCTGTGCTGGCGATAGAAATTCAGTAGAAGTCATATAATTACTTGTATTATGCTGGCTGAATATTTATTTCACTATAAAAATAGGTCAAAAGAAAGCCGCTGTTGATATAGATTGCTACAGATGTACAAATCTTCCTCACGATAGAAGTTTTAATTACAGGACTTACGCAAATAATAACCGAAACTCTTATTTTCTTCTTAGGGAAATACCCTGCGGGAAGCCGCTTCTCTACGAGACGCTCCGCGAATGCGTCTACATGAATTGCCCCTGATAGCATTTCACTTTGATAATGATACAAATACGTTGGTAGGGGCGTGGCAATGCCCATTGGTGCCAACTTAACGTAAAAGTCATGTCCCGCAAGGAACTGAAGTTCAAGGCGGGTGAGGGAGCCAACAGTTAAGCCATTTCTAGGCTTAAGTTGACACCTATGGGCAATGCCATGCCCCTACGAGAAATCTATGTGTATCAAGTTTTTCGTGAAATGGTATGAGCGCGTGTACTTTTGCGTAAGTCTTAAATTAGACAAACCTCAATTTGCATCTTTATAAAAATTAATAAAAAGTTTTGATTAGATAATGTAAAATTAGAGCGCCTTTAATTAGGCAAAATCTAGATAAAAAAATGAATCAGTATTCCGTAACAAGCAGCAGTGTAGTAAAAGAAAGAGCCAGGGAGTTGGGCTTTCACAAAGTTGGAATTGCTGCTGTAAATAGTGTAGATGCCACAGAAGCGCAAAGGCTGCAAGCATGGATTGAACTGGGTTATCACGCCGATATGGAATGGATGTCTAACCCCAAGCGTCAGGATATCCGCTTAGTAATGCCAGAAGCGCGATCGCTAGTGTGTGTGGCGCTGAACTACTACACACCACATCAACGTCCCAAAGGTGAGGAATACGCCAAAATTTCCCGTTATGGCTGGGGAAGGGATTATCACAAGGTGATGCATAAAAAACTCAAGCAGCTAGCCAGATGGCTAGAATCACTTGATAAAGGCGTACTAGCCCGTTATTATGCAGATACAGGCCCAGTGCAAGATAAAGTGTGGGCACAACAAGCCGGAATTGGTTGGATTGCCAAGAATGGAAATGTAATTACCCGGGAATATGGCTCTTGGGTATTTTTGGGAGAAGTGTTAACAAATCTGGAATTAGAGAGCGATCGCCCGCATACAGAACACTGCGGTAGTTGTACTCGTTGTCTTGAGGCTTGTCCCACAGGTGCAATTACTCAGCCATTTGTGGTTGATGCCAATCGCTGTATTGCTTATCATACCATTGAAAATCGGGACGACAAATTGCCAGAGGCACTAACACCCCATTTGCAAGGCTGGGTTGCTGGTTGTGATATCTGTCAAGATGTTTGTCCTTGGAATCAGCGTTTTGCTCACCCAACTGATGTTGCGGAGTTTCAGCCTTCTCCTGGGAATCTTGCTCCCCAACTGCTAGAATTAGCCCAAATATCAGATCAAGAATGGGA
This sequence comes from Nostoc sp., assembly GCF_041747015.1. Classification (GTDB taxonomy): domain Bacteria; phylum Cyanobacteriota; class Cyanobacteriia; order Cyanobacteriales; family Nostocaceae; genus Nostoc. Next base: position 36,369 of record NZ_JBGTFY010000022.1, read on the forward strand.
TAAACAATTTGCAGCATCCGCCTTGCGGCGGGTTAAGCCAAAAATGTTACGACGGAACGCTCAAGCTAATCTTGACCGAAATAAGGAATAGGTTACAGAAATAGGAAACAGGGAAATAGCAGAGGTCTTAAATGTGGTTCCAAGAAGAAAGTTTGTAAGTATGGATTCATCAAAAAGAATTTCTGCCAAAATATGTAGTACAAGATACAAAACGTCTTTGTTAAGCTAAGAAGATTTTAAGTATGAGTATTTCCCTATCCCCTATCGATCATCCCCTATTACCTCTTAAGCATCCAGGCGAAAGAATGACCCAGAAAGTAATTATTTTTGATTTTGATGGCACAATTGCTGATACAGTAGATGCCCTTGTAAGTATTGCTAATCGTCTAGCTGTAGACTTTGGTTATATACAAATAACTCCAGAGCAATTATCCCTCCTCAAAAACTTAACATCTAGGGAAATTATTAAGTATTCGGGAGTTTCTCTGTTTAAGATACCTTTTCTAGTTAAAAAAGTTAAAGGTGAGTTAAAAAGTAAAATCCCTGGATTAAAGCCTATTCCTGGAATTAAAGAAGCATTAATAGAACTCCAAAATAAAGGGTATAAGCTGGGAATTATCACTTCTAATTCCAAAGAGAATGTTACACAATTCCTCACAATTAATGATTTAAATTACTTATTCGATTTTATCTACTCAGGAATTACAATTTTTGGTAAAACAACAATAATCAATAATGTATTAAGGCAAAAGCAACTCAAACCTCAAGAAGTTATTTATGTCGGAGATGAAACCAGAGATATAGAAGCGTCAAGAAAAGCAAATATCCAAGTCATTGCAGTGACTTGGGGCTTTAACTCACCGGAGGTACTAGCCAAGCAAAATCCAGATTATTTAATTCATCGACCTAGCGAACTACTAGAAATTATGAGTTAGGAGTTATTCCAATCATCCTGGATTATTAGGATTGAGGTTTTTATTCTTAAATATTATAAATTACTGTTAATCAATCAATAGTCAAAAGTCCATAGTGAAAAAGTTAGCTATTGAACATTGACTATTGATAGCTAGGAAAAACTTACTTTTTCGGTTGACCCTTTTCTAAAGCTTGTTTTACTAAATCATCAGTGACGCTAGTTACACCTTCAGTCCTAGAATTCCCAACTTCTTTAGCTAACTCTAGATAATCATCAGGATTACCAGTTGACTGCGCTTGAGTTTTTGTCTCTTGTGGTTTAGAGGTTTCATATTTAGGTGCAGTCGCTGCTTCAGCTGCTGCTGCACCTTCGCCTGTACTGTCAATTTCACTGACACTGAATTGCTGTGCAGCTGCATAATCAGCTTCAAAATCAACCTTTGGCGCTTTTTCGTCACCACTAGCAATGCTGTCGGCGGCTAATTGAGCGTCATGGGTGGGAGTTTCATTTAAATTGGGCTTTATTTCATCAGGCATACTAAAACCTTAGGTAAATTTTTAATTGCTTACTGAGAAAGTATAGCAAAGCAATTCGCTACTTGCTTACTTCCTTGGGAGAGAATTTTACCTCTACTAAAAGGTAGATAAAATCTGCAATATCTAATTAAGAGAACTCTTTCTATAGGAAGTAGAATCAAATTCTCAAATTTTGGTAAGCCTTAGCTTGGCCTGTTAAATTACCTTGGAAACAAATTTATGACTGCAAGTTACGATAAAACCACTTCTCAAGCCCAGAGCAATGAAACTCAAAAGGTGGTAGATGGGTTTAACGGCTTAGACACTGATGCCAAACTAGCCTGGTTTTATTTTGTTTATCAAAAAATGGGTGATTCCGTCACTCCAGCGGCTCCAGCTGCTGCTGAACCAGAACTAACACCAATTCTATTTGGAGACTATTTTGAATTATCAGATGAGCAGCAACTAACGATTATGCGGGATATAGTCAACCGCAAAGATACAGAATATTCTCGTGCTTATGGAGCGATAAAAGAAAACAACCAACTGTTCGTTTGGTATGCTTGGGCGGTAGCAATGGGAGATAAGGTAGTTGATTTACCAAGTAACTACCAAGCAACTAAAGCGATTAATGATTTGGTTTCGCAAATTGAAGAACTAGATTTTGAAGAGCAAATTTCGGTGTTTCGGACAATATCTGGTGAAATGGGTTACACCGATGTTAAACCGATCGCAACGCAAGCAGAAACAGGCAAAACATCAAGTTTATAATTAGACTAAGAGTGTTCCAATAAATGCCCCAAAGCCTGTCATTGCGATCACAATTGAGCATTTTTTTATTTGGGCTACTCTAAATCCATATCCATAACCGTGAAAAACAAGATCCCCGACTTATTTAATAAGTCGGGGATATCTAGCTGCCAATTCTAACAAATCGTCAAAGATTTTGATGAGCCAGTCCTCAAAAGAGTTAGCAATTATGTGTTCTACTTGCCACTCTTCAAACGAATAATCGTGCTGACAATCAAGCACTTTGTATTCTGAATTGGCATAAGTTGTGATATCAAAACTACAAAAATCACCTGTAGCTATATAACCTAAATAACAAAAAGCAATATACTTTTTCTCGCTATCATCCTCAACGTAGACCTGATCTTGATCTTGATTAAATGGAACAATAGTACTTGTGCTTTGAATCAGAATTCCACTATCAGCTAACCAGGGCAAAGTAATTTCAAATCTCGGTTGTTCGCTGCAAAAAACATTTGCCCCATTGCTGAATTTCAAAAATTCCTTGTAACTATGAGGCAGAATGAATCCTAGTTCTGCCTCACATCGCTGGATTTCAGCTTGACTAGCAGGAGGGTTGAATTTAAATGCTAATTCAATGTTTTGCTCCTCTAATATTTTTTGTGCATGCTCAACTTTTTGTGGGAGCCATGTATACATAAGAATTTATCACACAGCAAGGTGACTTAAATCGGCCGGCATCAGATTAGAGTGTACTACTTGACCATCACGAAACCAAACAATTCGCTCGGTTTGACGGGCAACTTCTGGCTCATGAGTAACCATTACAACGGTGATACCACTGGCATTGAGTTCGCCAAAAATAGCTAATACTTCTTGGGTTGTGCGCGAATCAAGGGCACCAGTGGGTTCATCGGCTAGGAGAACCACGGGACGGTTAACGATCGCCCGAGCGATCGCTACTCTTTGTTGTTGTCCGCCAGATAGTTGAGTTGGTTTGTTGTTGAGGCGATTTGCTAAACCGACTTGCGTCAGGGCAACTGTAGCGCGATCGCTTCTTTCTTTTGGATCCACACTAGCATACACCATTGGCAACATCACATTTTCTAGGGCTGTTAGTTGGGGCAATAGGTGAAATTGTTGGAACACAAACCCCAGCTTTTTGTTACGGATGTGTGCTAAGGATTGATCATCCATTTGTGCTACATCAATGTTATCTAAATAATAATGTCCGTTAGTGGGACGGTCTAGACAGCCGATAATATTCATGGCTGTGGATTTACCAGAACCAGAAGGCCCCATAATTGCACAATATTCGCTTTCGTGGATGGTCAAATTTACATCATTTAGGGCTTTGACTTCAGTTTCACCACTCCCATATATTTTAAAAATATTCTCCAAACGAATAATTGTTGATTTGGGGACGGGATTGGGAACTAGAGAATCGGTAATTGAAATAGTGTTTGTCATAACGATTTGATTATTAATTTAGTAGAGACGTGATTAATCGCGTCTTTGCACCGCCACCAGAGCCTATGCCTGATACTTGTATTGTATGTTCTAGGGAGCGATCGCGCAGGATGAACAAAATTAAATTTTTTCGCTATAGACATCTCCGAAAAATAATGCATGACCCCTCTCCCCGAAACGGAGAGAGGCTTTAAGTCCCCCTTCCCTACAAGGGAAGGGGGGTAGGGGGTTAGGTCTGCGCGTAAATTTAAGGTTTATAAATCTTTTCCAGAGATGTCTTATCAGGAAAAATTTAATTTATTTATGCTATCTTTATGGGCTTTCAGATAAATCACTAGCTATTTAAAGAGTAAATAAAGAATTTATTTGAGCGATCGCTATTTCTGCATAGTCTTATATTCTAGAGATTAAAGCATCTTCAAAAAGGCTAGAAGATAAGAGAGGACTGATTTTGTTAAATCTATTGATACAATAAACACCTCAGCCCAATTAAACGTAGATATAGATTCATGGGTAATTTGCCTCTACACTTTTCAACTTTCAGTAGTTCCCGGAAAATCCTGATTTGCCCATGAATATTGATAGTAGCGTTGATTGCTACTCATGTAATTAGTATCTGTCTAATTTGTATATCTCTACACCAACAGAATTCTGCGCAATATGTGCTTGGCTGAGGGGCAAACAGTAATAACATATTTTGCCCTCAATTATCTGCAACTTTTTGGAGTTACAACAAGATTCGGATTTGGGTCTTTGGCATTGATAGCCTTTGATAACACTTCAGCAATTCACTCCTGTATAATCCCAAAGACATATGACAACTTCAATAATTCCAACTTTAGAGAATTTATATGATGTAACCCAGCAACATCAAGATAATCGCTCTTACTGTACACTCCAGTGGCGACGGGGTAAACTGTTGGTAAAGCTGCCTGGACAAGTTAAACAACCATATCTGCCTTCGTTAAATAGTAAGCGATCACTAATAGAATGCTTACAACATTCTCCTGTAAGTTTAGTAAGCATAGATCCGAAACTGGGTGAGGCTTTGCTCAGATTTTGGGCAGATGCCTGTGAACAAGCTCATAAGCCAATATTCCTACGCATACCTGCTGGCAATAAACTACCAAAACAACCCAACCAACCCTTACAGCGACTAATTGATTGGATTGCTGCTTTAATGTTGCTGCTATTGGTTAGTCCAGTCATGCTGGGATTAATTATATTGATGCAGGTTTACTCACCAGGATCACTTTTTTGTCGTGAGTGGCACGTTGGAGAACGAGGTAAACTCTTTCGAGCAATTAAGTTTTGCTCAACTACAAAGCACAACATTACACCTCTAGGGCGTTGGATGCGTAAATACAGTCTCGACAATCTACCGCAGTTATTTAATGTGCTGCGGGGTGACATAAGTTTGACAGAATCTCATTCTTGGACTTTGGAAGATGCAGTACAGCTAAATCAACTACCAGAAATTACGGCTTCATGGGAGATAGAGGCACAGTCTAACGCCTTACAGCTAGATACCCAAACACTTTGATAAGGAGTCAGAAGGCAGAATTAAGAATAATTTCATGGATAAATACTTTAGATTCAAAAAGAGAAGTTTTTTTATTTATCTGTGGATAAATTCGCGTTATTTACTCTACATTCAGTCACACATTCTTAACACTTAATTCTAGCTAAGTTCGGCTGAAAGCCCACGTCAAAGCCTGAATTATGAATTATTTTTGATAATTTCTTTGTGTGGTAATTGATGGTTTCATCTGCCGCACTGAGGCTCAAGCAAAAATTGTTTGTGTAGCATCTATAGCGGTCTATCTACCTTGCCAAACTATTATTATAAAATCCATGCATTTCAAGCTTCCTCAATCATTCCGTAATCTGCTTAAGGCTACCAGCTTCTGGCAGGATAACTATTTGATATTGCGAGAATTTAAACACTTTCGCAAAATTGCAATTTTAGCTTTAACATTCTCAATTTTGGCGGCAACTTTTGAAGGTGTGAGCATTGGTTTTTTACTTTCCTTTTTGCAAAGCTTAACTAGCCCTGATGCTCAACCTGTCCAAACCGGAATAGATTGGTTTGATATTTGGATTTTGGGAGCTAAGACATCGGCACTTAATCGTCTGTATCGCGTATCTTTACTGATTTTATTGAGTACTTGGTTACGTGCAACCTTTAACTATTTTTCGCAAGTCTATACTGAATTATCTCAACTACATCTTGCCGACCGTTTACGTAAGCAAATTTTTGAACAGTTACAATCCTTATCGCTAAGTTACTTTGCCAAAACTCGTTCTGGCGAACTAATTAACACAATTACCACAGAAATCGAAAGGATAAGACAGGGTTTCAGTGGCGGAGCATTTTTAGTGACTAGAGGATTAACAACCCTTGTCTACTTAATATCAATGTTTTTGATATCATGGCAACTAACGCTGATTTCAGCATTACTGTTTACACTTTTAGGTATAGGCTTATCGAATCTGAATGCCAGAGTCAGAGAATCAAGTTTTGGCATGACAACTGCTAATGCTAATTTTACATCAACAGCCATAGAATTTATTAATGGCATTCGCACTGTTCACTCCTGCGGTACTCAAGAATTTGAGCGTGAGCGTTACTACAAAGCTAGCGACAAGGTAATAAGTACTACAACTAAAGTTGTGTTTACCTGGACACTTGTCAAGCCAATTGCTGAAGGGGTAGCTACTACGGTATTGGTTGGGATGATTATTTTGGCGTTCACTAGCTTGGTGACTAATGGAACGCTACAAGTTGCTTCTTTGCTAACCTTTTTCTTTGTCCTATTTCGCTTTATCCCCTTTGTTCAAGATATTAATGGTACAAGAGCATTTCTCAGCACTTTACATGGTTCAGCAGATAACATTAAAAATCTGTTAAAAAGTGATGCTAAATATTATTTTCAGAATGGCAAAATTGAGTTTAAGGGTTTAAAAAGGTCAATAGACTTAATTTCTGTAGATTTTGGCTACGATGATCAGAATTTAGTGTTGCATAATATTACCCTTACCATTGAAAAGGGAAAAATGACAGCATTAGTCGGAGCGTCTGGTGCTGGTAAAACAACACTTGCTGATTTAATTCCTCGATTTTATGATGCTACAGAGGGATATCTTTACATTGATGAGATTGATATACAGCAGTTTGAAATTAACTCCCTACGTTGCAAAATAGCTGTCGTCAGTCAGGATACTTTTATCTTCAATACTAATGTTTGGGAAAATATTTCTTATGGGACTCCAGAAGCAACTAATGATCAAATTAGAGAAGCTGCTAAACTAGCGAATGCACTGGAATTTATTTTAGAAATGCCGGAAGGTTTTGATACCCAATTAGGAGATAGAGGTGTTAGATTATCTGGAGGACAAAGACAGCGAATTGCTATTGCGCGAGCTTTACTGCGGAACCCAGAGATTTTGATTTTGGATGAGGCAACTAGCGCCTTAGATTCTGTATCTGAGCGCTTAATTCAAGATTCCTTAGAAAAGCTATCTGTTGGTAAAACAGTGATTGCGATCGCTCACCGTCTTTCTACTATTTCTAAAGCAGATAAAGTCGTAGTTTTAGAACAGGGACGGATAGTAGAGCAAGGTAATTATAAAGAACTACTTGAACTCAAAGGTAAGCTTTGGAAATATCATCAGATGCAGTATGAAGTTCGGCAATCTGATTAAAAATAATATCCAAAACTTCGTAAAACTTAAATCAATTTCCAAAAATACTTGTGACAGATAAATCGGCTGTAGGGGCGATGTAAGCCCCTCTCTGTGTATCTATGGCAGGTATTTGGTGAAATGGTATTGCTGAACAAGAACAGAAAATATGTACCAGAAAATATTTGATCAAGAGCTAATTTACCAATGCTCCAATTTTGATGTAGGTGAAGGCGGAGGTGTTGAAACTTATTTAGCTTCTCTGTTTGAACATCGACCACCTAATGTTAGCGATCGCATGATAAAATCGCTCAATAATATTGACCAAAGCCAGTTCAAATTGCTGCACATCCACAGTCCCGATTTACTATTGCAACTGACAGGCGAATGTCCTACCGTCTTCAGCGTTCATAATCACTCATTGTATTGTCCTAGCGGTACAAAGTATTTAGCAAACCAGCGCACAATCTGCGATCGCAATTTTTCTTATTTAGGATGTACCTGGGGTAAATTAGTAGATAAGTGTGGTAGCCGTAGACTTTTAAAAACTGTTAGAGAACTTCAAACCACTGATCAGTTCTTAGATGTCTTAAAAAAGACAAAAGTTACTTTTGTTGCTAATAGTGAATATGTGCGTCAAGAGTTGATTAAAAATGGTGTACCCCCTGAGCAAACTGTAACCCTACACTGTGGTATCTCTGTGCCACAAACAGCAGCTACACCCCTGAGTTTAGAAGTCCACCAAAATCATAGAATTTTGTTTGCTGGACGGATTGTTTCTGATAAAGGTTTGGAATGGTTGCTGAAAACCTTAATACATACAGACCCGCAAATTAAACTTGATATTGCAGGTGAAGGCTGGGAACGACCCCGCTTAGAAAAGTTAGCAAACACCCTTAGATTGAATAACCGGATCACTTGGCATGGTTGGTGCGATCGCAATAAATTAAATAAACTTTATCAACAGTGTTTTGCAGTCATCTTTCCCAGCGTTTGGCCTGAACCTGCTGGTCTTGTGACTTTAGAAGCCTATGCTCGTTATCGACCTGTAATTGGTAGTGCAGTCGGAGGTATTCCAGAACATTTACGAGATGGTGAAACAGGTATTCTTGTTCCAAGCAATAATATCAAAAAGCTAGCTGATGCTATTCATGAGTTGTATAGAGATCATCAAAAAAGCCGACACATGGGCGAACAAGGTCATGCTTTATTAATGAAGGAATTTACAATGGATGCTCATGTAAAAAATCTGCGAACAATTTATGCAAAAACAATAGCTGAATTTAGTTCTATTGCGAAAAAACCATATAGCATCCCTCAATCGAAATAAGCTAAGTTTGCTAAAAAGCTCAAATGGTGCATCTTTTACTTAGAAAAAACCAACATAGAAAAATATGTCATTGCATCAAGAATACCAACAACCTTTAGTTAGCGTTATTATCCCCACCTATAACCGACCAGAATATCTCAAGCAAGCGATCGCTAGTGCTATAAAACAAACTTATCAAAATATTGAAATAATTGTTTCTGATAATTGTAGTCCAGGAAATCCCCAAGCTATTGTCGCATCTTTTGGTGATTCACGCATCAGATTTTGGCGGCATCAGCAAAACCTGGGTATGTTAGCTAATCAGCAACACGCCTTCAAAATGGCGCAAGGTAAATATGTTGCTAGTCTCCATGACGATGATATGTGGAATCAAGACTTTTTAGCAAAGCTTGTACCACCACTAGAAGCAAATTCTGAGTTAATTATCGCTTTTTGTGACCAATTTATCATAGATGCAAATAGCATAATTAATCATGCTGGAACTGAAGAAAATACACGCAGTCACAAACGGGATAAATTAGCGCAGGGAATTCATCAACCTTTCTGCAAAATTGGGTTAATAGATAAAAGTATACCTACTGCCGCAGCTTGTGTAATTCGTAATGATCTTATTGATTGGGATAGTATTCCCTCAGAAGTTGGCGGGATGTGGGATTTATATTTAACTTATCTTTGCTGTATATCTGGTTATGGTGCTTATTATTATCCAGAAAGATTAACGCGATACCGTGTCCATGAGCAAACTGATACTATGCTCAGTGGTAGTCGAAATGTGCAGGCAAAAATCCGCAAGGCTAAAAGCGAAATGTTTTGCTATAAACTCTTTATGGAAGACACTTATTTACAGGAATTTAGAACTTACTTTCAACAGAAATGGTTAGAAGCTAACACAACTTTGGGAATTGGTTTGCTACGAAGTAAACAAATAGCAGCAGCACGTTCTTATTTTTGGCAGGCATTGAAAAAGCAAAAATTTAATGTGCGAACTATAGCGGCACTAAGTCTTAGTTTTACTCCGGGAGTTGTAGCACATAAATTAATAGGAACATTGAAATAATCTAGCAACTATATCTGAGTTAGGAATTGATTTTTTAACATACCGTAGAGACACAAAGAGAATAAAAATAAAATTATTTTCAACTCTTCCTTTGCGCCTTTGCGTGAGTTTATCTTAAATAAGGTAGTCTATGAAACTTTGTATTGTTACCCATAAAATCAAAAAAGGTGATGGTCAGGGACGAGTAAACTACGAAGTTGCTCAAGAAGCAATTCGTCGTGGTCATCACCTGACATTATTAGCTAGTGAAGTCGCACCAGAACTAGAAGAAAATAGTCAAGTTAGTTTGATTTCAATTCCAGTTAAAAGCTATCCCACCGAATTTGTTCGTAATTTCATATTTGCCCGAAAAAGTGCAGATTGGTTGCGTCAACATCGCTCTGACATTGATTTAGTTAAAATCAATGGAGCAATTAATCTGGCTGCGGCTGATGTGAATGCTGTACATTTTGTCCACAGTTCATGGTTGCGATCGCCTGTTCATATTTCTCGCAACCGCCGAGATTTATATGGTTTTTACCAGTGGTTGTTTACAGCTTTTAATGCCCGTTGGGAAAAACAAGCCTTCCAAAAAGCGCAGGTTGTCGTAGCTGTATCCGAAAAGGTAGCACAAGAGTTAGTTAACATTGGTGTACCGCGTTCTCGCATTCGCGTAATTGTCAATGGCGTTGACTTAGAAGAGTTTACCCCTGGTGAAAGCAATCGCCAAAAATTAGGTTTACCGGAGAATGTCACCCTAGCACTGTTTGCGGGAGACATCCGCACACCCAGAAAAAATTTAGATACAGTGCTACACGCCTTGGCGAAAGTTCCCAATTTACATCTGGCGGTGGTGGGTCATATCGAAGGTAGCCCCTTTCCTCAACTAGCTGCCTCATTAGGATTAAATGAACGTGTGCATTTTGTCGGATTTCGGCGTGATATCCCAGAAATTATGCGGTCAGTAGATTTATTTGTTTTTCCTTCCCGATACGAAGCTTGCAGCCTCGTATTGTTAGAAGCGCTTTCTTCAGGACTGCCAGTAATTACTGCCACGGCTACCGGAGGTGCAGAGTTGGTGACACCAGAATGTGGCATCGTCTTACCCAACTCAGATGATATCGATGCTTTAGCTGTGGCGCTGATGTCCTTGGCGAGCGATTATCCGCTAATGCAGCAGATGGCTCAAGCCGCTCGCTCTGTGGCAGAACAACATAGCTGGACTACTATGGCACAAACTTATGTGGATTTATTCGAGGAGTTAAGCAAGAATGCGGAACACCGTTCTTATACCGACTTATCGCCGTCCACAAGACCTATCACGCTGCCTTTTGGCGCTACAGGAGCAAATTAAACCAGTTGCTCAGGTGATAGTGGTTGTCCGCGATACAGATGCCGAAACTTGGCAATTTCTTGCCCAATTCAATGCACACAATTTGCCATTGCATACTGTGAAAGTCACACAACCGGGCGTAGTAGCAGCCCTCAACGCCGGACTAGCAGCAATGGAGGGCGATATTGTTTCCATTACTGATGATGATGCTGCACCCCACCCGGATTGGTTAGAGCGCATTGCCGCTTACTTTACCTCAGATGGTCGTCTTGGCGGTGTTGGGGGGCGTGATTGGATACACCACGGCAGCAAATTAGAAGACGAATCCCGTTTAGTAGTCGGACAGTTGCAATGGTTTGGGCGAGTGATTGGCAACCATCACCTGGGAGTAGGAGAACCCCGCGAAGTTGATGTTCTCAAGGGCGTAAACATGAGTTTTCGTACCGAAGCAATCGGACAATTGCGCTTTGATGAGCGGATGCGTGGTACAGGAGCGCAAGCACACTTTGAAATGGCATTTACTCTAACATTAAAGCGAGCTGGTTGGAAGATAATTTATGATCCTAATATTGCTGTAGATCACTATCCGGCAAAACGTTTTGATGAAGATCAGCGAAACAACTTTAACGAAATTGCCTTTATTAATTTAGTGCATAATGAAACTTTAGTTTTATTAGAGCATCTGCCATTTATCCGCCGGATTGTATTTTTATTCTGGGCAGTATTCGTGGGCACCTGCGATAGTTTAGGTTTAGTACAATGGCTGAGATTTTTACCCAGTCAAGGGCAACTGGCGGGTAAGAAGTTGTTAGCATCCTGGCGTGGACGTTGGGAAGGATATAAACAATTCAAAATTCAAAACTAAAGACATATTTACTTATATAGGACTCCGGTTTGATTTTTGAAACTATACTGAGACTGAAAAGCTCGTTTTACCAGGGTTTCATCTGAAATCCTGTTCAGAAATCAAAGATGAGTCCTATATGTAAATCTAAAATCTAAAATTGAATGAATTCTAAGCAGATACTTTACAATAGTTTTTTACAAGAAAACTATTCTCCCGAAGAGCGATCGCTACAGGGTTGGATGGCGATCGCAGGTTTCCTATTACTAACTGTAGTTTGCTATTTTGCTGGTGCTACTGCTGCATTACGTCTAATTTATCCAGTAACAGCTTTGATAGTAGCCGTATTTTTATACTTGCGGCATCCCATTCTCTACATCAGCTTTACCTGGTGGATCTGGTTTCTCACACCCTTAGCTACCCGCTTGGTTGACTATCGAGTGGGCTGGGATGCTAGCCGTCAAATGCTCATAGCACCCTATTTAGTGGTGTTTGTCACCATAGCAACTTTTTTAAGACACTTTCCCCGCGCCTCTCGCCAAGGGGGCTTGCCGTTTGTTTTGGCTTTTATCGGAGTGTTCTATGGCTTTCTAATCGGTCTGATTTATAACCAACCTATCCCTGTAGCACGCGGGTTGCTAGATTGGCTCAGTCCGATAATTTTCGCTTTTCACTTATTTACTAACTGGCGAGATTATCCCAGCTATCGCCAGAACATTCAGCAAACATTTCTTTGGTGTGTGTTGATTTTAGGAGCTTATGGTGTTTATCAATTTGTAGTAGCTCCTGAGTGGGATAGATATTGGCTCATAGAATCAAAACTATTCATGAGTTCTGGAAATCCTGTACCTTTCGGGATGCGCGTCTGGAGTACATTGCACTCAGTCGGACCCTTTGGTTCCGTGATGCAGGCTGGTTTACTGTTGTTATTTACCAGTTCAGGAAACTTAATTTTTCCGGCTTCTGCTGTTGGTTACTTATCTTTTCTATTGACACAAGCACGTACTAATTGGGGTGGCTGGTTATTGGGAGTAATTATGATTATGGGTTCAGTCAAAACCCGAATTCAAATGCGCTTAATTACCATAATTGTGGTAATGGCAATTTGTGTTGTACCACTGACAACTATCGAGCCAATTGCTGGAGTTGTAGCAGCTCGTTTAGAAACTTTTTCTAATCTTGAAAAAGATAATAGTTTTAAAGATAGATCGGGAAGTTACGATAAAAACCTTGGTTTAGCTCTTTCTAATGGTCTAGGTAACGGCTTAGGAAATATCTGGAAAGTCAACGAAAAAACTGGTCAAATCGAAGTGGTGGTGATTGATAGTGGTATTTTAGATATGTTTTTCACCCTTGGGTGGTTTGGAGCTATTTTTTATATGGGTGGATTAATCTTGTTGATAATCAGTGTTAGCAACTATGGTGAAGGTCGTTTTGATAGTTTTATCAGTGCTGCCCGTGCCATTGGGATTAGTTCTTCTACACAGCTAATTATTGGTAGCGGTATGTTGAGTGTGGCAGGCATGGTTCTTTGGGGATTTTTAGCTATGGCTATGGCAGGACATAAATATTATCAACATCAAAAGAATTATGAATTATGAATTAATACGGAAATATTTGACTGGATGCAAATTAAGTTTTTTGTAATTCGTTAAAAAACAAAATCTTACAACTTAAATAGGACTGTTATAGATTATGAAAGTAATTATTGTAATGCCACTAGCCGAGCAACGAGGCGGCGGTGAAATGATGCTTTGGGATTTGGTGCAACAGGGACGTAATGCCGGAGTTGAGTGGCTGGTGATATTTTTAGAAGACGGCCCGATGGTAGAACAAGTAAAATCCCTCGGTATTGATGCGCGAGTTGTGGAAAGTGGACGTTTACGCCAAATCCACCGTTTTATTGGTGCTGTTTTTCGGATAGCTGCGATCGCCCGCCGCGAAGGTGCAGATATAATTGTCAATTGGATGTGGATCACGCATATATCTGGAGGTTTAGCGGCAATGTTGGCGGGCTTGCCTGCTGTGTGGTATCAACTAGAAGTCCCTAGTGACAAGACTTGGTTGGTGCGAATCGCTACTTTAATCCCAGCCCGTGCAATTATCACTCTTTCGCAAGATGGTAAGCAAGCACAGGCAGAGATTTGGCCTCACAGACCAACACCTTTAGTTTATCCTGGTGTCGCATTAGACCGATTTGAGCCTAATGCTTTGCCTTCTCCTGAACAAGCACGGCGGAAACTCGGCTTACCTTTACACGGGCCGTTGATTGGAATTGTTGGGCGATTGCAACGATGGAAAGGAATGCACGTACTGGTGCAGGCAATGCCTAAAATTTTACAGAAGTATCCTGATGCTCATTGTGTAGTGGTTGGCGGTAAGCACGATTT
>NZ_JBGTFY010000023.1:0-3812 GCF_041747015.1 Nostoc sp.
TGATGCAGAATGGGAAATTTTTGAACCCTTATTGCAAGAGATATTACCGACTAAGAAGCAGACTCGACCGACCAACTGGCCAAAGCGAGATATCTTCAATGGAATTCTCTATCAACTAAAAAATGGATGCAATTGGCAAGAGATCATGACCAAAATTCAGTTTCAACTTTCTACGAAACCCTCAAAACAAGAGAAAGCGGCACAAGGAAAATCTGGATTTGTTCCGGCAATAGCCAGATGGGTGATCGAACGCTCCAATGCTTGGATGGAGCGCTGTAAAATTCTGGTTAAGAACTTTGAACGAAAGAAAGGTTAGTGCCACTGCCAAACTCAATCTCTGCTTCATCAGGCTAATGATTAAGAGGCTTGCAGCACCTTCTTAGATGTCAAATGGGTTCTATACATATAATCATTCCGTTGTTTTTCATCACCTGAAGGGTTAATTAAGTTTTTGATTGTCAAAATGGTATTTACTACACCTTTGATTGTTGAATTTCAGCAAATGCCACTAGTACTACAAAATCTCACAGGCGGTTACACCGCACTACCAATTGTCCAAAACATTAACCTCACTCTGCAACCAGGAGAATGGTTGAGTTTAGTTGGTGCTAATGGCTCAGGGAAGTCTACATTACTCAAATTGCTGAGTCGCATCCTCTCGCCACAGCAGGGAACGGTACTACTTGATGGTAAAGCAATTCACTCTCAACCCCCAAATTTGGTTGCACAGAAACTGGCATTGTTACCACAACAACAAACAGTTCCTGTTGGTTTAACAGTGCGACAATTAGTAAGTTTAGGACGCACACCACATCAACCTTGGTGGCAATGGGAATTAAACGTTGAAGATTTGCTCAAAGTGGAAGATGCAATTAAAAAAACGCAACTAGAAAAAATGAGCGACCGCTTAGTTGAACAACTCTCCGGTGGTGAAAGACAACGAGCTTTTTTAGCTCTAGCACTAGCGCAAGAATCAAAAATTTTACTGTTGGATGAACCTACAACTTTTTTAGATATCAACTATCAATTACAACTATTGGAACTACTGAAAAATCTAAATCAGCAGAAGGGATTAACTATTGTTACAGTTTTACACGAATTAAATTTAGCCGCACGGTATAGCTCTCGTATCGCTTTATTAAAACAAGGTCATCTGTGGAAAGTTGGCACGCCTGAAGAAGTTCTCACTTCAAATGTCATAGCACAAGTATTTGGTGTTGAATCTGTGATTATTCACACACCTGTTGGTTTACAAGTTTGTGCCATTTCTGCTGTGTTATGATAACTCAATTAATTTTGTGACAAAAAAGTGTGTAGTTCTGGAGTATCTTGTTGTCAAACATTGCTCTGCTGGTTGAAGTTATTTATTTTTGTAAGTTGTAAGTTTGGGAGTGACAACTGTAGTTATTACTGTTGATTAGTGGTAATATTAAGAGCGCTGATGAACGGTTCAATAGCGATCGCTTCATTTAAATTCTCACTCCTGCTAAATCTAGTATGGTAAATGATGCTATTCGAGGTAACGACATCAAACAGCCCATCTTCACAACTTAAGCCTTTGGGATTCCGGCTGTGGTAAACCAGTTTAATGAAAGATGCATTCTGGTTTTGGGAACACTAAATTTACCACCAGACTTAACAGGAAGGGGTTAATGTGTAAAGACGGATGGAATAATAAATCTAAAAATACAGTTCCCCTGCAATTACTCATAACATACCTAAAGCCAGTGAAGCGCAATACAATTACCTATGAATTTGACCCTGGTTCGCAAGCAGAAAGACAACCTCCGCAGGAAAGTGACGACCATTTATTGGAAGCTTCTAGGCTACTGCGACAAGGAATTCAACAGCAGCAAGCTGGTGAGCTAGTAGCGGCGATTAAGTCTTTACAACAATCCTTAGGGCTATTTCAGGTAGTTGGGGATTTGCCAAAACAGGCACAGGTGCTTTCTTTTTTAGGATTAGTAACTTATAGCGCCGGAGACTACAAGGGTGCTATATCCTACTCTCAACAGTGTTTGTCTTTGAGCGAAGACAGATCAGATTTAGCATTGCAGATGCAAGCACTTTCCCATTTAGGTAATGCCTACCGTCACCTGAATGACCATAAAAAGGCAATTGAGTTTCTGGAAAAGTGTTTGAAAATAACGCAGCAACTGCAAGACAAACGAAGTCAAGTGGCTGCACTGAATAATTTGGGATTGGTTTATAAAGCTTTAGCCAACTTTACACAGGCAATTGAGTATCAGCAGCAAAGCCTAGAAATTGTGCGGGAACTCAAAGATAACTGGGGCGAGGAACAGGTACTCAAAAATTTGGGTAACGCTTGGTATGCTTTGGACAATTACCCAAAAGCGATCGCCTACTATGAACAATGTGTAGTAATAGCACGCTCCTTAAAAAATGTTCGCACGGCTTCTCAGGTGTTAAAGAATCTAGGTAATGCTTGTTATGCCTTATATGATTATGCCAAAGCCATTAAGTATTATGAAGAACGGTTGCAATTAGCTAGAGAAATTAAAGACAAGCGTAGCGAGGAACAATCCTTAGGTAGTTTAGGAGTTGCTTGTGAAGCTTTGGGTAACTATAACAAAGCAGTTACATATTATGAAGAACGTTTGCTGTTAGCTAGGAGTATCAAAGACCGACGCAGTGAAGAAGAAGCTCTTGCTCGTCTGAAAGCTGCTTGCTACGCCTTGGGTGATTATGCCAAAATTATACAATACGAGCAGGGAACATCTACAAATAGTTAAAAAGCAAGAAAGAGAAACAATTCAAAATTCAAAATTACTCGCACAAATCAATTTCCCCCATAGTTTTTTGTTGTTGGAGATATATGAGAACTTCTAATGTATCTACTTGGGGAAATTGCGCGTAAAAGTTACTTACACTGCGGAAAGGTTCCGGTGTTTCTAAGACAATTGTGCGATCGCCCCATTGATTCAACCAGGGTAGCAATTTTGGTGGCGCTACTGGAGTGCATAACCAAACTGCTGTTGGAGAGAGCGCTTTGAGCGCAGTTGCCGCTACCGCTATTGTCATACCTGTGGCAATGCCATCATCAACTAAGATGAGCGTAGCACCCTCGGCATTTACCTGAGGACAAGCAGAAATTAATTGTTCCTCAAGAGACTTAGCTTGGTTGATGGCTTTATTTAGAGCGACTTCTCGCCATTGGATATCATGTTTAGAACGAAACAGCTTTTGATCAGTCCAAAGAACATTTCCGGAAGTAGTCGCTGCACCAATTGCTAACTCTGGATTTTCTGGATGGCTAATCTTTTTCGCCACAACTATCGTCAACGGGCAACCCAAAAGACGTGCTATTGGTGCTGCTACTGGTACACCCCCTCTTGGCAAAGCATAAACAATTGGTACAGGCTTTACCTTAGAATCAATAGTTTGCTGAGTCAAAACATCATGAATCACTCGCGCCAATTCCTCACCTGCATGGGTGCGATCAGCGAAAAGTGGGGTATATGACATGGTTTCTCCCAGCATCTTTAAGACGGCACTGCTTTTATGATGACTGAATTTTGTCTTCAATTAACTGATACAATAAGATTTATATATAGGACTCATATTTGATTTCTGAACAGGATTTCAGATGAAACCCTGGTAAAACGAGCTTTTCAGTCTCAGTATAGTTTCAAAAATCAAACCGGCGTCCTATAAATAGGGCTTGCTGAACAAAAGTGAAACATAGTCTAGGTAAGGGTTTTGAGCATTTTTTCACCAAGCAAGTGCAAGACTATAGCATCCAGAGGTTCAAAAACCTTGCACTTTCGTCGGCGAGCGCCGGGCAAATTGGG
>NZ_JBGTFY010000024.1:0-4061 GCF_041747015.1 Nostoc sp.
AATAGAGAATATGGGTTCCCTTTTATACTCTTCGTCTCAAACTGCGGATATATACCCGGTGTCGGAATTATTTTTGCGTCATCGTCTCCAGGTAGTGGAAGAATTGTGGGAGTCAGTTCTCCGGCAAGAATGCGGTCAAAACATGGTAGAACTGTTGCGGCAGTTGCGTGATTTATGTTCACCAGAAGGACAAGCAACAAATGACCAAGCATCCTCAGCCGTCAAATTGATTGAACAACTAAATATTAACGAAGCAATTCGCGCGGCTCGGGCTTTCGCTCTATATTTTCAGTTGATTAATATCATAGAGCAGGAATACGAACAACGGCAGCAATTGAGTCGCTATGAGGCAGAAACAGAGTCAACAGAGCCAGAAACACCATCCAATGCCAACTATTCATCTAATCAAAGAGAAGATGACGCGCCTGTTAGCACGGGAATAGCAGCAGAGTTCCTGAGAAAAAGTTATGTACCAAAAGCGCAAGTCAAACCAAAAGGTACTTTTGCTGCCTTGTTTCCCTATTTATTCAAACTGAATGTACCACCCCAGCAAATTCAACGTCTAATTGCCCATCTGGATGTGCGCTTAGTTTTCACAGCGCACCCGACGGAAATTGTTCGTCATACCATCCGGGATAAGCAGCGACAGGTGGTACAACTCTTGCAAAAACTGGATACCTTAGAAAACCATTCTGGGATCACAGACGGGGGATATTCTTGGGAAACAGCAGATGTCCGCGAACAATTGCTTGAAGAAATTCGCCTGTGGTGGCGCACCGACGAACTTCACCAGTTCAAACCTACTGTGCTAGATGAAGTAGATTATGCTCTACACTACTTCCAAGAAGTTTTATTTGATGGCATCCCCCAACTGTATAAACGTTTCAAACACACGCTATCGAGTACTTTTCCTTGGCTAGAACCACCAAGTAAAAACTTTTGCTCTTTCGGCTCCTGGGTAGGCTCAGACAGAGATGGGAATCCATCAGTCACACCCGAAATCACCTGGCAGACAGCTTGCTATCAGCGCAAAATGGTGCTAGGGAAATATATCCAGTCAGTAAAACATCTGATTGAATTGTTGAGTGTATCGATGCACTGGAGCGATGTCTTACCAGATTTGCTGGAATCTCTAGAATTGGATCAATCGCAGTTAAGCGAAGTCTACGATGCACTGGCGCTGCGTTATCGCCAAGAACCTTATCGGTTAAAACTGGCTTATGTGCTGAAACGGCTGGAAAATACTCGCGATCGCAATCTAGCTTTATATAATCGGGAAACGCCAAAAAATCAAGATAGCCCCCTGTATCTTTCGGAAACCGACTTTTTAGCAGAACTGCGGATGATTCAGCGCAACTTAACAGAAACAGGTTTAAGCTGTCGGGAATTAGAAAATCTCGTCTGTCAGGTAGAAATTTTTGGTTTTAACTTGACACGGCTAGATATCCGCCAAGAATCATCCCGCCACGCCGATGCGCTAAATGAGATATTGGAATACCTGCAAATATTATCTCAACCTTACAACGAACTATCTGAGGAGCAAAGAGTCGCTTGGCTAACAGGAGAACTGCAAACCCGGAGGCCATTAATTCCGGCAGAATTGCCATTTTCCGAAAAAACCAACGATGTAATTGAAACTTTTCGCGTCGTGCGATCGCTGCAACAAGAATTTGGCCTTAACATCTGCCAAACTTATATTATCAGTATGTGCCGCGACGTCAGCGACGTGTTAGAAGTGTTGCTGTTAGCCAAAGAAGCCAGACTTTTTGACCCCGCTATTGCTGTCGGAACTATTCAAGTTGTTCCCTTATTTGAGACAGTAGAAGACTTGCAACGCTCCAGAAGCGTCATGCGACAACTGTTTGAATTACCGTTATATCGCGCTTTGTTAGCCGGCGGCTATAACAGTGCCGAGCAACGAGTACCGAGTGCTGAGTCTAGTCAGCAACACCAGTCCGCTCAAGTCAGAGAAACTGCTGACGCGACTGACTCTTCAACACTCAACACTCAACACGGGCTAAACCCTAGCTATCCGCTAACAGCACTCAGCACTCAGCACTCAGCACTCAGCACTCAGCACTCAGCACTCAGCACTCAAGACTCCCCCCTCACTCCTAACTTGCAAGAAGTGATGCTGGGGTATTCTGACAGCAACAAAGACTCTGGTTTTTTAAGTAGTAACTGGGAAATTCATAAAGCCCAAAAATCACTACAACAAATAGCAGAAAACTATGGCGTGAATCTGCGGATTTTCCACGGACGCGGCGGTTCTGTGGGACGAGGCGGGGGACCTGCTTACGAGGCGATTTTAGCTCAACCTGGTCACAGTATTAATGGGCGAATCAAAATTACCGAACAAGGAGAAGTTTTGGCTTCCAAATACTCTTTGTTGGACTTGGCTTTGTACCACATGGAAACCATTACTACGGCTGTGATTCAAGCTAGTCTACTGCGGACGGGGTTTGATGATATCGAACCCTGGAATGAGATTATGGAAGAATTAGCAGCGCGATCGCGTCAACATTATCGTGCTTTAATCTACGAGCAACCTGATTTTGTTGACTTCTTCCATGAAGTAACGCCAATTGAAGAAATTAGCCAATTGCAAATTAGCTCCCGTCCCGCCCGGCGTCCATCTGGTAAGAAAGATTTAAGCAGTCTGCGAGCTATTCCTTGGGTATTCAGCTGGACACAAACCCGCTTTTTACTGCCTTCCTGGTACGGCGTTGGCACAGCATTACAAGAATTTTTGAACGAAGAACCAGAAGAACATCTGAAATTACTGCGCTACTTTTACGTTAAGTGGCCTTTCTTCAAGATGGTAATTTCCAAGGCCGAGATGACTTTGGCAAAAGTAGATATGCAAATGGCACATCACTACGTCCAAGAATTGTCAAAACCAGAAGATCAACTCCGCTTTGCCAAGGTTTTTGACCAAATTGCTAGCGAATTCTATCTGACAAGAGATTTAGTCTTAAAAATTACCGATCACAATCGACTGTTAGATGGTGATCCTGTATTGCAAAGATCGGTACAGCTACGCAATGGCACAATTGTCCCCTTGGGATTTATCCAAGTTTCACTACTCAAGCGCCTACGCCAGTCCCAAAATACTAGTGCTACATCTGGAGTAATTCACTCCCGTTACAGCAAAGGCGAGTTACTGCGAGGGGCATTATTAACTATTAATGGTATTGCTGCTGGGATGAGAAATACAGGTTGATGGGGAGTGGGGAGTGGGGAAGTTGCAGTAAGCATTTCTCCTTTGCCCCTCCGCCTCTTGATATAATATCCACCTTGAATCATCTAGGACTTACGCAAAATATCTCTCAAACTCTGATTTCTCTGTGTCCTCTGCGCCTCTGTGGTTCGTTATTCCGTAAATTGTGCGTAAGTCCTATCATCATTTCCATAACCCATTTCAAAGCGTGGTTTCTTCCCAGTAAGGCGGATTACCAAATCGTTTGATTAAAAAATCGATAAATGCTTTGACCCGCAGCGAATTTCTGCGATTTGGCAAATAAAGCGCATAAATGCCCATATCTATACTGGTTTGGGGATATACTTGACAATCGGTTAGCACTCCTTGCAACTTCCCTTTTCGGATGTCTTCACCAATTAACCAAGTTGGCATCAAAATCAAACCCGTTCCATCCAAACAGACTTGGCGGAGTACCTCAGAATTACTTGATATTAAAGAACCACTTACTTTAACCTCACAAAATTCAGTATCTCGTTTGAATCGCCAAATATCGTACCCCATGAAATAAGTAAACAATAGACAATTATGATTTGCTAACTCGTCTGGATGTTTGGGTTTACCATGCTGTTTGAAATACGTTGAACTACCACAAACCAGGCGTGTATACGAGGCAATCTTACGCAAAATTAGATTTGCTCCAGACCGATCAAGATTTCCAATGCGAATTACAATATCTAAATCTTCTTCCACCAAGTTAGACAATCCATCGCTCAATCTCAAATCTAGCTTTACTTCTGGATACTGAACAAAAAAATCATTGACAATAGGTGCAATATGCAGTCTTCCAAAGGCAACTGGT
>NZ_JBGTFY010000025.1:0-3537 GCF_041747015.1 Nostoc sp.
GGGTGGTGACTCGTATTTGACGGGTTTACCTTTCTCCCAATCAATGCGAGGGAAGTTAGGCTTAATCCGTCCCCACTCCATTGGTTCCCAGTTTTTGAACGGGTCAAGAGATTGAATCCATGTGCCACCCAATAATAGATGCTGATATTGCCTTATGTACGCATCTGTGACTCGACCGGCATTTTTGCGAGGAATTTTGTTGGAGATGAACAGGTAGTCGTAAATTGTTTCTCCCTCAATATGGAAGAAGTTGCTCTCGACCAGCGCTGGATGAATGGCACTACCAACTGTTAACTCGTGGTATTCATGATCCGTGAGGTTGTTGGGGTATTCAATTGGACGTAATTTCATCTGCTCTCCCTTTGGAATTCCTTGGAGAGAGGTGTGTTTTTTTGAAAATAACGTTTGAGTCCAAGAAACGCGATCGCTAGTTCTTTCCTTTTGAGCCGCAACTGCCAGTAATCATTACCCACGTCGCAGGTGATTACCACTGCTAGTCCAGCGATGTTTCTTGCGCCTTCATTTAAACACAGCCAACTTGAAAGTTGCGAAATTCTTGCTCTAGATAGGATATTTCTGAAATTTCCTTCAGCTACAGCACAAAGTTGCTGTGCAAAAGCTGCACTATTACACCCCATGCGCTCTAATACTGCGCTCTTGGGTTTGCTATTTATCACAATATTTTCCCCTGATAACTCGGTTTACAAGCTTCAGAGGGGGTTGCATCAGTTATCAGTCAACAGTTATCAAGTAACTGGTAACTGGTAACTGTTCTTCGCGCTGCTACGGATTTTTGCTACTAAATTCGGGATTTTTCTTAATCAAATTTAACTTTACCTAAAATTCATGAATTTTGACAGCAAAAACATCCCGCAAGGAATGGACTTTCCAAGCGGCAGATCCTATAATGGATCTGGTAGCGCGGACTATACTCTCGGACAAATTTAGTAGTCGTCTCGGTCGGCAAACTTCAACGACAACTTATTTTGTTCCTTCGAGATCAACCCCGCTCTAAAAAAACGATGGATTTTACGAACAGACAAAGCGCCTACTCCTTAGTGGCGCTTTGTGCTTTGGGTTTTTTGATGCTTTCACTTTCATATTTCCCTTCATTTGATTAGCTTGGTTATCTTAGCTCTCAAAGCTTGCCTACTTTAAGCCTGACATAAATAGAGCGATGCATTTGTTGCAGTCAAATTTAAAAAGTAATCTGACATATTGAACATCGCCTACTTAAAGTTGTTTAATTTTGAGCGTTGCTTTGAGTTCTGCCGTAATTATACTAGCTTTAGCAATCTCCTAAAACTTTTCTAGATTTAGTACGTACCCAGATTAAGATATAACAGTATGGTAATAAAATAGCAACTCCAATTGTTAAGTTTTGTAAAGATTAAAGTACACACCAGTTTGCAGTTTACAAATAAGTGAGGTAGGAAATGCACTACTCTGCGGAGAAGCAAGCTACGCGCACCAGATACACCAGAAGAACACGAAGGAAGAAATGCTTAACTGATCTGAATTGCTGTATAAGTAGGAGATAGTAGACTACGCAAGCCTTTTAAAAGATCATTTGCGAAAAAGTATATACTTTTTATTTTGTGAAATTAATAAAAAACAGCACTCGAAGGAGCTTAATAAAAGGTGAATGCTAAAGAGGTTATCCAAATCATAGATGACTTAGTGTTTGCAAAACAAGGCAGGTGGCTAGAGGAGCCAGAAAAAATTGTGCTTAGATCAGCTTGGCTTGATCTGGATTACAAGGACGTAGCAGAGAATAGTCTCTATGACATTAATCTTTTGCAGCGGCGTGTAGCACCTAAACTGTGGGTACTATTAACAGGGATATTAGGGAATGGAGAAAAAGTCACTAAGAAACGACTGCGGGGGATTTTAGAAAAACAGATAGTAGTAGCTGATAAGAAACCAGCAAAATCGAATGAAGCTGCTGCTGGTCTACCCATACTCGTAGGAAATCTCCCTGACGTATCTAATTTTTACGGTCGAACTCCTGAACTAGCGATGCTAAAAGAATTGATAGCTCAAGAGCGTTGTGTAGCAATTATAGGGACGGCAGGAATTGGAAAAAGTGCTTTAGTTGTTAAATTAGTTCAAGCTTTGCGTATGGGGTCGTATGAGTTTAATGGTTTTATTTGGAAATCAATTTCATATAGTCCATTACTTACAGATTTAGTTGCTGACCTGCTTAGAATTTTAGCTGATTCAGAAAAACAGGAGTTAGATTTACCAGAATCCATCCAAGCTAGGATATCTAAACTGTTTGACTACCTGCGTTCACGTCGTTATTTGGTGATTTTAGACTCAGCAGAGTCTTTATTACAGGGAGATAGAAATACCAGAGCAAATGCCTACGGGAAGCAGTATACAGAGTATGGGACGTTCTTTAATAGAGTGATAGAGGAACAGCATCAAAGTTGTTTCCTACTAACCAGCCGTGAACCATTTATTGATTTTAATCGCCTACAAAAAAAGGGGCAACCAGTTAGGACGGTAAAACTTGAAGGGTTGGGAAAGGAAGCTTTAGAACTTTTTCGTTTCCACGGTTTAACTGATGAGGATAAATGGGGAGATTTAATTCAAACTTATCGTGGAAATCCTTTATCTTTAAAAATTTTAGCGGACAAGATTCAAAACTTTTGTGGCGGAAGTGTAGAAAGGTTTTTAAATTTTCAGACTGTATTGATGACAGATATATTTCAAGATAGTTTAGATGATTTATTTGAAGAAAAAGGTCGTCTAACTATTTTAGAGAAACAGATTATCTTCCATTTAGCAGAAGAACTAACTAAAGAGTCTGGTAATTCAATTGGATTGAGTAGATTACTTAAAAAAATTAAGGAGAGCCAACAGAGTGAGGTAACAACCTCAGAAGTACTTGAAGCTATAGAGGCTTTATATGCACGTTCTTTAATTGAGCAAGAAATAAATGATAGTCAAGAAGTACTATTGAGTTTAGAGCCTCAAGTTATAAAGTATGTTAGTACCTATGCTTTTAAATTAGTTCAAAATACAGTTTATGATTTGAAATCAGCTTAATTACTCTACTAGCTTAAATATGTGAGTTACTGTATTAATCCTAAATGTAAACAACGGCAAAATCCTGATGATAGTGAGAGATGCCTTAATTGCGGAACAGAACTGCTGATTGAGCAGCGATTTCGGTTAATTAAGCCATTGCGTCCTTTAGACTTTCATTACAATACAGAAGTTTTTGAAATACTGGATGATAAAGGCACTCATAAAGTAATTAAAGTATTGCGATCGCAAAAGCCCAAGGAGATCAGTTTATTGGAGCGAGAAACACTGACGCTTCAACTGTTCAACCATCCAGGTATTCCTAGAGTTATAGACGATTTATTTACTGTAACACCCCATAATAGTTACAGGAAACTGCATTGCTTGGTCATGCAGAAATTTGAGGGACAGAACTTAGAACAATGGGTGGAAGCTAACGGAAAAATATCTCAAGCTTTAGCGCTAAATTGGCTTACACAAATAGTAAAAATTCTTGATGAAGTA
>NZ_JBGTFY010000026.1:0-3592 GCF_041747015.1 Nostoc sp.
GGGTGGTGACTCGTATTTGACGGGTTTACCTTTCTCCCAATCAATGCGAGGGAAGTTAGGCTTAATCCGTCCCCACTCCATTGGTTCCCAGTTTTTGAACGGGTCAAGAGATTGAATCCATGTGCCACCCAATAATAGATGATCATACCTTTTGATATAGCCGTCCGTGACTCGACCGGCATTTTTCCGAGGGATTTTGTCGGAGATGAACAGGTAATCGTAAATTGTTTCTCCCTCTATGTGGAAGAAGTTGCGCTCAATCAGTGCCGGATGAATCGCACTACCAACTGTTAGCTCATGGTATTCGGCAGCCGTGAGATTGTTTGGATATTCTGTTGGGCGTAATTTCATCTGCTCTCCCCCTGGAATTCCTTGGAGAAAACTCTTTCAATCTGCGAAACTTTCGCTCTAGAGAGGATATTCCTGAAATTACCCGACGCTACAGCATAAAGTTGCTGTGCCAAAGCTGGACTATCACACCCCATGCGCTCAACAAATACTGCGCTCTTGGGTTTGCTATTTATCACGATATTTTCCCCTGATTACTTGGTTGACAAGCTCAGAGGGGGTTGCATCAGTTATCAGTCAATAGTTATCAAAGACTCTGACTGGTAACTGTTATTCGCGCTGCTACGGATTTTTGCTATGAAATTCTCAATCTTTCTTAATTAAATTTAACATTTCACCATCAAGAATTTAAACAGCCAAAAACACACCACCAAAAAATCGCCGTTCTGGTGAAATACCCTGTATAGTAGGGAAAGCAGCGCGGATTATACTCTCGGACAAATTTAGTAGTCGTTTCGGTCGCCAAACTTTAAAGACCACTTCTTTTGTTCCTTCGAGATCAACCCCCGCTCTGAAAATATGAAACTGTTTGACTTTAGGACAAAGGGCTACTCCTTAGTAGTGCTTTGTCCTTTAAATTTTGGTACTGCCGTGGATTCACTTGCCTCTTCCTCTTTAACTAGGTATAAACCTGATCATACAGAACTTTTGGTTGTTTGTGATCTCATTAAGTTTTGACTTAGGGGTCAAAATTGGATAAAAAGTCTCTGATAAACCGAAAATCTCCCGTAGTATATCAGCAAAGTGTAAGGTACAACTACCCCTTTGAGACTAGGGCAAACACATCTAAATTACTCTAGATCACAACGAAGGTTAAGAACCAACGAAAAAATCAGGATTTCACGTTTAATTATTTTTTAAGTCCCAAAGCGATCGCCTAAACTTTTCGCAATAAGCAAGAGTTAATGACATTATTTCTGAATCTATTGAGAATAGACTTTGCTTATTGATATGATGCGGGTGCCCTGCCTTTGAGACTACTGCCTTCACTGCGGGTTTATAGTACTATGTATGGGGATTTTTCACGTTTAACTTGTGTTCGGTAATAGAGACTATTAAAGGTTTTGGTGAAAGTCTGCCTACAAATAGGGCAGTACTAACGTTGGCTACTCTTGCTGGTTTTTCCGTGCTTGTAGGTCTTGTGACGACTACACATGGGGTATTCTATGATTAAAACAGAGTTGATTATTTGGTCATTTTACCAACCTTACACTACCTTATTGCACTACCAAATTTAATATATGTATTTAACATGGCATCTAGCAAAAAGTCTTAACTTTTTGCTAGAGTTGAAATTGCCTGTAAAACTGGAAATGCTGATCTTTAAGCAACACGTAAAGGAGTTTGTAAAAAGGTGGATGTTAAAGAAGTTGTCAAAGTGATAGATGACTTAGTGTTTGCAAAAGAAGGCAGGTGGCTAGAGAAGGCAGAAAAAATTGTAATTGAGGCTGCTTGGCTCGATCTAGATTATAAGGAGATAGCGGAGAACGTACCTTGTAACTTTGATTTTTTGCAGCGTCGTGTAGCACCTAAGTTGTGGGTGTTGTTGACAGGGATACTGGGGAACGGAGAAAAAGTTACAAAGAAACGGTTGCGTCGCATTTTAGAAGAACAAATGCTTGATCTTGGCTCAGGCATTTCGGATCAAGCACCTACTGGCCTAGCCGTTATTGGGGGACATCTGCCTAACGTATCTAAGTTTTACGGTCGGACACCTGAGATGTCCATGTTAAAAGAATTAGTAACTCAGGAACGTTGTGTAGCACTTATAGGCCAGCCAGGAATAGGTAAAAGCGCTTTAATCGCTAAATTGATTGAAGTTATGCGTGTGGCGTCAGTTGAATTTGATGGTTTTATTTGGAAGTCAGTTTCCTCTAGCCCGTTACTTCCAGAGTTGCTTGCCGATCTCCTTAAGCTTCTGGCTGATTCAGAAAATCAGAAGCTAGACTTACCCGACTCAACTCAAGACAAGGCTTTAATGTTTTTTGAACAACTACAATTACGTCGCTACTTGGTGGTTTTGGATTCAGCAGAGGCTTTATTGCAGGGAGATAGGAATACTGATTCTAATCCTTATGGCAATAAATATGCAGACTATGGAGGATTCTTTAGAAGCATAATAGAGAAACAGCATCAAAGTTGTGTAGTACTAACTAGCCGTGAACCATTCATTGACATTACTCGTTTGCAACACAAGGGTCAGCCAGCTAGAAGTATGAGGGTCGAGGGATTAGTGGGAAAGGAAGCGCTACTAATTCTCCAAACTAAAGGTTTAACTGACGAGGATAAATGGGGAGACTTAGTTGAAATTTATCGTGGGAATCCTTTATCTCTAGAAATGGTTGCCAAGAGGATTAAAAACTTTTTTGGTGGAAGTGTAGAGAAATTTTTAAAATATAAAACGACATTAATGACAGATATGTTTCAAGAAAGTTTAGAAAAAATGTTTAAAAGTAATGGTCGTTTAACTGCATTAGAGAAAGATATTTTGATTTATTTAGCAGAAGCACCAACTGTATTTCCAGTTGACTCAATTCCCTTTAATCAACTGCTGAAGCAATTGAAAGAAAAACAAAAAAATTCTCTAACAACCACGGAAATAATTGAGGCTTTAGAGGCTTTAGATGAACGCTCTTTAATTGAACAAAAAATCAGTGCTGAAAAAGAAATATTACTGACTTTACAGCCTCAAGTGAGAAAATATATTTCTATGCATACTTCTAAAGAATACCGGGATGGATTTCAAAGTGCTAAATCAGCTTAATTATTTTACTAATTTTAATGTGTGAGCTACTGTATAAATCCTAAGTGTAAACAGCGCCAGAATCCTGACGACAGGGAGAGATGCCTTTATTGTGGAACGGAATTGCTGATTAACCAGAGGTTCCGTTTGGTTAAGCCATTACGCCCTCTGGACTTCCGTTATAATACAGAAATTTTTGAGGTAGACGATAATGGAATCCACAAAGTGATGAAAGTGCTGAAATCGCAGGAATCTAAAGAAATTGAGTTACTGGAGCGAGAAACACTGACACTTCAACTGTTCAACCATCCAGGTATCCCTAGAGTTATAGACGATTTATTTAGCTTTGTTCCCAACAAGAGTTACAGGAAACTGCATTGCTTGGTCATGCAGAAATTTGAGGGACAGAACTTAGAACAATGGGTGGAAGCTAACGGAAAAATATCTCAAGCTTTAGCGCTAAATTGGCTTACACAAATAGTAAAAATTCTTGATGAAGTA
>NZ_JBGTFY010000027.1:0-3591 GCF_041747015.1 Nostoc sp.
TTTATCAACGGCAAAATTTTCCTATTTGGTGTTTTTTTATCCTTGACTTGTGGCTAAAATGCTGCAAGTTAGTAGCTGACATTTTGTAATAGATAACTTTTAACCTTATGACTGGAGAGCAAAATTTTGGGAATAGAACTATTCGTTCTCTTGCGCCTCGTACTTATCATGACTTAGCTCAAGCCATTGATACGGCTTTTCAAAAAGTCTCTCTCAAAGATATTCATAACTGGTTTACTCATTGTTGCTACTGTTTCACTGAATATTTAGAACCGGTCTAAAGTTTTCTAGGTAACTATTAATTTCAGTACATAATCCTTGTAGTACATCAGTTCGTATCTCACTCAAATGCATACCGTTATAATCATTAATATAAACTTTACATATTGTATTGATTAGTGCAATCAAAGATTAGTCAACAAGCATAGTCTTTTATCTATGTAAGCAATTTGATATTTATTTAATATTAAGGCTTGTGAATAAGCAAGATTGACATAATAATGCTGTAAGCTATTATTGATACCAATTAAAATTTGCAATAAACAAAACTTGCGAATTTTGTAAGTTTTCCCACTCAAATTTTTGAACTGTCTTTGGTCTAAGCCTTCCTTCTTGGAGATTCGTATTTAGCGACTCGCCATTTAAAAAGGCACTATAGCCAGTTGCTTTGCAAAGAATTAAAGTTTTCTTTGTCTGATTTTTCATGGCAATAAAACTTCAAACTTACTCAAAGTAGCTGGCAATTTTGAGAAACCCAAATTTATTTTGCATTTTTTGTAATCAAAGCCCCAGTATGTCATTGACTAATACGATCAACTTTAGAAACTTACAAGGCGATTTATTCGGTGGTTTAACTGCTGCGATCGTTTCGTTGCCTCTAGCGCTGGCATTCGGTGTTGCTTCCGGTGCTGGGCCTGTAGCTGGCCTTTATGGTGCAGTTTGTGTCGGCTTTTTCGCAGCCTTATTTGGTGGGACACCAACCCTAATTTCTGAGCCAACCGGGCCAATGACCGTGGTTATGACTGCAATCGTCGGTTCCATGACCGCAGCTAACCCCGAAAACGGCTTGGCAATGGCATTTACCGTAGTCATGCTAGCGGGAATATTTCAAATCTTTTTTGGGATATTTAAGTTGGGTAAATACATTACCCTCATGCCTTACAGCGTGATTTCTGGGTTTATGTCTGGGATTGGCGTGATTCTGATTATTTTGCAGATTGCTCCTTTTGTCGGACAGGCAAACCCTAAAGGTGGCGTACTGGGGATGGTGCAAAATCTGCCTCTGTTGTTAACTAAGATTAATCCTGCCGAAACAGCTTTGGGCTTGCTGACGCTAGCAATTATTTTCTTCATGCCAGCCAAGCTTAAGCGCTTTGCTCCTCCCCAGTTGGTAGCATTAATTATCGGAACTATAGTTTCTTTGACCATTTTCGGCGGTACGGATATCAGACGAATTGGGGAAATTCCCGTAGGACTGCCAACATTGCAATTGCCTGTCTTCACTGCATCCCAAATGACAACGATGCTTGTTGATGGGGCAATGTTGGGGCTGTTGGGTTGTATTGATACTCTACTAACGGCAGTAATTGCAGACAGTTTGACCCGTACTGAACATAAATCTGACAAAGAATTGATTGGTCAAGGTATCGGGAATCTAGTATCTGGTTTGTGTGGTGGGCTACCTGGGGCTGGTGCCACGATGGGAACGGTAGTTAATATCCAAACTGGTGCTAGAACGGCTGTATCTGGTTTAACTCGCGCATTAATTTTGTTAGTTGTAGTTTTGTGGGCTGCGAGTATCACTCAACCTATCCCAATGGCGGTATTGGCTGGTATTGCTCTGAAAGTGGGGGTTGACATTCTTGATTGGAGCTTCTTGAAACGCGCTCATAAGGTGTCGCTGAAAGGCACAATCATCATGTACGGTGTGTTATTTTTGACCGTATTTGTTGACTTAATTGTTGCCGTCGGCGTGGGAGTGTTCATTGCTAATATCTTAACTATCGATCGCCTCTCTGAATTACAATCTCAGGAAGTGAAGGTAATTAGCGATGCCGATGACGCAGTTATCTTGAATAACGAAGAGAAGAAATTGCTTGATCTAGGTAATGGACGTATCCTGCTATTTTACCTGAGCGGGCCGATGATTTTTGGAGTCTCCAAAGCGATCGCTCGTGAACATTCAGCAATGGCAGACTCTGATGTGCTGATTATGGATTTGACTGATGTACCAATGTTGGGTGTGACTGCTTCTTTGGCAATTGAAAACGCCATCAAGGACGCTAGTGAACAAGGTCGTAATGTGCTAATTGTTGGTGCAACCAGCAAAGTCAAAAAACGCTTAGACAAGTTTGGCATTTCCAGATTTGTACCAGAGCATCACATGTTTGTAGATCGTGTAGATGCACTTAAACAAGCTGTTGCTTTAGTTAATCCTCATGCAACTGAGGCTAACAATCCTGGCGTTGGTACTTACACTGACACCTATTCGTAATTGGTAATTGGTAATTCGTAATTCGTAATTAATAATTAAATTACGAATTACGAGATATAAATTACATTTTTTAGATTGGCTCCAAAATGAATCAGAAACGCAAGCAAAAATATGATTTTTTCAGAACCAATACTTAATTCGTTTAACTGGTTAAATTTTCTCACCGGAGGTTTACAGTCTCCTTTACTAGCAACAACTAACGAGGCGGAATATGCTCCTATTGTGCTGACTGGAGTATTGCTAAGTTTAGTAGTCATTTATCTGGCTAGTAAAATTGGTGGCGAATTATTTAGAATGATGGACTTGCCACCTGTATTAGGAGAATTAGTTGGTGGGGTGCTTGTGGGTGCTTCTGCTCTCCATTTGGTAGTGTTTCCCGACAGTGGAGCAGCTGGTAGCGACTCCATTATCATGACTCTCCTGCAATTCATTAATAACCTCAGTCCTGATGCAGTCACATCAATCTTTCAAAGTCAGAGCGAAGTTGTTTCTGTGCTTGCCGAACTAGGTGTGATCATTCTGTTATTTGAAATTGGTCTAGAATCAGACTTAAAAGAATTACAGAAAGTTGGTTATCAAGCAACAATTGTTGCTTGTGTTGGGGTAGCTGTTCCTTTTGCGGCTGGCACTGCGGGGTTGATTTTATTGTTTCATGCGCCAGTAATTCCGGCGATTTTTGCAGGTGCAGCGCTCACAGCTACTAGCATTGGCATTACCTCAAAAGTTTTGTCAGAAATTGGGCAGTTAAAATCTCGTGAAGGTCAGATTATTGTCGGTGCAGCGGTAATTGATGACATTTTAGGCATAATTGTATTGGCAGTAGTTGCGAGCCTTGCCAAAACTGGTGAGGTTGATATTTTCAACGTTATTTATCTAATTGTCAGCGCTACAGTTTTTCTCATTGGCTCAATTTTATTAGGTAAATATTTCAATCAGAGTTTTGTTGCCATTGCGAATAAATTGCAAACGCGAGGAAACTTAATTATCCCAGCATTTATTTTTGCCTTCTTTATGGCTTTTTTGGGTAGTGCCATTCATTTAGAAGCTATCTTAGGCGCATTTGCGGCTGGTTTAGTTTTGGATGAAACGGATAAACG
>NZ_JBGTFY010000028.1:0-20530 GCF_041747015.1 Nostoc sp.
TGAAGGCATATTAGGGCGTATTTGTAAAGTGGGTTAAGTCAAGAAAGCAATTCCTAAACTGCTTCGACTACAAGGCTCTTGCTGACACGATCTTGTAATCTGGCTTCGATCGCAATTTTCAGAGTTGCTGTACTACTAGAACAGGAACCGCAAGCACCTTGTAGTACAACTTTAACGCGATCGCCTTCTACATCATAGAGTTCTACGTCTCCCCCGTCAGCGATGAGTACGGGTCTGACTTCTTCATCGAGAACCTTTTGAATTAGAGCAATCTTTTGCACGTTGGTTAGCGATCGCTGCTTAGAGGTAACAATTTCTGTGGCAACCTTTACGCCATAGTTGTTCAGTTCAGGTGCGGCGAGTTCCTGTTGCACTGATTTAATAATATCATCAATGTTTGCTAAACAGGAACCGCATCCGCCACCAGCTTTCACATAATTTGTTACTTGCTCGGCACCAGTGAGATGATTTTCTAGAATCACACGACGAATCTTAGACTCGGTAATTCCAAAGCAACTGCAAATTAACGCGCCTTCATCATCATCGTCATGGGTAGCTAGAGGAATGCCACGATAATTATAAATAGCGGCTTCTAGCGCTTCTTGTCCCATGACAGAGCAGTGCATCTTCGCTTCTGGCAATCCACCCAGGTAATCTGCAATGTCTTTATTGGACACTTTCAGGGCTTCATCTAAGGTTAAACCTTTGATCATTTCGGTTAATGCACTAGAAGATGCGATCGCACTTGTACAGCCAAAGGTTTGAAAGCGAGCATCTAAAATCTTATCAGATTCTACTTCCACTTTGAGGTGTAGTCTCAGAGCATCACCGCAAGCAATGCTACCGATTTCTCCCATTGAAACCTTAACCCCAGTTTCGCCCGTTTCTTCAATTGCTCCCTGATTTTTGGGATCGTAAAACAGTTCTAATACTTTATCAGTGTAGTCCCACATATTATTAAGTGCTGAGTGGTGAGTGCTGTTAGCGGTAGCGGGGCGTTTAGCCCGTGATGAGTGGGGAGTGGGGAGTGGAGAGTAGTAAATTCTTTATTCCCTACTCCCTATTCCCTATTCCCTAGCGATGCGCCAGTGCTTGCTCTTGTTCTTGCAGCCAACCCGCATTATCATTTTTGAAGGGTGAGAGGGCGCGTAAACGTTCCACAATACTGGGCATTACCTCTATCACTTGATCGATTTCCGCTTCTGTGGTGTAGCGACAAAGGCTGAAGCGAATGGAACCGTGCAAAGTTGTGTAGGGTAAGCCCATAGCCCGAAGGACGTGGGAAGGTTCCAGTGAGCCGGAGGTGCAAGCAGAACCGGATGAGGCGCAGATACCGTATTTATTCAAGGATAGTAAGATAGCTTCACCTTCAATATACTTGAAGCCGATATTTGTAGTGTTGGGCAATCTCTGCGTAGCGTCACCGTTAACGACACAATCGGGAATTGTAGCGAGTAAAGTTTGTTCTAGGCGATCGCGCAGTCTTCTTTCTCTTTTGGTCGCTTCTTCTAAGTGTAACAGTTCCAGTTGGGCAGCTTTGCCCAAGGCAATAATTGCTGGAACATTCTCAGTTCCCGCCCTCCGTCCGCGTTCTTGGTGTCCGCCAATCATGAAGGGACGGAACCGAACCCCGCGCCGGATATATAAAGCCCCAATTCCTTTTGGCCCGTGCAGCTTATGACCAGACAGGGTTAACATATCTACGGTGCTAGTCTTCATATTCAAGGGGATTTTGCCCACTACTTGCACCGCATCTACATGGAAGATAGCGCCATATTCTTTTACCCGCAACCCAATCTGCTCAATCGGGAAAACCGTGCCGGTTTCATTATTAGCATACATAATAGTCACCAAGGCGGTGTTACCCGTCAAGGAAGCTTCTAGTTCATCTAAATCTAGCTGCCCTTGATGATTTACTGATAGATAGGTAACAGTGTAACCTTGGGTTTCTAATTGTTTGCAGACATTGAGTACTGCTGGATGTTCAACTTGGGTGGTGATGATGTGTCGCTTTTCTGGTTGCGCCAACAGTGCGGCTCGAATCGCCGCGTTATCTCCCTCAGTACCGCAACTTGTGTAGACAATTTCTGACTCATCGGCTCCCAGGATGGCTGCAAGTTGTTCTCTTGCTGTTCTCACTGCTTTACCGACTTGCCCACCAAAGCTATGCATACTAGAGGGATTGCCGTAATAGTCCGTCAGGTAAGGCAGCATTACCTCTATAACTTCTGGGTCTACCTTAGTGGTGGCATTATTATCGAGATAGATGCAGTTTTTTTGCATTGTTGTCTTCAATTACGAATTACAAATTATTTAGGACTGACGCAAAATTGTCTCAAAAACCTGATTTGTCGTAGTGGTAATTGATGAATTACCGCTACTTCAGTACTTTTGTGCGTAAGTTTTGTTATTTAGGCTTCTGCTCCCATTGTTTGGGGTTGACGCTTTTGTAACTGTTCAGAGTATTTCTGGGTATAGCAGTTAAACCAACGTTCCCAGTAATCTTGTTTATTAGTTAATTTAGCAACTACGCGGTTGTAATTGGTAAACCAGCCTTCCCAGTAATCGCTAGGCTGCTTAACGCAAGCGTCGCAAGTGGGACAACCAGCTTTACACTGAGGCATGGTATGAATGCTATCAACGCAGTTTGTACAAAGTTCAGAGTCAATCCAGTGTTGTCCTTCAACTATCTTAATTGCACCAGTGGGACATACAGATAGACAGAGATTGCAGGAAATACACTGGCTAGTAATTTTGTAAGCCATGATTATTGTCCTTATGGGAAGTGGGGAGTGGGGAATGTAGCTCTGTCAATGTGATATGTAGCTTGAATTTCATATTCGTTGAAACAAAATTTTCAATTGTTCTTTTAGAATTTTGAAAATTCCGAGTTCAAAGGTGCAACTGCCGAGTTTAAAGGCTCAACTGGCGAGTTCAGAGGCTCGTAATGAATACAAAACTCACCTTGACAGCGCTATTGGTAAGTGGGGAGTGGTGAATATTGAAATTCCCTACTCCCTAATCCCTATTCCTTATTCCCTAATTCCTTAACGTATTGCTCGTAAAACTCCAAAGCAACCTTTTCAATCACGTCGTAAGCTTCAACAGACTGTATTCCAGCTTGTTGCAATTTTTCTTGAGGACTGTTACCAATCTTGGAGACTAAAACTGCTTTGCAATCTGCGATCGCTTTCATAATATGCTCAAAGGAAGCTTCTTCGCTGTATCCACCTTGGCAGTATTGGTCAATTTTGCGATGACCGACAAAGCGAGCATCGTTTCCATCCACTTCGTAAATTTGGAATTCTTTGGCATGACCGAAGTGCTGGTTAACCAATCCGCCGCCTTTGGTTGCTACTGCAACGAGGATTTTAGGACTGTTGGCAAATTTCTTGCCGACTAGCGCCTTGTCTTTGGCTACTTTCAGTTCTTCTTTAAACTTCTCAATCCCGTCGTGAACTTCTTGACGTTTCTCCATGTCATATTCTGGAGTCATTTCCAAGAATTTCTCTTTGGAAAACTCCTGACTGCGGTCTTCTCCCAATAATCCGACTGCATCGGCACGACACTGGCGACAGTGACGCATCATTTTCATGTTACCGGAGCAATTGTCTTGAACTTCTTTAAGTTCTTTGGGTGTGGGACCGCGTTGACCGATTAAACCGAAGTGTGTGCCATGTTCGGGTGCAGAAATCAATGGCATGATGTTGTGTAAGAATGCACCTTTTTCACGAATGACTCGATTCACTTCAACTAAGTGATGGTCATTAATTCCGGGAATCATCACGGAGTTAACTTTGCACAAGATGTCCGCATCTTTGAGGGCTTGCAATCCTTCCATCTGTCTTTCGTGGAGAATTGTCGCGCCTTCAATGCCTCTATAACGCTTGCGTCTGTAGTGAACCCAAGGATAAATCTTAGCACCGATCTCTGGATCTACCATGTTAATGGTGATCGTAACGTGATCTATATTTAATTGTTTAATGCGATCGATGTAGTCAGGCAGCATTAAACCATTGGTTGATAAACACAGCTTGATGTCTGGTGCTTGCGCTGCAATCAACTCAAATGTGCGGAAAGTCTTCTCTGGGTTTGCCAAAGGGTCGCCAGGGCCAGCAATTCCCACAACTGTCATTTGAGGAATCTTGCCGCCAATGACCAAAGCTTTGTGTGCAGCTTCTTCTGGGGTTAGCAATTCGCTAACTACTCCAGGACGGCTTTCGTTAGCGCAATCATATTTACGGTTGCAATAGTTGCATTGAATGTTGCAGGCGGGAGCAACTGCAACGTGCAACCGGGCGTAGTGGTGATGGGCGTCTTCGCTGTAGCAGGGATGTTTCGCAATGCGTTCTTCGAGCTTTTGGTCCCTTTCCACTGTGGCGCTGCTGGGGCTGTCGCAGCCGCAACCACCTGATTTTGCTTGGGTTGTTGGCGATTCCGTGGCGGGGGAGTTAAGGAGTCGTGTAGACGGTGATGTCATTGAGTTTCGCAAAAGGTCGGTGGACTTGGCTGCCACTGTGGGAGATGCTGTTGCTAATGTCTATGCCCAGGAATTGAAGTCGCGTCTTCCACACTGCCTGCAAACGCCAGGGTTTGGGCGACTTGTTTTCAAGTAATGCAGGCGATAAATCTGGTTCTTCGGCTGGTGTGTCAAGGTTCGGTTCTTGGGTAGAATTTGTGCTTACAGCCGCGACTTCTATTCACTTTTGGCATAGTGCTATGTCATCCCTCCACTCACTCTTCGCTTCGTTTCAGAGCGTTAAGTGATTGGCGATATAAGATTTATAGCAGCCGTGTCTAACCTGATGTTGCGTCTATCTAGGCTAGAATTTATTGGATTTATTACGGTTGTACTCAAGTAAGAAAAACCCTAATTCTTCAAGCATTACAAGAATTAAAAATTTATTTTTCGGGTAGGGGTTCTAGTGTTTTTTGGTTGGGGTTCGAGTATTTATAGATAGGGGTTCAGGATTCTTTTGTACTCACTCACAACCCAAACCCAGCAAAGACTTTAGCCTACTTTAAACTGGTTTTGAGCTATCTAAATGTGTACTCAGACTAACCTCAAATTCTGTCAAAAGCAATAAATGCCAAGGGTTTGAGGGTGAAAACTGGAGTAATCTATATCGTTTTACTCCAGAAAAAAGCGAAATTCAATTCTGTATCTAACATATCATTTTTTTGAGGGTAAAAATGCAATTTATATTTTTTTAATTTTTGCTTTGACAATCATATTCAATTGTGGTTCTAACTCTTGTCTGATAAATCGTTTGAGCTAGTGAAAACAGATGTGTTGCTGCACATCTGTTTTCAAAATGCCTAACTTTCCAGTGTTTTTTTTCATTCCCACAATTAGGAGATGGATAGGAAAGTCTCAGATTTTGTGTTTGAGAGAAACAACAAACTATAATCTAACATGATTGTGCGATCGCAATGATTTTTTTTAATTGCTCGTTACGAACTTTAGCAATGCCAACGCTACGCCAATGGCGGGCTATCGCCAACGCTCTTTGTTGCTGATACCATTTAGCTACAATCAAACCAAGCGTGAAAAAATCTTTCTTATTTATGATCGCCATCCCGCAACAACTGCCAAAAATGACCGTTGAGGAATATCTCGAATGGGAACCTCAGCAAGACCTTCGCTACGAATATGCCAATGGCGAAGTGTTTGCTATGACAGGCGGTACAATTCCCCATAACGACATTGCACTAAATCTCTACAGAGCTTTGTACCCCCATTTGCGTTTCAGGGGTTGTCGAGTGAATGTGTCAGACGTGAAAGTGCAACTCACTCCCCAGAGCCGCTACTATTATCCTGATGTGATTGTCAGTTGCGACCCCCAAGACCTCAATGCCCACAAATTTATTCAACATCCCAAGCTGATTGTCGAAGTTCTTTCCCCAGGGACAAGCGCTAAAGACCGGGATGAAAAATTCACTTATTATCTGACAATCCCTAGTTTGCAAGAGTATATCTTGATTGATTCAGAAAAAATCTCCGTTGAGCGTTACTGTCGGGGTGAGGGTAGGATGTGGCTTTATTATTCCTACGCGGCTGGAGATATCGTCGCTCTATCGAGCATTGAATTTGAATGTCCGATTGAATTGCTATATGAAAGTGTTATATTTCCGACTGAAGAATAATGTATTTTCTCGAAAAGCGTTGGCGATAGCCCGCCGTACCCTTTGGGATCTTGCTACGCGTAGCGTCTCGTAGAGAAGGCATCGCACCTCAAGCAACTGCATAACCTGTGTAGGGTCTTAATTCCGGTGGACGAAACCCCAAAACGATGTGTTCTTTAGGAATTCCAGCCCGTTCTAAATCGGCGGCAATGCCTTCTTCAGTGCCATCCCGTTGAATCCAGATTTTACCATAAACTTTACCACTGTTGCGCGATCGCACAGAAAATGACCCAGATGAGCAAGTGCGGAAATTTGGTCAGGAGAAGTTGGCACAATTAGAGAAGTAAAAGAGTAGTGAAAATATTAATAATACAGAAATTCGTCAGCCAAGATGCTTTTATTCAAAGCTTTACTGCCTCTGAAAAGATGATCGAGTTCAAAATGCAGACTTGGGTGTATTGATGAATTAGCGTTAATAATTAACAGTCAATGGTCTAAAAAAGCGTCTTGTATACCCATTCCTTCTAGGGACGGGCATACAAGATGCCTTTTTCTAAGCCAAAAGCAGCACAGGTGGCTTATGAGGTGAATGTTTGGTTTGGCTGGGGCAGAGGAGCATCCCAAACTTACAAAGAAAATTTGGTGCTACTTTACCTCTATATACGATATTATGTCGTTCAAGTCATTTCCGACATATTCATAATCACCAGCACTATACTCACGGCATAGACCACCAGTTTCATGTTGGCACACACGTACTACTGTACCCGGTGGTACAGTTAATGAGCTAATAGTGTCATTACCAACAATATTTAAGTCACCTTTGTTAGCTTTGTATACTCCTGGACTTGCAGGAAAAGACTGGGAAACTCCATTAAAATTAGAGTGAAGGTAGACCTTAACCTCTAACGGCTTGTTGTAGGAGAGCTTGTAGATAGTGCCGCTGTAGTCATCCGAGATTAACATATTACCCTGCTGATCGA
This sequence comes from Nostoc sp., assembly GCF_041747015.1. Lineage (GTDB taxonomy): Bacteria > Cyanobacteriota > Cyanobacteriia > Cyanobacteriales > Nostocaceae > Nostoc. Next base: position 7,110 of record NZ_JBGTFY010000028.1, read on the forward strand.
CTGCCATATCCACGGGTCGCCCCCAGATTGCTTGCGTTGCCTCAATTACCCAACCGTTGACTAAATCTATCTGATCTCCTGGGAGCTTTGTCTTACCGTCCCAGGGATGGTAAGTTACTTTGTAACCCGTTCTTTCCCGCCGATTCCATGAACCGTGCAGCCCTACCACTACCCCATTTGAATACAAGCTGGGAAAGTTCGTATTTTGTAAAAAGGTTAGTCCCAACGGAGCCGAATGCGCTTGGATACCCTTGTTAATTCTGTCCATCGCATTGCAATCAACATCTCCATCAGCATTGAACTGATAGTCGCGGTCGAATGGCATATTGTTGAGGCCATTTGGCGTGTCAGGATTGGGGTTGCAGAAGGGCCAACCGTAGTTGCCGCCATCTCGGACTTTCGTCAACTCCTCTGGTGGGTGGTTGTCTACGTAAGATTGGATAATTTTACCGTAGTTGCCAGTACTATCGTTGAAGGGATAGGCAATGTTGTCTCGATTATTGACGGCTACCCAGAGGTCATTTGTATCAGGCACGAATGCCAGTCCTTCGGCATTGCGTAAGCCTTCGGCAAAAAGCCGCTGATTGCCTCCATCAGCATCGTACACGTAAATCGCAGCGCGCTTTGGGTTACTAACAGTATCTTCCACGCAGGCGTTGCACGTCGAGGCGATCGACACGTATAGTTTGTGGTTCTCATCGAGTGCAATATTTTTCAGTTCGTGACCATAAGAGCCTTGCAGTTCTGAGGTGCTGCTGTCTGGTAAATTAGCTACGACGACTTGGCGATTTTTCGCGGTTGTGTCTCCAGATGTGTAGATGAAGCGGTTAATTTGATGAGTCTCGGAGATATAAACGTATGTGATGCTGCCAATTGTGTGAAACACCATGTCGTGTGGTCTGCGTAAACCTGTCACGAAGTCAGAAATAATTGGGTCTTTGCTACCATTTGGCTGCACAATTAGCACTTTACCTGTACTTGGCTGCGAGACTAGAAGATCCCCATTGGGAGCAACTGCCATAAAGCGAGGTTTGTCAATACGAGCATAAACAGAGACGGAGAAATTGGGCGGTACTTTTAAGTAACGGTCAATATTAAAAGGCCCATAGTTCATTGTACTAGGCACTTTCACCTTGGTTTCAACTGACGCAGCTGGGGCTTGACCAAACGCTGCGGTGGGAAAAATCTCTAAGGACATCAGACTAGTGAGTGAGGCAGTCAAACTAACTAGCGATGCGGATAGTATACGTCCGAGTATTTGAGTTGGATTTCGAGTAAACACAACCATTTTGAACCTCCTTTATAGTGGTCTAGGGATATATATTACACATAACTCTCGGCTGGTCAATTTTTTCGAGAGTTGAATAAAGTTTACTAAAGGATACTAGTTTTCGAGAATCATTCATTAGGTATATTTATTTACTCAGGCTTTTTCATAATCACTGTTGCAAGATTTAATAAAAAATGATCCAGCACAAAAAGTGCGGGGATTTGCTCACAGGAAGTCGGCACAATTAGAGAAGTTGTCTGATCAAATAAGGGTGATTGCGACCTAAGGGAAGTAATGCCAGGAAGCTTGCAATTGCGTTGTTTTACTTCGTTTCACTCGCAATAATATATTACAGTTGATTGGCCGGAAATTATAATTGCAGCCTCAAAAACAAGATTCTCAACTTCTTTAATTAGTAGAGAATCTGAGTTTGTTGCTACTAAACTAAAAATTACCACAAAATGTGCGTATCCTCTCATGAGCGGATTGTTTCTGCAATAACTCTGGAATTCGGAAACATTTAGTCAAGCTGGTGTATATACTTATAGTCAAACTCTCAACAGAAGCGAGTATTATCCTGGAGTGGTTAGCTCTTTGGGGTGTAACTCAGTCCACCGGGTTGATTTTTAAACCCATTCTGGAAGACTTAGCCAAGGATGCTGCTAAAGATTGGGCTAAAGATTTATTAAAAGGCATCCCTGGTAAGATTTTCCAGAAACTGAAGAAGGAAGACGTAGAAATTGCTGCTGGTAAAGCGTTAAAGGAATTTTTGCAACTCATGCAGCAGCAGTTAAAGGTTCGTTGTAAACTTGCTGAAACTGAGATTAAAGAGTACACCACAGACATCAAGAAATTTATCAGCGATAAGTCGGTTATAGAAATTCTTGGTAAGGCTTTTGATATTAATTGTGAATCTCTAGACGCTTTCAGCAAACCATCTAACCATTGTACCTATACTTTAAAAGTTGGCACAATTAAGCAATAATTGACGAGAATATTCCTGTAGAGACGGCGATTTTTCGCGTCTAACGTGCCAGTCTTTCAGACGCGATAAATCGCTGTCTCTACATGAGGGCTTTCTGCTTATGCCATGTAAATCAGTAAAATTAAATAAAAAGAGGTAATCTCATGACTACATCTGTAAATACCACTAAAGTCTACGACGAAATTATAGATTTTATTGCTGCTGGAACCACTCCCCAAAGTGTTATCGATTTCAAACTATCAGATGCAGCCAAAGACCGTTTAGAGGATTTAGTTTATCGGGCAAAAACTGAAGGTCTTACTGGAAGTGACGAGCGAGAGTTAGATCATTTCCTCACGCTAGAGCATATTATGACTTTAGCAAAAGCAAGAGCTAATCAGTACATTAACCCTAAGTAAGTATTCAAAATGCCTCGTCCATATATTAATGCAGAACTGCGGCGTTTAGTTAGCGATCGCGCCGAGCATATTTGCGAATACTGTCTCGTCTCTGAAGTAGATAGATCATCGGGTTGTCAAGTTGACCATATAATCAGCGTCAAACACGGCGGCGCTACAACAGAAGATAATCTCTGTTAGCGACAAGCTTTAATTGCATCTGGTCAGTATCCCTCAGCATTGGCGTTACGGTGCGCTAACACACCCTACTAAACTAAAAATTACAATAAGATGTGCGTAGGCGAAGCCCGTCGTAGACATCGCATCTACCAATGGGAATACTATACTTAGCAACTATTGCTACTTCACCATCAGAACTCCCCAGGTAAATGCATAATGTCTTATCAAAATATCGCTGCCGCCCTTACGCCACAAGATATCCAAGAAATTAAAGCCGCGTTACAGACAGTCCAAAAAAAGCTGCCCTTTCTGATTACTCTTAGCACCGAAGAACGGCGCAAGTTGGTGAAAATGGGCGATAAAAGCCTAGCCTTCGTAAACAATAGCATCACGGCTGCTCAGTCTAACCGTGAAATTCTTCCAGCCACTTTTGACGTTGAAGAAATGGTTCGAGATTATCAGTTAGCCACTACGCTCACTGAACTTTTAATCTCAATTCAGCAAATCAGCGAACAGGTAGATGATACTCTAATGGCAGTTGGTAGTGAAGCTATGACTAGCAGTTTGACTGTTTATGATTACGTTAAGACTGCATCAAAAAAGACTCCAGGCTTAAAAATTGTCGCTGAACAGTTAGGCGAACGCTTTAAAGCTATTGGTAAAGGTAGATCGGCTAAAACTCTCGTCTCTTGATAAATTAATACTCGTCGGCAGTCTCAGATCATTTTCAAAAAATCTTTGCAATAAATAAATTAGCTGTAGGGGCGTACAAATGTACACCCCTATTTTGTTTATCCACCTTTGAACTCCGTCAACGAGTCTTTGAACTGGATGCATCCACCTTTGAACTCCGTTAACGAGTCTTTGAACTGGATGCATCCACCTTTTAACTCCGTCAACGAGTCTTTGAACTGGATGCATCCACCTTTTAACTCCGTCAACGAGTCTTTGAACTGGATGCATCCACCTTTGAACTCCGTCAACGAGTCTTTGAACTGGATGCATCCACCTTTTAACTCCGTCAACGAGTCTTTGAACTGGATAAATCCAATTTCTACCGAGAAATTCAGCTATCCGTTTTGGTGACACAACTGGTAATGTATTTATTTTGGCAGGTGATGAACTGCAAATCCTTGTATTTCGTGATGGAAGTTGGAGATTCGTAAATAAAACCTAATTTTGCAGAAATGTCCACAAAAGAATTGAGGGCGTATGTACTTGCTAATCGGGAAGATATAGAAGCGTTAGAAATCTTATTTAGTCGCCGAACTCCCGACTCAGAAGCAATTATATATCCGTCGATGTTTACTGAAGATGGTAAACCTATAGAAGAGAATAATCGGATAATTGCAGAAGCGATGTCTACGACAAGCCGCTAAGAGCGTCTACGCTCAAAGAATCCAGCAAGAGAAGAATAATCAGGATTAGCTTTGTGTTTGGCTAAGGGCTATTTCATTCTCATCTAGCCCGCTTCAGAATGAATTCGGAGTCTAATAGCGAAAATAAATCTAAAGACGACTGATAATCTGACTATATTCAGTCACAGCATCATATTGGTCAGCCATTCTCGCATATTTTGCTAATAAATCTAAATCTAAATCAGGCAATAAAGTACTTCTAGTAACTTTTATATAGCTGTCACCTTGCAAACAATAAACTGATAATAAGCCATCTTCCCAAAACCAAACTTCGGGTATTCGCAAACGTTGATAAATTTCTAGCTTATTAATTCCGCCACTGGTGACAGTTATTTCCAAAATTAAATCGGGGATAGGTTTTTTTGTGCCTAAATTATAGGAGTCATCGGGTTCCCGCCGCGTTTTGTCTTCCTTTTTACCTATGGTTGCACTTCCCCGTCCATAAAACCGGATATTCTTCGCCCGCATATAGACTTCTAGCAACATCGCCAGAGTTTTTTTATTGTCCTCATGGTCGTCAGAAAGTGGGGACATAATTTCGATAATACTATCTAAATAAGTTAGTCGTGCGCTTGTCCCTGCAAGAGCGACATCAAGCTGTTCTAGCTGTTCCCAACTGACATTGTGCAGAAGAACGTAGGAAGTCTCAGAAGTCGTAGGTTTTTCTAGGACAGGGGAAGACATAAGTTAAACCTAATTAGTGGCTTGTTTCTATCATAAAACTGAGATGGCATAGATCCAGATTATCTTGATTAATCCTGATCACCATAATTTTTTCCTGTTGCGAATAATATTACTGACTTTTTGAACAAGTTGGCGATCTGGTTATTTCTCAAGCTGTTTCATGCGGTTTAGAGCATTTTTATACTTGCTTTATTTTCCTTGTTGTTTATACAAATCGGCAGCCTTACGAAAATCTATAATTGCTGATTGCTTATCTCCTAATTCAGAGCGAGCTACACCCCGGTTGTTGTAAGCATCTGCATAGTTGGGATTAATGTTGATGGCTTGGTTATAATCTTCAATTGCTGCTTGCTTATCTCCTAATTTAGAGCAAGCTGCACCCCGGTTGCAATAAGCACTTGCAAAGTTGGGATTAATGTTGATGGCTTGGTTGTAATCTTCAATTGCTGCTTGCTTATCTCCTAATTCATAGTGAGATACACCCCGGTTGTAATAAGCATTTGCATAATTGGGATTAATGTTGATGGCTTGGTTGTAATCTTCAATTGCTGCTTGCTTATCTCCTAATTCATGGTGAGCTAAACCCCGGTTCTTGTAAGCATTTGCATCTTTGGGAGCAATATTGATAGCTTGGGTGTAGTCTGCAATTGCTGCTTGCTTATCTCCTAATTTAGAGTGAGCTATACCCCGGTTGTAGTAAGCACTTGCATCTTTAGGAGCAATATTGATGGCTTGGGTGTAGTCTGCAATTGCTGCTTGCTTATCTCCTAAATCATCGCGAGCATTACCCCGGTTGAAATAAGCATTTGCATAGTTGGGATTAATGTTGATGGCTTGGTTATAATCTGCAATTGCTGCTTGCTTATCTCCTAACTCACCGCGAGCATTACCCCGGTTGCAATAAGCATTTGCATAGTTGGGATTAATGTTGATGGCTTGGTTATAATCTGCAATTGCACCGCGAAAATCTTTATTGTTATATTTTTCTAATCCTTCCTCATAGTAAGTATCAGCACTTTTCTGTTCTATTATTACTAGATTTGTCAGTCCTAGCAAATAAACAGACTGTGAATTTAACGCTTTTAAAACTTCCTCAGCCGATTGATAACGCTGCTGGTGTTCTTCGTGCAGCAACTTATCCAGCATCAGCCCAAAATTCTGACTCACTGGTTGCTGTAAATGCTTTCTCCAAGTACTAACCCAACCATAACCTTGTCGTTTCCACAACTCCCAAGGGTGAATTCCACTCAACAGATGAAAGCAAGTTGCACCGATACTATATAAATCACTGGCTGGATAAGCTTCACCTCCCTGCATTTGTTCTAATGGTGTATAACCAAAAGAACCGATCGCTGTTCCTGGTTGCGTGATCACCGTTGCTGTCAATTGTTTGGATGCACCAAAGTCAATCAGTACCAACTTCCCATCACCGCGACGAATAATATTTTCTGGCTTAATATCGCGGTGAATGACTTTCTGTTGATGAACTGTTTTGAGAATATCTAACAAATCAAGCAACAATTCTCTGACTTTTTGCTCGTTGAAAATTCCCTGCTGTTGTAATTCCGCTAATAAATTCTGCCCGTCGATAAACTCCTGCACTAAATAGAGGCGATTATCTTCATTAAAATACGCCAAAAGTGTGGGAATTTGGGGATGTTTGCCTAACTGTTGTAGTCGCTTTGCTTCTTGCTCAAATAGTTCTGTGGCTTTGTTGAGTGATGCTGTTCCCTGTACTTGGGGTGCAAATTGTTTAATGAGACAAGGCTCATTGAGTTTGTGTGTATCTTCTGCTAAATAAGTTTTACCAAATCCTCCACTACCTAATGTTTTTATCGGGCGATAGCGGTTTCTCAACACTACCAATCCTGTGCCGCAGTTTGTGCAAAACATTGTGCGATCGCTATTGGGCGGATTGTGGCAATCTGGATTTAGGCAGCAGACCATAAACTGTGTTTTTATTAGCAAAAAAATGTAATTATTATCGCTTAACTATAAGCTATTCATCTGAGAAATCGCAAAATAGGAGATAAATTGAGTTATTCGCACTAGAAATGCTGATTGAATCATCTTTGGCTGACGGTGAACTTCTACCAGAGCCAAAAACAAAACATTAGGAATGTCATTAAAAGTGGCGTTGTAAATCAGTAAAATTAAATAAAAATAGGTAATCTCATGACTACATCTGTAAATACAGCCAAAGTCTATGACGAAATTATCGAGTTTATTGCTGCTGGAACCACTCCCCAAAGTGTTATTGATTTCAAACTCTCGGATACAGCCAAAGACCGTTTAGAGGATCTCGCTTACCGCGCAAAAACTGAAGGGCTTATAGGAAGTGACCAGCAAGAGTTAGATCATTTCCTCACGCTAGAGCATATTATAAGGTTGGTCAAAGCAAAAGCTCATCAATAATATACTCCGGTGTAGGATCGGTTGCTTTCGAGCGATCGCTACTAAAAAAATGCCAGCTACATCTTTCACCTTCTGAGGTTCTATTTGGTTTTGTTGATTTCTAGCCAGTTGCAGAGCAGGAACTGAACTCTGTTGAGCGCTGTATCATTTATGTAGAGCTATTCTACAGCACTCATTTGACAACTGGCGTAGCTGGGACACCAGAAGCGGAAAGTTTTACCTTATCCCCCGTACACTTCTTCACTGTCCCGTTGTGTTGATATCTCCATTGAAACTGCAACTCGAAGTTATGAAATGCCAAATTGCCAAAATTGCTTAGGGTGGTATCTCATCCCCATATTCTTTTCCTGCAACAGCTGATCTTCGCCCAAGATTTGCCACCACACTGCACTCATCACTCCATAGCCCCTTGTGACCTGAAGTTACAGAGGTGTCACAGAAGGCTGTTGCACCGTATTGTTAACAGTTTTTGGTTCTACAATAGCTTCTCGACCTGTAATCAATCTAGAGCGACGATTACGAGTGATATAATTCCAAGCCCACTGAAATACTACTAGTAATTTAGTATCAAACTCGATTAAGAAGTAGATGTGAACTAATAGCCAAAATGCCCAAGCAATGAAACCTGTGAGTTTGATTAAGCCTAAATCTACAACAGCTAAATTTTGCCCAATCATCGCCAAACTACCCACATCGTTGTAATTAAATTGTGGCAAAGTCTTACCTTTAAGCCGTCGTTGAATTAATTTACCTACATACTCTCCTTGTTGTTTAGCTACGGGTGCAACACCAGGTAAGACTTTACTATCTTGGTGGGAGAAGTTAGCTAAATCTCCAATTACGAAAATGTTGTTATAACCCTCGATAGACAAGTCAGGTTCTACAATTACACGTCCTGAGAAATCGCACTCTACACCTGTACTTTCTGTTAAGACTTTCCCCATTGGGGAACCTTGGACACCTGCTGCCCACAATATAGTTTTTGAGGCAATTTCTGTCAATTGATCGCCTTGCTTGAAAGTAACGATATCACCTTCAAGATTTATCACTCTGGTGTGAGTGTGGAGTTCTATACCCAACTTTTGCAAAGATACTGCTGCTGATGCCGATAACTCTGGCGCCATGTGTGGGAGGATGCGAGGGCCGCCTTGTAATAGTAAAATCTTCGTTTCTGAGGTGTCGATGCTGCGGAAATCTTCTTTGAGAGTTTTGTATGCCAACTCGGCGATCGCACCTGCTAATTCTACACCAGTTGGACCACCCCCCACAATCACAAAATTCAAGAAAGCACGGCGAATTTCTGGATCGGTTTCTTTTTCTGCTGCTTCAAATGCGCCAAATATCCGGCGACGCATTTCTATCGCATCTTCCACAGTTTTCAAACCAGGAGCAACTTTTTCCCAGTGATCTTTACCAAAATAGGAATGGTTAGCACCTGTGGCGACAATTAATGTATCATAAGGTACTACTTCATCGCCCAAAATAACTTGTTGCGCTTTTGGATCAATCTCATTTACTTCTCCCAACAACACCTTTGTATTCTTGCTTTTGCTAAATACAGATCGCAATGGTGCGGAAATATCAGAAGGTGATAGCGTACCTGTGGCAACTTGATATAAAAGCGGCTGAAATAGGTGAAAGTTACGTTTATCAATGAGAGTAACATTTACATTCGCTGCATTCAGACCCTTTGCTGCATACAGTCCACCAAAACCACCACCAACGATTACAACCTGATGTGGTGCATTCTTATTAAGTCCAACTGGCATAAGAAATATTCCCTTGTGTTAAGAAGCTGTAACTATTCTTAACAAAGATGTAACAGCATTATGATATAGGTTGCTGTTTATTTAGAACAATTGAAAAAATAATAAAAGTAGTCAAAGTTAGTAATGAGTCATTATTAAAAGAGAACAGTTTAGTAATTATCAATTCGGCGGTATATTTGCACTCATTGAACTGCTTTCCTTCAACACATCTATATAATAAGATATTCACTATGAGCTATAACTAGATTTTGAAACGTATGCATACATACAGACGGCAAATCCTAAAAGAAAATAAAGAAATCTGTTATTCGCCCAACCAAATAATAAGATACTAATAGTAGTAGCGGATACAAAAAAATTATTTTTAGTCTCATTTAACTCATGTTTGAGTGCATCTGAGTACAGCTTAATATATTGCAAAATATCTTGATGAAATGTTTGTCAAGGCTTACAGGTAAAGTTCCTTGTAGCGAGTACAGAAATTCTTTAACCCTGCCCCAAAAAGACTAGCACCCCTATTGTTAAAGACTAGCGCCCCTACCCCAAGACAAATTTTAAGTTTATCTTGGGTAGGGGTTTCGGCGTTTGAGTACAACATTAATCAATCCAATAAATCCAATCAACATTAGTTTTCCTATCTAGTTGGAAGTCGCCTGATATAAGCATAAAAATAGCAGATAACTTTTTCTACCAGATAGACATTACCGATGCGACAGTCTTTAGACAGTATTAGCGAGCGCCAGACTATCAAAACGCCGGATTCTGCACATACATCCCTGCTGAAAAATTTACTCTCTGGCGGTTTTTTTGAGCCATTATTGAGTGATTTTCGCATTATTTTTGAGCGCGATCCCGCAGCCCGGAATTGGCTAGAAGTGGTGTTTTGCTACCCTGGATTGCACGCGCTATGTTTGCATCGTCTGGCTCACTGGTTACATTGTCGAGGAGTGGGTTTTATCCCCCGTTTAATTTCTCATTTGGGGCGATTTTTGACCGGAATTGAAATTCACCCAGGTGCAGAGATTGGTCAGGGCGTGTTTATCGACCACGGAATGGGTGTTGTGATTGGCGAAACTGCGATCGTCGGCGACTATACACTGATTTATCAGGGCGTTACCCTTGGCGGAACTGGTAAAGAAAGCGGTAAACGTCATCCGACAGTGGGCAAAAATGCCGTGATTGGGGCGGGTGCGAAAGTTTTAGGTAATCTGCAAATTGGCGATGGCGTCCGTATTGGTGCAGGTTCGGTTGTCTTGCAAAATGTTCCTAGCGATCGCACTGTGGTGGGAGTTCCTGGGCGAATTATTTTTCGGAACGAAAGCGCCAGCCTTTCTCCCTTAGAACATGGAAAGCTACCCGATGTAGAAGCAACCGTGATTCGTTCTTTAATCTCGCGGATAGAGCAACTCGAAAAACAACTGCAAATTCTAAGACAAGAGTCATTAGTCATTGGTCATTTGTCATTAGCAAATGACATAGACACGCCAGTGGCTTCCCGCAGGGTAGAACAACCGACAAAGGATAAAGGATAAATGACAAATAATACTTTAGGCGATCAAGTTTTGCAGATTCCTTTGAGCGATCGCTGGCGAATCTATCACCGTTTGCAAGAGTTAAAAATTAAGAGTTGCTGTCCCCCCGATGGTTCCTTACGAGTGCAAGTGAACAATTTGCTAGAAGTAATTCTAATTCGTAGTACAGTTATGCAATTTCTTGCTTCTCGTCACGAATTAGTAGAGTGGCTAGAGCGTTGCTGGCATTACAGTGATGAATCATGAGTAGAAATAGAAAGTTTTTCATACCCGACTCCCCTCTTTGTTCATAGATGCACAAACCTCGAATAGATTTAGAAGTTGAAGTTACTGTCCGTTAGCAGATTTTGTTGCAGACTGAGAGAGATTAGCCAAGTTTTAGATTTTATCCAGTCTGCTAAATCTAAAATTTCCCTGACATATAGCGACAATTAAAAAGGCGAAATTACCAAATAAAAATTGTAATTTTTTATTTTTAATTCTTTCCAAACTTAAGAAATTGAAAGTTCAACTATGGCAACTCGCAACAGAAATATAAACCTCCTCAACTTTTTGCACAATGAACTTGAACTTTCAAATGCTGATATTGCTGTAGCTCTGCGACACCGGGAATTAGAAAATGGGCCATTACCGATGCTCCTCTGGCAGTATGGTTTAGTTGATTTAGAACAGCTAGGAAAGATTTTTGATTGGCTAGCAGAACAAAGTTAACTAATTTGTATCCATTAACTTTGAGTATCATTATCTGCCTAAATTACACCCCAATGCTCTAGAAAATATGAGGTTACAAAGATGATTACATCCTTAATTGCTGGATTCTGTGTCTTACTTTGTTCCGGATTTGCTAATAGCTATATTAGTTCATTGCTACTCGAACAAATTTCAACTGACATCGGTAAAAACGATTAGTAAATTATACATGGTTTTAGTTTCCTGCCATACAGATGTGATGCTAGTAATTGGTCAATAATTAAGGATCATGTATCCTACATTATGAATTGTGATATTTTTAGCATTTACCATTACTAGGGTTTGTAGAGAGAAAGGATATTAAGAATACTTCCAACAGAGGGATATTTGCAATGAATCAAATCATAATTAATGACACTACGTTACGTGATGGTGAACAAGCCGCAGGTGTTGCTTTTAACCTAGAAGAAAAAGTAGCGATCGCTAAGTTTCTCGATGCTATTGGTATTCCCGAATTAGAAGTTGGTATACCGGCAATGGGTGAGGAAGAAACACGAGCGATCGCCGCAATTTCTGACTTAGGTTTACAAGCAAAACTCTTGGGCTGGAACCGCGCTGTCATCTCAGATATTAAGGCTTCTATCGCCTGCGGTCTGAATCGAGTGCATATTGCCATTCCCGTCTCTGGTATCCAAATTGCCACTAAATTTCACGGTCAATGGCGAGTAAGTTTACAAAAACTCAAAGACTCTATCAGCTTCGCCCTCGATCAAGGTCTTTGGGTAGCAGTCGGCGGAGAAGATTCTTCCAGGGCTGATGAAAACTTCCTCTTAGATGTAGCGCTTTATGCCCAAGAATGGGGTGCATCCCGCTTCCGCTTCTGCGACACCGTAGGAGTTCTCGACCCCTTCACCACCTACACCAAGGTCAAACGGCTAGTTTCAGCGTTGATGATTCCCTTAGAAATCCACACGCATAATGATTTTGGTATGGCAACTGCCAACGCCCTTGCGGGTATCAAAGCCGGAGCTTCATCAGTGAATACCACAGTCAACGGATTAGGTGAAAGGGCGGGAAATGCAGCTTTAGAAGAAGTTGTCATGGCTATAAAACGCATCTACGGCGTTGATTTGGGCATTGACACTCCCAGTTTGCTGGAACTGTCTCAACTAGTTGCAGCCGCATCCGGTGCTAGTGTACCACCCTGGAAGGCGATCGTTGGCGAAAATACTTTTGCTCACGAATCTGGCATCCATGCTCATGGGGTATTACAAAACCCCATCACCTACGAACCATTTGCCCCTGAAGAGGTGGGTTGGGAACGGCGTTTAGTAGTAGGTAAACATTCTGGACGGCATTTAGTTGCTAACTTGCTAGAACAGCATGGAATTTTCTTGAACTCTCAAGAAACCCAATCTGTTTTAGATGCAGTGCGCCATCAATCGGTACAGAAAAAACGCAGTTTGACGACAGAAGAATTGTTGAATTTGGTCAGAGAACAGAGGTACTCTCATGCAACGCGATGAATTAGAACTAAACTTGCCACCCGCTTTTGAAATTGGTGAAAAAGTCAGAGTTCGTAAACTGCTAAAAAACGATGGTACTTTTCCTGGTAAAGAAGTTGGGCAAGTTTTGGTAAACAAAGGAGATATCGGTTACATAGCGAGTATAGGCACATATTTGCAGACTTCCTATATATATGCTGTGCATTTCTTGGAAACAGGGTTCGTCGTCGGCTGTATGAAAAAAGAACTAGAATCTGTTGAGGAATCTCATGAAAGTAATGCTACGAATGAATGATGCCGGCACTTTAGTAGTTTACGTTGCTAAAAAAGACCTGGAAGAAGAAGTCGTCAAACAAACCGATGGAAATGATGGCAAGATTCTCACCCTAGCAAATGGTTGGGAATTAGAATTTCGTGATTTGCCAGACACAGCAAATTTACCTCAAACAGTAGAAGCTAAACGCCTCGCTTAAAAAACGGGGAGTAGGGAGTAGGGAGTGGGGAGTGAGTGAAATGAGGGGTACAAGGAAGACTAAGCTGTTCCACATTTAAATTGCATAAGCTGGGCGGGCTTTTCAGCCTATCCCACAAGGATT
>NZ_JBGTFY010000029.1:0-40839 GCF_041747015.1 Nostoc sp.
AGTACCTACCGCGACCACGTTCATGCTCTGAGTGCGGGAGTACCAGCAAAAGAGGTAATGGCAGAATTGTTTGGCAAAGCCACAGGTTGCAGTAAAGGGCGCGGTGGTTCTATGCATATGTTTTCTGCCAAACATCGCTTACTGGGTGGCTATGCTTTTGTGGCTGAGGGAATTCCTGTGGCAGCTGGAGCGGCTTTTCAAAGCAAATACCGCCGCGAAGTTCTGGGAGATCAAAATGCTGACCAAGTGACAGCTTGCTTTTTTGGCGACGGTGCCGCTAACAACGGTCAGTTTTTCGAGACGCTAAATATGGCAGCCCTATGGAAACTGCCACTTCTTTTTGTAGTCGAAAATAATAAGTGGGCCATTGGTATGTCGCACGAGCGAGCGACTTCCCAGCCAGAGATTTATAAAAAAGCCAGTGTATTTAACATGGTGGGTGTGGAAGTAGATGGCATGGATGTCCTGGCGGTGCGAGCCGTAGCTCAAGAAGCTGTAGCTCGTGCCCGTGCTGGTGAGGGGCCAACATTAATTGAGGCACTTACCTACCGCTTCCGGGGTCACTCTTTGGCAGACCCTGATGAAATGCGAAGCAAAGCTGAGAAAGAATTTTGGTTTGCCCGTGACCCAATTAAGAAGTTGGCAGCTTATTTGCTAGAGCAAAATCTGGTGGAGCAGGAAGAACTTAAAGCAATTGATCGTAAAATTCAAGATGTGATTGACGAAGCAGTTAAGTTCGCCGAAAGCAGCCCCGAACCAGACCCTAGCGAGTTATATCGTTTCGTGTTTGCAGAAGACGAATAAAGAGTGCTGAGTTATGAGTGCTGAGTGCTGAGTATTTTTTCTACTTAGGACTCAGCACTCCACTTTACTATAGTGCTGAGTATTGTTTTCTTCTACTCAGGACTCAGCACTCAGCACTCCCTACTGGGCACTCCACCTTACTCAGGATTAAATTTGTGTTTACCATTGCAGTTCAACAGCAACAATACAAAACTTACATTCTTTCAGATGAAACCGCTGGTTCCCAACTGGAAGTTGTGCCAGAACGTGGTGGGATCATTACCCGTTGGCGCATACAAGGGCAGGAAATTTTCTACTTAGACACTGAACGCTTTACTCATCCTGATTTGAGCGTTAGAGGTGGGAATCCGATTTTGTTTCCCATTTGCGGTAACTTACCGGATAATGTTTACACCTACAACGGGCAACAGTATATTCTCAAACAACACGGCTTTGCCCGTGAATTGCCTTGGGAAGCAACGGAGTCAAAGACTGAAGATAAAGCTAGTCTGACTGTTGTTCTAAATAGCAACGAGCAAACAAAGGCAGTTTATCCTTTTGATTTTCAACTGGCTTTTACTTACGAACTCCAAGGTAATACCTTAGAAGTTCGTCAGGAATACAAAAACTTGTCATCGACACCAATGCCATTTTCGGCTGGTTTCCATCCCTATTTTTTGTGTGGTGATAAAAGTCAGCTAAAGGTTAACATTCCGTCTGGGCAATATCAGGACAATAAAACTAAGAAAACTCAATCCTTTGACGGCAATTTTGACTTTAACCAAGATGAAATTGATTTTGTCTTTGGACAGCTAACTAGTCGGTCTGCTAGTGTAATCGATAACAGCCGCAAGTTAGAGCTTCACTTAGACTATGATGATTTTTCCACCTGGCTAGTATTTTGGACGGTGAAAGGCAAAGAATTCTACTGTCTAGAGCCTTGGAGCGCCACCCGCAACTCCCTCAACACTGGTGAAAATCTGACTGTGTTAGAACCAGGAGCTAGTTACTCAGCATCTGTCAGGTTAAGGGCGGATTTTTTCTAAAATGCTTTACAAATCTACAGATGTCTGTGCTATGATGGCAAAGTTGCAAAAAGCAACGAAAGGGTCGCTAACTCAACGGTAGAGTACTCGGCTTTTAACCGATTAGTTCCGGGTTCGAATCCCGGGCGACCCATATAGACCTTTTGTATTTGAACAACCGCAACTTGGGTTAGTAGGTTGACTATCCAAAAAAATTGAACTTTAGACTGGCGACAATTATGAAGTCCCAAGTCTACGATTAGTAAAATTGTGTATAGTGTCTACCGCCATGAAAGTACCTGCGCGTTTCTTGCTGCCAGTTTTTTTACTGACCCTGGCAGCAGCCTGTAACCAGACTCGCGCCTTCTCAGATAATTCCACTCCACAAGCGTCTGTACCTTCTGCCCAACTGGCACAGAATCCCACACAGGCAAAAAATATTGTCCGCACTGAAGCACTTTCACCTACACCGATTCGGATCAATCTGAAGAATTTACCAGCACCCTTTGCAACAGAAAGTGCCTCTAAGCGACCTGATGTTGTGCCCATTCCGCAAAAGCCGATCTTGCGCGTACCATCAGGCTTTACAGTTAATGTCTTTGCCGAAGGTCTAGATGCCCCGCGTTGGCTAGCTTTAACCCCCAGTGGTGATGTATTAGTAACTGAAACTGGGCAAAACCGCATTCGTCTGTTACGTGATAGCAACGGCGATGGCACAGCCGATGTTAAAGAAACCTTTGCTAGTAGGGACAACGGACTCAATAGACCCTTTGGTATGGCTTTTAAAGGTAATTTCTTTTTTCTGGGGAATACAGATGCTGTGGTGCGTTTTCCCTATACTAAAGGTCAAAACCAGATTACAGATCAGGGGAAAAAAATCGCCAACTTGCCCGCTCAAGGTTATAACAACCATTGGACGCGCAATGTTGTTGTCTCGCCCGATGGCAATAAGTTATATGTTTCAGTTGGTTCAGGAAGCAATGTGGATGAAGAACCTTTACCACGGGCTTCGGTACAGGTGATGAATTTAGATGGTTCCAAGCAGCAGACTTTTGCTTCTGGTTTGCGTAACCCTGTTGGTTTAGACTTTCACCCTATAACTAAGGAACTTTATGCCACTGTCAATGAACGGGATGGAATCGGTGATGAATTGGTGCCAGACTACCTGACACGTGTTCAACAAGGTAAATTCTACGGTTGGCCTTATGCTTATCTAACACCAAATAACCTCGATCCTCGTCAAACGACGGATGGGAAAAGTAAACGCCCCGACTTAGCAGCCCGTACCCAAAGGCCAGATGTGCTGTTTCAGGCGCACTCAGCAGCATTGGGTTTGCAGTTTTATGATGGTAAAACGTTTCCAGAAAGATACCAGAACGGTGCTTTTGCTGCTTTTCGTGGTTCTTGGAATCGCGATCGCGCCACTGGTTATAAAATTGTATTTGTTCCCTTCGATGGTAAAGGGCGATCGCTTGGCTACTACGAAGACTTTCTCACAGGATTTTTACTAAATCCTTCTGTACCAACCACTTGGGGACGACCTGTAGGTTTACTTGTGTTACCAGATGGTAGTCTTTTAGTAACAGAAGAAGCCAATAATCGGATTTATCGGATTCAGTATACAGGGACTAAGAGTTAGGGACTGAGGAAGAGTTTTCCCAATTCCTGTTGCCCCTTACCCGCAATCTCCAATCCTTTTATCTAGTTGAGAAATTAGTTATGACTCAGAATGAAAATAATACTCAGTCAAATATCAATATATCTTCTCCCCATGCGGGTACACGCTACTGGGGTGAGGTGGAGGTAATTGAAGAGGGAGAAACCTATAGAATTAGTCGTGTTGAAATCAAGCCCAGACACGGCATTAAACCACAAGTCCATTATCACCGCAATGAACATTGGGTTGTAGTTTCCGGTGTAGCGAAGGTTACTTGTGGAGAACAGGAAATATTATTGAATCGAAATGAATCAACTTATGTTCCCGCAGCAACATTACATAAAGTAGAAAATCCTGGACATATTCCGCTAATTATTTTGGAAATTCAAAATGGTGAATATTTGGGCGAAGATGATACGGAACGTCCCTATGAGCTAAATTTGGTCAAGTCTGTAGCTGAAACTGAGTTAGGGAGTAGGGAGTAGGAAGACAAGGAGAATAACCAATGCCCAATGCCCAATGCCCAATCAAAACCACCCTTCTTGTTCCAATGTTTCAATCAGCTGCAAGCCACGGGGATCACCCACTCCTAAAAGTGAGGCTTTAGCGTCTTCTCGTACTCCTAAATCTTGGTCTTCAGCAAAGGCTTGAATTAGGGCATCGATCGCTGTGGCATAAACTACATTAGAAGGTAGTTCACGGCACAGTTGACCAATTGCCCAAGCACTGTTACTCCTTACTGCTGCTACGGGATCTTGGACTAAGGCTTCAATTAATGGTGGTATTGCCCCTATAACTGCTTCATAACCCACTTCTGCCATCTGCACTAGGGCGCTAGCAGCCCATAAACGGACTGCGGAAATGTCAGTTCTTAAGGCGTTTGCTAGGGGTGCTAATGAACGGAGATCGCGACAGTTTCCTAAAGCCCAAACAACACCTTTACGCACATAGCCATTCCAATCATTGTTTAGTTGAGCAATTAACGGACTCACTGCCTCTGAACTAGGATTCCGTCCTACAGCATAGGCTGCACTCACCCGAACTAAGGGACAGGTATCACTTAACAGGCGAATTAGATGGGGGGTAGCAGGCGCATATTCCAGATCACAAAAAGTCCGCGCTGCTAACATTCGTTGCCGGGGCTGAGGGTTTTCCAGCAGGGCTAGCATCACTTCTGGCTCAGGCTTTGCCACTTCTGATTCGGCAGTTAGCGGCTCTATTTTATCTAAGGGGCTTTTTAGCTCCTCCTCAATATCGAGTAGGCTTAGATCATCTTCGTCATACATAATTTCATTTCAATCGCTTTTTGGGATCAACATATAATCCCCTACACCGATAAGTTAAAGCTTTATAAGTATTAGTTACGTTGTTATACACTTTCCCTTTTCCCTCGTTGAGTTTTATCTAAACGAGAATCGCTATAAATCAGACGCTAAAGTATGTTACCGCTATCCTCTAGTTTATTTTTCTGCATTCAGGAATTTTACCATCCATAGGGATTGGGTTTGATAACCTAATTGATCGTAAAGATTTAATGCGGGTTTGTTTGATTGAAACACTTGCAGTCCAATCTGGCGATCGCCTCTTTGAATAGCCCAATTTTCCACATATTGCATCAAGGCTGTACCAATACCTCGCCGCCGATGTTCTGGGGCAACATACAGGATAAAGATGTGAGCATGACGATTACCCTGTACTTGATCTATTGCATTACCTACCCAAAGACAAGCGATGGGGTATTGCGTATGGGGCATTAGGCATTGGGCATTGGGTATTGGGCATGGGGGAGAATTAAAAATTACCTCTTTCCCCTCTGCTCCCTGCTCCCTGCTCCCTGCTCCCCTGCTCCCCTGCTTCCTCTCTTCTTCTACCCACCACAAGGGGGTATCGCTAGAGAAGTATTGATTGACTGTTTGCTCTAGGTGAGAAAAATTTTCATTGGGAAAGAGATCCTGGTAAGTTCGCTGCATGAATTTAAGCAGCAGCGATCGATCCAAAGTGGAGCCACGGCGAATAATATACCCAGGTAGTAGTTGATCAGACACGTCTGATGTTTATTGATTTAGCTAGCTAAGTTATGTGCTGCTGGTGGTAGATTCAGTGGAGTAGGTTGAGAACTTATCTCTACCTCTTCAATTGGTGCGGGTGCTGCCATATCGGCGGGTAAAAAGATGCGGGCGCTGACTGCCACTAGGGCAAAGAGAAATACCAATACCGCAAGCAGCGGAGCGATGTACTGACGAAGTATAGCCATATTTAGATTGCAAGAACCTCGGAACTTTTATGAGAATTTAACTGAATATTTGTGAAGTATTCTTGATTGATTTTAGCGATTTTCTGTGTACAGGAATGGAGAATGGGGCATTGGAAAAATTCTCTTTTGTCTTCCTTATCCCCTGCTCCCGACTCTCCGCCCCCTGCTTCTGCAGATTATTAGCGATCGTCACGCTTCAAGTCCTCAAGCTCCAAGTCCTCAAGCACTTTTTCGCAATACCAATTCTCTGTCTTCCCAGGATAAGTCTCCCTTGCCTGTTCAATTCGCAGCTCGGCAGCAGCGGTATTACCAGACAACTTAGCGATTATCCTGTTTTTGAGATAGCCATCAGATCGACCCTCGTCTACCTGGTTTGGTATCCCTTCATCTATAGTCGATGGTCGAGACTGCTGTCTCCGCAATTGCCAAAATAAAACGTAATAAAGAGTACCAAAAATTAAAATTAGGCTGAGTGTTCCAAAAAAAGTTAGGAGGTTAAATGCGAGAAATCCCAAAACTAACTGCGAGAGAACATAGCCAAGTAATAAACCGGTGAGTAAGAGGATGAATGTGCCGACAGCGATTACTACTTGATTCCCCATATATCCTCTTCTTCGTCCTCAAGTCCTGGTCTAGATAGTGCCACTGGCTGAGGGTTCCAGGGGGCAACTAAGGGTAAAAGTAGCAATCCAGGTAAGGCTGCTACTAGGGTTAACAAGAAAAATGAAGGCCAGCCTGTGGACTTAGCCCAATCTCCGGCGGGAGCTGAAAGAACATCTCTACTAATAGCCATTAAGCTAGAGAATAAAGCGAACTGAGTAGTTGTAAAGCGGTGGTTACAAAGGTTCATTAAAAATGCCACTGTAGCAACTGTGACTAATCCAGCACTGAAGTTTTCGATGTTCACTGCCAACACCAAAAGCGAATAATTTTTGCCAGCAACCGCTAACGCATAATAACCCAAGTTACTAAATAATTGCAGTATGCCAAATATCCATAGGCTGCGATTGAGGTTGATTCTAGTCATAATCACGCCGCCAGCTAATACGCCGACTGTCGTCGCTAGAAAGCCCATTCCAGCTTGAATTGCCCCAATTTCAGTTTTGGTAAAGCTGATTTCCCGCAGAAATAGATTCGCCGTAATTCCCACCAAGGAATCACCGAGCTTATAGAGGACGATAAAAACTAGGATGACGCTAGCTTGAGTCAGCCCAAATCGATGAAAAAATTCCTTGAATGGCAGAAAAATTGCTTCTTGTAAATTTTGGGGCGGAATATTTTCTCTTACCTCACCTAATAACTCTGTCGGTAATAATAAAGATGCGACTATCCAGCCTAATATCAAAGTTGCTAACAGCCAATAAAATACAGGTAGGGCAATAACGCCGACAAATACACCTCCGATTAATCCAGCTACCAACACAGTTATAAATAGCAGAAAAATGACATCTTTAAAAGATAGGGGCGGAGTTTTTTGGATGTTGTCGCGTATTTTTGTTTCCTGTGGTGCCCATAAAGTTGTAAGTATACTCCCTGCCATTAAAGCTGCCATGAGTAAGTAGACACTATTCCAAGGGATATAATCTGCTAAAACCAAAGCTAAGGAACTGGTAATAAACAGCGCTAGGCGATAGCCTAGAACCCAAACTGATGCACCTGTTTTGGATTCTATTGGGTTTAAAATGTCCGTGCGGTAGGCATCACCGGCAATGTCTTGGGTGGCACTCAAAAAAGTGATGATTAGACAGTTGATTGCCAGCACTTGTAGTACTTGGTCATTTTGGGCAGGCTGTTGTAATGCCAGAAGTGCGATCGCTAATGCTAATCCCAGTTGTGTGATAACTAGCCAACCCCGCCGTCCTCCCAAGACTGGTGGTATAAATCTATCTAATAAAGGTGACCATAAGAATTTCAGGGAATAAGGTAAAGCCAGTAGACCAAATAAAGTTATTTTCCCGATATCAACCTTGGCATCTTGCATCCAAACCTGCAACGTTCTACTTGTTAAAAACAACGGCAACCCAGATGCAAAACCTAGCAATAACAAAGCACCCATCTTACGACTTTGAACAGCTTGTCGCAGTGCTTGCATTTCTCTCATCGTTTAAACATTCCTTCTCACCTTGTACTTTGAGGGTTGATAGTCAGCACTTTAGTGCTTAGAAAATAAGGACTAAAGTCCTTACTACGAACTTACTTACCCATCAATTTAAACTTGACAGATTACTAGTACGCAGTTTCTTAACTTTCTTAAATCGGATAAACCTGATGCCCTCTGATTTCTACTCTGTGTGCAGCAAGGCATTTTTCCCAACCTTCACGAGTGCCAATATCGCTTTTTTGGTTAAGCAATCCTAATTGATCTTCTTGTTGGGTGAGTTTAGCAAATTCTTCATAGCGTGAGTATGTGCTGGTAACAAATGTTTCCTTACGGTGCAAAATTGGCGGATTTTCCCTATTTGCATAGTCTCGGTGAGTGACGACTAAGGTTTTTAAGTCAATATTTATACTAGCTTTTAACGCTGGGTGTGGATCGTTGTCGAAGTTAGGGTAACACAGATAGGATATTTGCGGCTTCTCAGTGTGATATTTGATTAATGTGGCTTCATCTACACGCCCAATGGTACGGCTAGCGCAACCTTCACAAATTCGTAGCACGGGGTCAAGTGCAGCAAGTGCCGAAACATGGACGTAAAGGGCACCGCGTGTATGTTTACCAATTTTGCTTTTTTCGCAAGCAGTTTGAATCACCCCAGGTTTACCCAAGCTGAAAAGTTTTTGGTCGGCTACTTGACAAGCTTCTTCGTAGCTACTAAAAAAGGCTTTGATATCGTGACGCATTTGGGCTGCTAGCCTTTGCCATGCCGGGCGTTTATCAAAATGGGTCAGGGCGAGATAAACTTGGATATCTAGGGAACGACGGTAAGCGATCGCATCCCATTCGGCTTCGTCGGTAGCTTGCAAAACTACACCAAAGGCACGGCGAAAGTTCCCAAATTCGCTCAGTAATTCCGGTTCATTTTCTAATTCGCCTTTGGCAGGCAATCTGCCACGCTTGGTAAAAAAAGCCATGAGTGGTTGCAGCTGTTCTTGATAGTCTTCAAACCGCTTGATGGGGATGCGAACTCTGGGCGTAGAGGTGGTAGAAAAGAAGCGGATAGCTTTGAAACTTTGTTTTTCGGATTCATCTCGAAAAATAAAGTAGACGCCCAGCGCGATCGGTACCGCATCTACGTTTAGCACTTCATCAATATAAGTTTTGAGTTCTTCTTGTTCGTAATATTTCTGAAAAGTATTGCGGCGCGTTACAATGCCATCGTTGTAAGCAAGTTGGGTTTTGCTGGGAGCGTTAATCAGTATTTGAGCCGCGACAATTAAAACTTTTCCAGTGAGTTCCCAGGCTTGGCGAAGGCTTTGACGGCGTTCTTCTGAATCTTCAATGACGTTGAGAACATAGCCCAAGTTGACTACATCGGCGGCGGTGCGTGGTACATCAGGATGGTAATAAGGGTCCCAGCCTGTACTGGTGTAGCCTAAGTTGCCGACTCGCTGCACATCGCCACCGTAGCCGCAACCATAGTCAAAAAAAGTAGTGTCTTGATTCAAAATTGCCCATTCTATTGCCAATCGTACAGGGCGAGATAAATCAGTGCGAGCGATCGCAGCTCTGTGACGCTCGATTTCTAGTGCTTCCGGCATAAGAATAATTCGTAATTAAGACACCAGTAACTAATATTCTTTCAAGGTTTAATGGCCAGTTCAATTAAATCTTCAATTTTCTTGATATTTGGATCACCTGCTAAGTAGCCAATACCGCGATGCAAATGTAAGCGGAATTGGGTGGCAAGGGTTTCTTTATCGGTGAGATTGCCGTCATTGTGACAGCGTTGCTTGAGGGCGAGGAGGAGAATATCGGACATTTCGCCACCAAAGACGCGCCAAGTCATTTCGACGTTGCTATCTTGGGGAATTGGGACGGGCGAGGGTGTTGTTGGTTCTGCAAGGGAGCGACAAAATGCCCAACGACATAGGATATTCCATTGGTCGATTTTAGTGCTGCGTCTGAGTTTGGTAAGTTGGTCTTTGGCTGTTTGGGATAGTTTTATTCTTTCGATTGGGGATTCCATAATAATTCGTCAATAACGAGTTTTACTAAAAATTGAAGTAGTTTTCACTTATAAACCCAAACAGTAGCGAACCGCAGTTTCAACTTCAAGCATCTTAGAGTCAGAAATTTTGCCAACTGGGTCAGCAGGAAAGCGATTTTGATCTAAAGAACGAATTTGAAAACATAAAAACACTGTTTCTACTATCAATCCACTGTCACTTGGAGATACTCGTATATTGCTTGGATAGTCGCGCTTAATATTTGTTCCTTTCGTAGCTACAATTACAGTCACAACCAAGGCTGATTCATTGATAGCGTTTATAGATAACACTAAAACTAGTCGTGTTCCTGCCTGTTCTCGTCCCTGTACTGGATTAAGATTGATAAAATAAATTTGTCCTCTCTCAATGCTCACAACTTTTCTAAACCATCCATTTCTGTTACACCAAATTCATTATTGATAGAGACAATTTCTGCCTGTATCTCTAAATCGCTAGCCATTTCAGCTAGTTGTTCCTTCATATATTTCACATTAGTAAATTTATTTGATATTTGCTTCCTTTCTTGCACTTGTATTGTCATAAGTTCTAAGAGCCACTCTAGTTCTTCTAATGACAAAGCACGTAGGTCACGCTCTATTTTTAGTAAATGTGGTGAGTTCATCATTGCTTATCTACTTTCCAAAGGTCTTTATATATATTGTAAATATCTTTTTTAAACGATATCTACTACCAGAAATATTGATTTTCTATCACCGTTGTTTGGCGGGTGGTGGAGTCGTATTTTAGGAGGTATTCGCGGGCGATCGCTTCGTTTTCTCGCAGTGTTTCGACTTCTTTCTTGCCAATCTCAGTATCGGTAGATAGCAGAATTACTTGATGGCTAGCGGATGGAAAGTAACGTTCAACTAAGTTGCTGCGGTGAGAGGAATCCAGTCTACCTAGTGGCGTATCGATGGCTACTGGTAGGCGGTGTCCAGAGACTTTGGCTAAACCCCAGAGGAATGCGATCGCAAGTAGTTGTTTTTCGCCAGCAGAGAGGCGATGTTTCGGGACAGGTTTACCACTTAAATCGTAAAGTAAAAGGCTGAAAGTATTGGTATCAATAGTGATCCTATGCACTAAATCTGATTTATGGAGGAGATAAAGGAAGCAATTTTTAACTTCTTCCTCTAATTTATTGAGTTTTCGCAGAGTTAATTTTTCACGGAATATCTTAAGTGTATTTTGAACTTTCCCTGCTGACGTAATAATATGTTCGTTATTTTTATGTTTAATATTTTCTACTGTATATTCACTTAATTCTTTTTTTGACTTAGCAATAATAGTTTCTAATTCAGCTAACCGACGGCGGATTGTTTCGTAATTAGCCTTAGCTTCAAAAACTTGATTTTGTGCCGCTTCTAGTGCTTGACGCAGCTTTGTATAATCTTCCGGTGCTGCTGCTGTTTGCACTTGTCTTTCGAGAGTATGAATTTCTTCTTCTTTATTTTTGAGAATAGCTAATTTCTCTGTTGCGGAAAGTTGAGAATTTTGTAAATGATAGATGAGATTATCTAGTTGACTTAAAGTTTCATCATCAGCTAATAGCCAAGGTGCTTCTATCTGGATAGTCTTTGCATATAAATTATCTACATCTTGGACTAGAAAAGATTGGATTTTTTCAACTTGTATCGGGGAAATTTCCACTTTATTTAGCCAAGTGAGTAAGCGCTGATCTCGCTCAATTAACAAATCTTTAGAAATTTGTACCTGTTGATGGCGAAATTCTTTTTCTCCCTGTGTTTGTACCTGACTAAGCAAATTGGAAATTAATGCCAGAGGTAAAACATCAGCCGCCAATTCACACATTGACTGACGTACTTGTTCAATTTCCGCAGTTTTTGTATTTTGCTGTAGTTCTAGTTGATTGCGTTCGGCTGCAATCTTCCCACCTTCAGAAATAAATTTATCAAAGGCTTCTTGCTGCTTTTGTTCTAACTCTTCTACCTGATTTTTGAGAGTTTCTACTTTTTCTCCTGTTGTTTGATAATCTTCTTGCTGTTGGGTTAACCTAGTTTCAATTTCCTCTAGGTTTGCTAAATCTTTACTATTACCAACTTCTTTAAGTTTACGGTTAACTAAGATATCTAAATCAACTGCTAACCTATCTGCTAACTCTAGTCCTAAAAGTCCGCGAATTGCGTCTACTACAACTGGTGGTGGTGTTTCCTGTTCTGCGAGTTCTTTAACCTGTTCACCGTCGAAGAGAAATAAGTTAGAAATGCCTAATGGCAGGAGATTTTCAATATATTCATCCCAGATATTAACTAAAGCATCAGGCCATGTATCACTGTCGCCTAAAATACCTAATGTATCTTTACCATCTTTAGGATTTTTTGTCCAACTACGCACAACACGGTATTTTATTGGTTTATCGTTTTCAAGATGTTCAAAAAGTAATTCAATCCGGGTGTCTGCAACTGGATCTGTTTTGCTGTTAACACATTGATTGAGAAAATCGTTATAACTTAAATTACCACGGGTGGAACATTGGGCGCGGGGGCCGTAAAGGGCGAGACGAATGGCATCCATAAGGGTAGTTTTTCCACCGCCATTCATCCCACCTAAAAGGATAATTGGGTGTGAGTTTTCCTCATCAATTTTTGGGTTAAGATTGATTACTTGTTTCCCACTGTAGGGGCCAAAGTTTTGTAGAACGAGTTCAAGAAATATCATTAGTTTTTAAGATTAACATGAGTTCGATGGCGATGGCTACGCCTCAGCGCTTCGCTATCGCAGAAGCAGAAAGTTTGTGATGAAAGGAATCAGATAAAATTAATTAGATGATTTTGTCTGACGCATTGAGAAAAAATATTATCTATAAAATATAAATAATACCATCACTAACTGCTAAGAAATGCGATGGCTTCGCCTCAGCGCTTCGCTATCGCATCTGTCTCGGTGTTGGTAAGCGTGGCTAGATTTGCACACCTCCAGCTTGAAAAATCTGTTCGGCGGTTAAATTAAATTCTGGGAAAGTAGACGAGACAATATTGGGTATTGCCTCTAAATTGAGTCACTTGGTACTCACCATCGATTAATAGATAAATGGATATAGTAGGCAGTTTAGGATTGCCAATAAACTTCCTAGCGCCATAAGCCGCGTAATCTATAATCCAATATTCGGGAATACCTATAGCTTCTCTTCGAGACGCTACGCGAACATAATCAGCTAATTTTTTGTAGTAATCATCCCGCCAATTAGTACTAACAACTTCAATAACCAATGGAATAGATGCAGCTTGAGATACAGTTGATTCTTTTTTCCATAAAGGCTCATTCACTAAATTTGGTCGATTGATTATTAATATGTCTGGTGAATAAGCTGATTCACCTTCAAATGGCTTGACTAATACAGTTTTTGGAATGAAGTATGGAAGTTTTTGTCGTGTATGGCTTGAATCATAGAACCTCACTTGTTTTAAGATAACCAAACTTTGTCAAGTGTTCTTTAAGTAGTTTGTTGACTGCCGTCTTCTATTCTTCTAAATTTTCCTTTTTAAATTTCATACTTGCCCAAGTTACCTGTTCATCACTTTCACCTTCATCTACCTCATTGATTGCTGCAACATCGCCCAAAGTCATCTGCTTGACTTTTGCAACATCACCTTGACTAACTGCTTCGCTTAATTCGCGTTTCAAACGAGCATTTTTAATCGCATCTTCTGGAGAACGGGAACTCGTATTAAAACATTTTTCTAGGGTATCGTATATTCCCACACGACGAGTCTTTTTACGATACTGGCGTTCTGTGTCTAACAATTTCGCCATTAGTTCCAAGTGCATCGCGTCACCTTCACAGATTTCTTCTAATACTATCCATTCATCACGACCTAGTAGGCTATAGTCAGCACCAGGACGGGGGTCTTGAAATTCTTCGCCTGTCACTTCTTGATAAATCCGGGGTAAGCTATCATCAAATTCGTGTTTGTCTTCTAGCCAAATGCGGCGGATTTCGCTCATTTCTTCGAGAGTAATTAAGGTGATATCGCGCATATTTTCTGGCGCTGTCCGACGGGTTTTTGTTTGCGCTTCTAATAATCGTCTGAGCCAATGTTCTCGCCAATATTTGGTGTAAGGTCCAGGTATTGGTTCAACAGATATTTCTCCATCTTTGTTACGCTCAAAAAGTTGGACTTCACCCCAAATTCTTCTAAAATCTCGTCTGTCTCGATCATCTTTAATATCTAGTTCATTACGGATATCTAATAATGGCTGCATCCATTCTTTTTCTTCATCATTTTGGATCATTGCCTCCATTGATTTATCCTTATTCACTAGTGTACAAACCCAGCAGCCAAATCGGGAATCACCACAGCTAGGAGTAGAAGTATCAACAACTAGTGGACATTCATTATCGGCTGTTGCACCTCGATACATAGTGAATAATTCTTTATTGCTTTGTCCCCAAGGATTATCCCACTGATTCAGGTATATCCAGACATCGTTATTACTCCAATCTTCAATAGGGGTATAGATTAAGGAGTTGGGTAGGCTGGCATTAGGACTTAGGCGATCGCGTACTCGATCAACTTGGTGCTTTTTCATTGT
Source organism: Nostoc sp. (assembly GCF_041747015.1). GTDB lineage: Bacteria > Cyanobacteriota > Cyanobacteriia > Cyanobacteriales > Nostocaceae > Nostoc. The sequence goes on from NZ_JBGTFY010000029.1 coordinate 14,420, forward strand.
GGCAGCACGTTTTGAGCTTTCTGCTTTGCGAGTACCCAATACAAGAATTGTTTCACCGTTAGCTCTAACTATTTCACGGATGAATTGATTAGCAGGATTAATTTTTAAGCGTGGTGTACACCATCGAAACTGGTTACGAGGTGCTGGATATCCCTTACCAATAAGATTTACCCAAAATGTGTCTTGAATTACTGGTTGTAGTAAATGTGGATCAATCGGCATCCCCTGTTCTTTTGCAGCTACCTTGAGATTCTGCAAGGATTTGCGAACCCAAGCAGACACTACAGGATTTTCTACCTGAGTATCGGTTGTAATTACATAGACTGTTTTAGTTCTTTTTTCTGGAGGAAGAGCAGCGATCGCATTCCACACGAGCTGCAATACTGTACTAGAGTCTTTTCCCCAAGACACGCCTAAAACCCAAGGTATCTGATCCAAACAATACAATTCTTGAATTTCAGTGGTGAGAGCTTTGATATCTTCCACTAACTCTGCTACAGTACGTGTTTGTTGAACTGTCTTTTCTGGTTGTTGTGCTGTAGTCATTTCTCCTTCTCTCTGGAAACACTGGCGTAATATCTGGGCGAATAGAATTCGCGTCTACACAGACAAAACCCACCTTCGTGGGTTGAAAAAATAGTTTTTAAAAACTTTACTACTAATATCCACTTTTTTGGATAATTAAACTACATAATACGATTCTGTTTTTAAAATTTAACATGAAAGATAGTACATCTGACCCAACTGCTGACATCGCTAGAGAGTACCTGGAACGAGAAAACAAGGAAAAACAGGTACTAGCTTTACTCCTGGAGAACTTTTTAGGGAGAAAAGATCAGATTCTCGTTCAAAAAACCGAGATGGGTGGTACTGAGGCTTATGTTAGCTCTGTTACATTGGAATGGTTTGCAGGTCGGGTTCACTTTGCCTCTGGCTTACCTCTGTTTCAGAAAAAGTATAATCCAGAGACTGATAATGTCGAGATTGACGCGGATAGTATTGATGAAATTCAGCAGCGTCCCCTTGATTGGTCACGTCAAGCACCGCTAGTCCAGTATTTAGCAGCTAGACACAATCATAAGTTTCCGCCGGTGCTGGTGGTGATTAATCAACCGTGGGTGGATAATCCCAAAGCTGCTGAGTGGGATAACGAAGGACGCGCCACAAAGTCTACGACTGATTTTATACCCCTAGATAAAAACGGTAAGGTAGGTCTGCTAAATATTTCTGAGGATGATGTCACCATTTATGCACTAGATGGTCAACACCGATTAATGGGGGTTCAGGGGTTGATGGAATTAATTAAAACTCGGAAACTCCAGCGCTATAAAAAAGATAAAGGTGTTGATGACAGTTTTATTACAGTCAATGATTTGATAGAAAAGTACCAAGTAGACCTTGCTTACTTGCAAAATTTACCCAAGGAAAAAATTGGTATTGAGTTCATCTGTGCAGTAGCGCCTGGGGAAACTCGCACCCAGGCTAGGCGGAGGGTAAGGTCAATTTTTGTTCATGTCAACCTGATGGCTGCACCCTTGACTAAAGGGCAACTGACACAGTTGAATGAAGATGATGGTTTTGCGATTGTTGCTAGAAAAATTGCAGTTACACATCCACTATTAGAACAACGACAAGAGCGCAATCCTCGTGTTAATTGGAATAGTGCAACAGTGGCTTCCAATTCTACAGTTTTAACGACCTTGCAAGCTCTGCAAGATATGTCTGAGCGATATTTGGCTCAAAAGTTCCCCCACTGGAAACCCTTGGAGAAAGGTCTAATTCCCATGCGTCCAGAGGATGAAGAACTTGAGCAGGGAATTCAGGAATTTAGCAAGCTATTTGATTCTTTAGCTAGTCTTTCCAGTTATAAGATTTTAGAACACGAGGATACACCAACTTTACGGCGTTTCAGCTTTGAGAAAGATGGAGGTGAAGGAAATATGCTTTTCCGTCCAGTTGCTCAAGTTGCATTAGCGCAAGCTTTGGGAATTTTGGTATTTAAAAAAGGTTTTTCCCTAGCAGATATTTTTAAGAAGTTGCGGAAGTTTGACCAGCAAGGCGGGTTTAGTGGTATGGAATATCCTCAATCTCTCTGGTATGGGGTTTTGTATGACCCAAATAAAAAGCGGGTGCAGGTTTCTGGACGAGATTTGGCGACGAAGTTATTGGTTTATATCCTGGGTGGAATTCAGGAACAGATGGAACGTGCTGAACTTCGCAAAGCTTTAGCGGATGCTAGGACTATGGAAGATAAAACTATAGGTTTTGATGGCAAGCTTGTTGAACTCAAAGAGGTAGGGCTTCCACATATTTTATAGCAAGCAGCGTTAGGAAGTCTTGTATTATGCGGATTATACTAGCTACAATGTAGCATATAAGCGATTTTCCTAACTCTTGTAGGTATGTATATGACTCAAACAAATGGAGATACTAACAATAGTGTTTCGCCAGAGATAAGAGCTAAGTTTAGCGGCTTTATCGAGCCATTTTTCTCACAATATCACCGCGATCGCTGCTATCCAGGACTTATTTTTAAGCAGGGAAAGCGCACTATGCTGCAAATTAATGTCCCTGCGAGTGACTTTTCTGGTCTTCTCCAAGCTAAACCATCTACTGGGAATGATCCTGATTCTGGTAAAAATCGCCCAGAAGTTAAAGGTCATGCTGATGAAATTAAAAAATATATTGTTGACCGTTCTCGAAAAGAAAAACCTTGGATTGTAGGAACTCTGACTGCTAATGTAGCTCCAAAAGACATAACAATTATTGAATTGGGTAGAGGAATTTGTCTAGTTGTAATTCGTCGTGGAGTCAAGTTAGATATAACGGATGGACAACATCGTAAACGTGCAATTCACGAATTGATAGAAAGTCCTGAAAGCCACTTAATCAGTGATGATGATTTTGCAATTACTCTAGTTTTAGAGAGTGAATTTCAACAGTGTCAGGCAGATTTCCGAGACATGGCTCAAACAAAACAACTAGATAAATCATTATTATTATCATTTGGTGAATTTTCTGGTCGAGTTGGCATTACTAAAGAATTAATAAAACGAGTACCAATGTTTCAGGGTAAAACCGAGAAGATCAAATCAAGCCCTTCAACTAAACAAAAGCTGATTTACACAACTAATTTTATAGCTAGGTTTGTAAGTTGCGTTTTTACTAACGATCCAAGTAATCAGCTTCGAGATTATGATGTTTATCAATCATCTGATGCTTTGGTTATTTATCTTAATAAATTTTTCTCAGAATGCAGTAACACTGAGTATATTGCTGATACAACTGTTGAAGAAATAACAGAAGATGAAGTAACTGCATTTAAAGAAGACTGTATTCTAGGTATAAGCGTTGGGTTGGAAGTTTTAGGGCGTTTATTACATTACATATATGAGCCAGAAAATAATTATTTTAATGAAGAAAAAATGTCACAACTAGCACACCTAGATTGGTCAAGAGAAAACCAACTTTGGAAGGATAACGTAATTAGAATAGATGCCCAACCTAAAAATCCAGACAAGCCATATAGAATATCTGCTACTGTTAGTGCAGTAACAGATGCAGTTAAAACAGTAAAAATTACACTGGGGTGGATGTAACGTTTTTGCTTTTAAGCACTACTTAAAAATTAAGAGAGGAATTTGGTTAGATCAAATTCCTCATCTTGTTGCTCTGTATTAGTTCTCTCATAACTAAGAATCAATAAAAGTCGCTCTGAATAGTCTACGGCTCCACGCAGTTCATTTTGTATAATCTCTAAACCAGCATTAGCATACTCTTCAAAAATGTGAATGCGTTGCTCGTCAGCTACATTATCATCACCTATAACCTTAATGTTTTCTGTTTCCGTGATAGCCAACAAATTAATTAATAAAGTGAAGCTGCTAGTAAAATAATCTTGTCGCAGTGGGGATAAATCTTTAGAAATTACGTCTAAAGGAATGCGCTTTTTATATTTAACGCCTAAAGCTGCTGCAAACACCATTACTTCTACATAAGTTTGGAAAGGCGCAGTTGTGTCTTTTGATGCTACTAGAGATTTCACCAACTCAGCCTTATCTTTAGCAACCCTGATTCTATTTGCAGCCATGATATTAATATCTACATTGTTGCCATCTTAACCGACAGCCAAAAGCGATCGCCACGTTTACGCAATTACCGAGGTATGATTTTATGATAGGATGTGGGCGATCGCTAAATAAACAAATTATCCACCAACATAGTCCATCCTGGTAACGCGGGTTCAGCTTCCGCCACCTCACCACGGACATACACTTGCGGTTCTTCGGGATTACTAGCGCGATATACTCTGATAACTTCCTCTTTGAGTACATCCACATCCCAAACTACCAAAGTACCAGCCGCAAAATAATCACGGCGCTTACTTTCCATATCTTTTTCAGCCTTATCACCGTAATCATTTTCACTTCTCACCTCAGCCGCAAACACAGGCGTACCATTAAGGAATTTCCCACCCGTAGGTTTGCCAATATAAAATGCGGCATCAGGACTTAAAGAACGACGATGAGGGAGATTGACAATAAAACCGACATTATCAGGTAAAGCATAACCGCTTTTTGTTAGTCTTTCATAATCACGCAAATTAGCATAAATTTCACCACCTGCACGTCCTGGTAAAAATCCAGTTGGAGACATCAGCACCAATTTTCCATTGACAATCTCTGCCTTACAATTGTCAGGTAATTGGTACAAATCTTCAATAGTTGCTTCAGTTTTAATACTCATATCTTCTCTTCTTTCCGCGCCTCTGCGCCTCTGCGTGAAATTTAAATTGATAATTGAACATCTTCATAAACCAAAGAAATCGGAAAGTGAAAATCAACACTAGTTAAATGAACCTCATCCCGTTCCTCATAAGGATGTAACTCCCAGAGTCCTCTATCATTTAACCGAAAACAATCTAAAGCAATTTTTTCAGCATCAATGAGGACATATTCTTGCAAAGTCTGAATGCGACGATACCGCGTAAATTTTGTACCTCTATCGTAAGCTTCCGTACTTGGGGACAGAACTTCAACAATTAAACAAGGATATTGGAGAAATTGAATAGCTTGTTTATCTCGTTCATCGCAACTCACCACAACATCGGGATAATGAAAAGGCCCTTTTTCAGATATACCTACTTTCCCATCCGCCATATTCACACGACACCCACTTCCTCGCAGGTGACTTTTTAACACTGAAGCTAAGTTTAAAGCAATATCATTATGGGGAAGAGTACCCCCAGTCATGGCGAAAACTTCACCATCAATATATTCATATTTAATTTCTTGGTGTTCTTCCCATTCCAGGTATTCTTGCGGAGACATATAATTTCCATCTGGACTCGCAACCATAGCTTTATCCTCTAAACATTACGTTCAACCGCGATAATTTCAGTATACTCAAACTCATTCGGACTTTGTTTCACCAAAGGATATCTTTCGCCACCCAACTCGATATAATCTTGCTCGCAATCCGGCTTAGAAGAATAATAGGTAAGCACATATTCTCTACCAATTCTGTCTGTCATTTCCGCTTCTACTTCACCCCGCCACTGAGTCTTAGTAACTAAAACTATCAACTGATTCGCTAATTGGGGAATTGTCTTCGCAATGTGTCGCCGCGAACTTTCATCCAAACTACCGAAAGGTGAATCCATGACAATTGGAAAAGTGCTACTATCGGGAATCATCATCATTTTTCGCTTCTCACTCCATTCCCTTACTTTGTCAATAATGCTAGCAATAAAAGATAAACTGAGAATTTGATTTTCCCCCGTAGATGCTGCGACTAGCGCTTCCATACCTGTGGTATTTTCTACTAATGTCAGTTCATATTTATCGCTAATTTTAGGAATGTATGGAGTTACAGAAATCTCTGTGAATATTTCTTGTACTCGCTTTTCTAATTGCAGGCGAAATTGTTGTTCTTGACGATTTCTAACTTCCGTTAACCGTTCGATTGCATCTTGAGTGGCGTTAATTCGGCGCTGTGCTAAAGTTTGCTTGTCTTCATTCAGCTTTTGTTTGGCGATTTGTTTATTTAAACCTTCAATTTCAGTTGTGAGTTGAGCAATTTGCTGCTGATTTGCTCCCTGTTCTCGATTTAATTCATCAATTTTACTTTCAATTTCATCTAAACGTTTTTGCAAACTACTAATTTCTTCATTAGCATCTTTTCGCAACCGTTCTTGAATATTGTCTAAATCGCCTTCAATTTGAGATATGCTTTGCCTTAACTGATTAATCCTAGTTTGTTCTCTATCAACTTCTTCCCAAAAACCTATCGCTTGCTTATCAATTTCATCTACTTGAGCGCTCATCCGAATTGCAGTTTCTTCCACAGCCGAGGAGCCTGCCTTATTTAACCAGGTACTCACATGAGTATGAGAATGATTACCCTCGTGTAATTCTGCACCACAAATACAGCACTGAGAATTAAGTAAATCATTCACAAATTCCCGCGAAATTCCTGATGTTAACTCGCCGCGCTGCTTCAAATCATTGATAATTCCGCGAAACTGGGCTGTAGTTTCTGACAGTAAAACTGTATAACCCCGCGCAGAAATAACTTTTTTCAGCGCTTCCTTCGTTTTTTTATATTCTTCTTGATTTGCTGCTTTCTGTGATTCTAAATCCTGCCATCTTTCTTGCAATTCCTTAGCAGCACTCAGTTCTCGTAAACGATTACTTGTCTCTTTTTTAAAAGTTTGTTGATATTCTAACTCTTCTTTAATTTCCGTTTGCCGTTTGGTAATACGCTCACGTTCTCGTTCTATCTTTTCTTGCTGTCGTAATAGCTGTTTAGTTTCAGAATCACCAATAGCTTTTAACTCATTTTCTAGAGCTTTTTTAGCATCTCCTAAATGTCTAATAGAACGGTTAATTACTTCCACACCCAAGAAGATTTTTGTAGCTTCAGCAATTTCAGCTTTTTTGTCAGAACGGACTATTTCTTCAATTCGTTCGCCGTCAAAGAAAAAATATTGATGTAAAGTAGCCGGTAAAATTTGATTGATTATATCGTCTGGTTGCTGAATTGGTATATTCCATTTCCCATCATCCGCACCAACCCACATGGTTAATTTAGGTTTACCAGCGTCAAAATCACCTTCGTTTTTATAACCCCGACAGGCGCGTTTGACTCGATAGCGTTTACCTTCATGTTCCCAGCCAATTTCTACCCAACATTCTACAGCTTGACCTTTTTGAGTTTCTGCGATCGCACGCTTATTTACCAACTGCTCTATCGATGCAAACGCTGCACTAAATTTATCATACAATACCCATGTAAAGGCATTCAGCAAGCTAGTTTTGCCAGAGCCATTATTGCCATGAATAATTGTCGTATTCTGAGCATCTCCCCCAGCGATGAGCATCTCTGGTGTCGTACCATAAAAGGAGCGAAAGTTGCAGAGCTTGATTGAAGTCAGCTTCATCGCACCTCTTCCTTAATAATGTCCAAAATATTATCATTTATATGGCTGTTCATCTTCTTATCTAGCCTGCCTTTTTCCAGCTTCCATACCCGCTCAATAATTTGCCGTACTTCCGGCGGTGCGCTGGTTATTGGCTCTTGGACATCATCGATATTCGCCTCTTGTGACATATTGAGCTTTCAAATATACTTTTTCTACATTTTAACTTTCTCTAGTGCTATATCTACCTCCGTGAAGCCACTGTTAGCGTTATCTTTAATTTTGCAAAAACCATTTTTTCAAATTTATAGTTTTCTTTGAAAAAGGCTTTATTATTTAATTGTTTTCTGTTATTATTAAAGCATCTTGATCATAATGGAATGTAAGTGAAATTTTTAACGCAGCTTACATCCCATTATGATCAAAGTCATAATCTTATTATTTCATACTTAATGCTTCTTTTTTCAAAACTCGAAAAATTTTACAAAAAAATACAACTATTCTCTGATTCATCATCAGATATCTAATAACCCATATCGCTTTTGTAAATCCAATAATTTCATTCTGGCAACGCCTGCGTTATCAGCCAAATCAGCAAATTCCACAAAGCGACGCAATTCCTTTTTCAACAGATTGCGCTCAACTTCTATAGTTTCTCTATCTAAATCTGGTGGCAAAACAATCATGTCAAATATTGTGGCGCGTTCCTTAGCCGGATGAGGACGCAAAACTCGCCCCCGTCGCTGAATAAACTGCCGGGGATTACCAGAACTTGATAAAATCACCGCAGTTTGAATTGCCGGAATATCAACACCTTCATCTAAACAACGAATTGCGACTAAACCCTGCAACTCACCACTTTCAAATTGATGGCGCAAAATTTCCCTTTCTTGTAAAGTTGTTTTAGCCGTATAAGTGCTTACCTTATACCCTAAATCTACTCCCAAAATTTTAGCAACAGCTTTAAGTTGCCGTAGTGATGAACGTTGTCCCGCATCTTGTGAACCATCACTGCAATAAAAAAGTGTGTGAGTAGTTTCGCGGCGAGTTGCCATTAAATCCCGCAAAGCATTTAATTTGTTTTCCGCCGCACCAATTAATCTTGCTCTTTGCATCAATAACGGCTTTAAATCTTCATTGTCTTCAAAATTTCCGCCATTTTCTCGATCTCTATATAATAGCGATCGCCCAATTCTTTTAGTTAACTTTAAATAAGCAATACTTTCTGCTTCAGTTAACTCCACTAACACCGGATAATACAGATAATGTACCAAAGCACCTTGAGCGATCGCATCCCTCAAAGTAAACTCTGGCTGGAGAACTGGGCCAAAATAATCAAACAGAGATTGCGTACCAAAATCATCAAAATACCTCTCCGGTGTGGCAGATAAAGCTAGTCTCAACCCCACACTACGCGGTAAACTTTCTTCTAACTTGGGTGCGCCTAAATTATGCGCCTCATCCCCAATAATTAAAGTTTTGGCAGGAAAATATTTGAGTTGAGACTGAAACCCATCTCCAATTAATGTGGAGTTTGTAGTAATCACCGTGACAAACCTTTGAGAACCAGAACGCAGATTATAAATTTGCGTCGAAAGTTGACTTTGCCAAGTGCGTAGATTCTCGAAAGCTAAAATGGGTTGCAAATTAAATTTTTCGCATTCTCGCGCCCATTGGGTGACAAGATGGCGATAGGGACACACCACTAATAGAACTTGTAAATTAATCTGCTGATATAATTCGCAAGCGATCGCTAATGCGGTAATTGTTTTACCACTACCAGTAGCCATTTTCAGCGTCCCTCTGCCATTGTTGGTAAACCAGCTAGCGATCGCTTCTCGCTGATATTGCCGCAATTGCAGAGATAGAGGCATTCTTGGGCATCCTGGTAATGGTTGCGGAGTGTAATAACTGCCCTTACTTTCCCTTGCAATTGGTAATTTCAACCGAAATGCGCCACGGGGATACTCCCCGTGGTCACTTTCGCGGAAAGTGGGCAGTTGCTGCACTAAATTTTGCGTCAGGTACATTATGTTTTGGGCATTGGGCATTGGGCATTGAGAATTGAGCATTGGGCATTGGGCATTGGGCATTGGGCATTGGGCATTGGTTATTCCCCTTGTCCCCCACTCCCTACTCCCTACTCCCCATTTATTCAGTTGTAACCGCGCCAAACACCAATGAGTGAACCTTGCACCTGCACTTCTATAGCACTGACTTCAATGGGATTGTACTTAGGATTTGCTGGTTTGAGGGTAACGCGATCGCCTTGACGATAAAAACGTTTTAATGTCGTACCAAATCCATCAACTCTGGCGGCAACGATGGTACCATTTTTCAAATGATTTGGTTCTGCTACTGGACGTAAAAATACTACATCGCCATCAGCAATTAAATCTTCAATCATGCTATCGCCAGCTACGCGCAAAGCATAAGTTTGGGCAGGTAACTCAAAATTAGAAAAATCTAAATGATCTACAGCATCAGTAAACGGTTCTATTAAACCACCAGCAGCGATCATCCCCAAAATTGGTACGCCTTGCTTCACAGCACGCAAAACCCGAATCGTTCGCGCTTGTCCTTCAGTCCATTCTATATATCCTTTAGTCCGTAAATGTTCCAAACGACTTTGAATTGGTGCTGGTGACTTCAAGTTCATCGCTTGCATCATTTGCCGAATAGAAGGCGAATGCTGGTGCGATCGGATGTATTCTGTCAACCATTCGTAAAGTTCTTGTTGAGCTTCCGTTAGACGTTCCATAAATTTACGGGAATTAATTATTAATGTCTCTAGAACATTAGTACTACAAAAAACTCCCCTTAACAAGAGAAAAGTAAAAATATGAAAGGCAAAAGCAAAATTATTTTCTTTTCTTTTGCCTTTTGATAAATAAGAATATAACAGGGTACAGGTTACAAGGAGGAAAATTACACTCTATCACCTATACCCTATTCCCTTACTCTGCCCCTAAGATGCTGGCAAGCAGAGCCTTTTGGGCGTGCAAGCGATTTTCTGCTTGTTCCCAAACTCGTGATTGAGAACCTTCAATGACTGCCTCGGTAATTTCTTCACCACGATGGGCTGGTAAACAGTGTAAAACAATTGCCTCTGGGTCAGCAAGACTCAATAGCTGCTCTGAAATTTGGTAAGGCTGGAAAATTGGCATCCGGTTATCTGCTTCTGCTTCTTGCCCCATACTCGCCCAAACATCAGTATAAAGTACAGCTGCTCCTTTAGCGGCTAATTGTGGATCATGAGTAAGGAGGACTTCAGTTGTATTATTAGCGATCGCTCTTGCTTGGTCTACAATCCTAGAATCTGGCTCATATCCGCTAGGAGTAGCAATTCTAACATTCATACCCACCAAAGCACAGCCCAACATCAGAGAATTAGCTACATTATTCCCATCTCCCACATATGTCAAAGTTAACCCCGCCAGAGTGCCAAAGCCTTCTTGAATCGTCAATAAATCAGCTAAAACCTGACAGGGATGTTCTGCATCGGTAAGGGCATTAATTACCGGAATCTTAGCATAGTGAGCAAAAGTTTCCAAATCCTGCTGTGCAAAAGTGCGAATTGCCAAAACATCCAGATATCGATCTAACACCCGCGCTGTATCTTGCAAAGGTTCCCCGCGACTAACTTGAGTAACATTGGGGTTAAGATCGATTACCTGTCCGCCCAGGTGGTACATCGCCACAGTAAAACTTACCCGCGTCCGAGTTGAAGCTTTGGAGAACAACAACCCCAAAACTTTATTACACTGCAACTTTAGCTGTTGTGATTTAAGTTGAGTTGCCAATTCTAGAAGTTCTTGAACTTCCGTTGGACTGAAATCCGCTAGACTTAATAAATCTCGTCCGATCAACGCTGCCATGCTTGTGATCTGTAAAAAATAATTATATATTTCTGTTTCTTAATTCAGCCGGATCAGGAAAATACAGTTTTCGGATTCATCACAGTCGTAACGCCCACTAAACTATCTAAGCGCCCAAAAACAGCGATATTGCCAAAATTTCGGATTTTCTAGCCTAATTTAGTCATAAATAATTTTTAGCGATCGCTGCTAGACAAATAGATTAATTATGGTACAATAAAAAATTATGGTTGCTATTTAAAAGTAATCATCAAAAGTGCCAGCATAGCACAGTGGTAGTGCATCCGACTTGTAATCGGAAGGTCGCGAGTTCAAATCCTGCTGCTGGCTTTGAGTATAGATTTGGCAAACAAATTTTTATACGCAATATCTAAAACAGCGCGTCTGTTATCGGCGAAAATTAGTGAGAGAGTTGACCTGGGGAACATCCTAGAGTCAAGATAAAAGGGTTAGATATCTTGTCAAAGTACTAAGCACATCTGATCTCGCCTTATTTCCTTTGATTTCCCCGTTTTTGGGGTAAAGCCGAAGGTGAGGACGAGAGACATTGGCGCGGCAAAAAACTTACAAAAGTACGCACGGGCAGCTAATATTATGTCCAGATGAACACTTGTAATTAAGACTGACCCGGAGACGCGGAGAGTTTTAAATCATAAGTAATTAACCGGACTTGATATAAGACGTGTGGCAGTCGCTATAAATGCGCCGTCCCATCCCTGTAAAGTGTCAATAGATGGCTGATTAAATCAAATTTTAAGTGATTTAATCATATATTTTGTAGCAGCTACTTGTGGAAAATAAAATTTAGGTGTAAATACTGTTATGAAAGTTGGCGATCGCGTCCGCGTTAAAGATTCGGTAGTAGTTTACCATCATCCTGAACATCGGAGTCAGGCTTTTGACATTAAAAGTACAGAAGGTGAAGTGATCGGTATTGCTACTCAATGGCAAGGTAGACCTGTAAGCGCTAATTTGCCGATTTTAGTTCAGTTTAGTAAAAAGTTTAAAGCCCATTTACGTGAACAGGAATTAGAAGTCATCTAAAACAGTGCTGAGTAATGAGTGCTGAGTGCTGAGTGCTGAGTGCTGAGTAATGAGTGCTGAGTGCTGAGTGCTGAGTAATGAGTAATGAGTAATGAGTAATGAGTAATGAGTAATGAGTAATGAGTAATGAGTAATGAGTAATGAGTAATGAGTAATGAGTAATGAGTAATAATCGCACGGGCTAAACCTTAACTATCCGCTAACAGCACTCCTAAATCATCGGCGGCGAAACCACTGGAAAATATTCAGTTCGCCGCGCATTCTTTTAAGCTCTTGGCGGTGCTGTTCTGCTGTTGTATGATACCATTCACAATGACGCTGAAACTCTGACCGTGAGCGAACTTCGTGGTAGAACTGGTGGGTTGTTTGGTAAGCGGTAAAAGCTTCCTCAATTTGGGGTTGAGGAGATTGAATAATATAAGGTAAATTTTTAGACATTAATAATTAAGGTTGGGGAGTGAGGAGTTTTAAATTCACGCAATTACCGCACTTCATAATTAATAACTCATAACTCCTAACTTCTAAGTTTCTAACAACTCCTAACTTGATTAAAGCCAACCGCGTAAGCGATAAACTAAGGAGCCAATGTACTCTTTTAAAGCGCTAGTAAATTGGTGCAAGTTATCGGTATCAGGTAACAAATTGAGTATAGCGGCTTTGGGAGTGCCGCCGAGTTCTTGCAGTTCACCCTGACTAACTAGAAAGTCAGTTGGTGCAGGAATGGCATTAATTCCTTGACGTTGGAAAATTTTGAGCGATCGCGGCATATGCATAGCCGAAGTTACCAATAATACCTGGCGGATGCCACGAGATGACAAAATTTTTCGGACATTTACAGCATTTTGATAAGTATTCAGAGATTCAGGTTCCTGAACAATTGCCTCAGATGGAATACCAATAGATGTGAGTATTGTTGCCATATCAGCCGACTCTGATGAACCGCTACCACGCCAATCAATACGACCCCCACTGAGAATAATTATCGGCGCTTTTTTTTGGCGATACAGTTGTGCGGCATAAATTACGCGATCGCCTGATTCACTCAAATCAACGGTAGGTCTGGGGGGAAAAGCTGATTTGGTTGCGCCACCTAAAACCACAATTGCTTCTGCGACTGGCATTTGGGCGGGTGGCAAATTTTGCCATTCTAACGATCGCACCAATGATTTCGCAATCCAAGCATTACTACAAAATAGCAATAAAGTCAGGGCAAAAGCAATTGCGATCGCCGCAGTGCGAGGTCGTTTCCACAACGTCACTAATGCTACTACCAAACTCACGCAGGCTAGTCCTAGTGGATAAAAAAATAGTGGTAGTAATTTGGAGAGATATAAAAACATATTAGGATTGGGGATAGGGCATGGGCAATTGGGCATGGGGACTAGGAAAAAAGCAGGGGAAGAAAAACTATTGATTATTAATCACTGCCCAATGCCCAATGCCCAAATTATTACTTTTCCCAAAACCTGAAATTGAAACTACTTCCAGGAGTGCGACGGTAACGCCGGGCGGTTCTTCTGGTTTGCCGTTTGTTGATTCTCTCATTAGGTTGTTCAACTTGGCCATCTTCTAACTCTTCAATTTGTAGCTGAGTTTTAGTTTCTTCCTTACTTCCCCACCAAGCAGTAATCCAGCCTCCAGCTAAAGCGCCTATTCCACCTAACAAGATACTCATGGGTGCTGGATACCCCAAATACACAAAGCCAAGCATGAAAAATAACCAGTATTTCAGTCCTGTATCAACACCATCAGAGGAGGCGACAGCTGGGGCTTGGGGGCTATTATTGGTTGCATTTGTGATCCAGCTGAGGATGAAACCCCCCAGAATGCCTAAGAAGATGCTCAAGGCTGGTGCAGAGCCAGTCATTATTAATATAAATACTAAAAATGCTCCAAATAACAGTTGAGAAAAGAAGCTGGGAGAAATACTAAAAAAGTCGTTCTTTTTGTCTGCCATAGAGTAAAAAAAAGCTATTAATTACTAACGACGCTTTCTACGAAACCCTGCGCGTAGCTCGCTTCTTTGCAAGAGTACGCGGACTCGCTACCGCTACGCTAACGTAATTCGTAATTGAATCGAAAATTACGAATTACGAATTACGAATTATTTTAATTGTGGCTGTTGTGGTTGAGTTGTATCCAAAATCTTCACGTAGGATTGTTCTTCTTCAGTGAAAGGTTCAGCTTGTTGGAGTTGTGAGGCTAATAAATCAGCGGTGGCATCAGCGATATCACCAGTACGGTTATTTAGACGCTCTTCTAGAACTTCTAGCGGTGCTGTGCATTGGATAATTTCAAGGGAAAGTTGGTGCTTCTTAGTTTGAGCGATCGCTTCTTGCCGTAAATGCTGTTTATCATACTTGGCATCCAAAATCACCGGAAAACCTTGTTTGGCCAGTATAATCCCCAATTCTAACAGCCGTGCGTAAGTTTTCTCGGTCATCTCTGGTGTATACAAATCATCGCCACCCTTTTCCCACAAGGAAATTCCCCCTAAATGTTTCCGCACCGCATCGGAACGAAGCTGAATCGCTCCCAGTTGACGAGCTAAATGCCTTGCTGTGGTACTTTTACCAGAACCCGATAAGCCCGACATCAAAATCAGTTGTCCAACCTTTGGTTTAGTGTAGTCCCAAGCCTGTTTGTAATAGTCAGCGGCGGTTTTTGTCGCCTCTTCCTTTACCGTCGCGGGTACACTCGGATCATCTAGCAAAAATGAAGTTACCTTTGCCCTGACATAAGCCTGACGACTTAAATACAAAGGCAGCACCTGTAAGCCTTCCCAGTCTCCAGTTTGCTCTACGTAGGCATTCAAAAAGGCATTACCCAAGTCTTTGCGTTGTCGCGCTTCTAAATCCATCACCGTGAATGCCACATCGTACATCACATCGACAAAACGAAACGGCTCATTAAACTCAATGCAATCGAACAGCAAGATTTTATCGTGCCACTGGGCAATATTTCTCAGGTGTAAATCCCCATGACATTCACGAATATACTCGTTGTGAATTCTGCTAGCGAATAATTCTAGACGTTCTGCAAAATAGTTATCTGTATATTGTTTTGTTTCTACAAATTGCGCCTGCGTCTGGGGGCCACCAATATACTTGTCAGTTTGTTGATAATTCTCATCAATTGCAGCCCGAACTTTTGCTACTTCACCAAAACTGCGAATATAATCATTTGTCTGTGCTTCAGCATGGTATTGAGCTACCACCCGTCCCAACTCTTCTAGATGTGTCTCATTTAAGTTTCCCTGTTCAAAAAGTGTACTTAATAGCGACTCTTGCGGAAACTGGCGCATCTTCAGCACGTATTCTACAGCCTCGACCGTTCCGCCTAACTGGTATTGCTCCCCTACCAAAGTTATAGGCAAAACTTCCAAATACAGTTCACCTGCTCCCCGCTGATTTAACCGCAACTCTTCCTGACAAAAATGCTGCCGCTTATCTAAGGTAGAAAAGTCCAAAAAGCCAAAATTTACTGGTTTTTTCAGCTTATAGGCGTAATCTCCAGTTAACAGCACATAAGAAATGTGGGTTTGAATTAGTTGAATGGGTTCTGTTACCGCATGGGGATAAAATCCAGGCTGCAACATTTGCTGAATTAAGGCTGGAAGGGTCGCTTCTGTCATCTCTGGCCTCTGCGGTTCAAATACAAAAAAACCAGGAGTTTCCCCCTGGTATCATCAAAAATTATTACACAGTTTATCTAGCTTAAGAAGCTGTTACAGTTTCTGTCTCAGCATCCTCACTGCTGATTTGCGGTGGCAAAACGCTAACAACAAGTCGTTCCAATTCAGCTAGAGGTGTTACACCTTCAGGAAAGGGTATATCACTAATACTCAAGCTGTCTCCAATTTGCAGGTTAGAGACATCGATTTCAATTACATCTGGGATATTTTCTGGCGCACAACTCACTTGCAATTCGGTGATTACGGTGTCTAATACACCACCATCTTGTTTAACACCAACAGCATTTCCGACGAAACGCAGCCGTACTTCTACAGTAGTGTCACCATGACCAGCAACTGCAAAAAAGCTGAGGTGATAAGGCGTACCTTTTGCTGGATGGATCTGAAGTTCCCGCAGTAGGGCTTTGCCGCGCCAAGGTACATCAGTAATGTTTAAATCAATCAAGGTGTTGTTGACTGAAGCCCTTTTGAGCAAGCGCTCAACAGTTTTGGCATTAATGGTCAAAGAAATTGACTCTGTACCCTTATGACCGTACAAATTTGCAGGTATCAGTCCAGAACGCCGCAAAGCTCTTGGTTTGCTGCCTTCTGGACGTTTTTGAGATTCGACTGTAATAGCCATAAAAGCTGTCCTTTGTCATTTTTCAGTTGTCAGTTGTCCTTTGTTATTAGTCATTTACCAATAACTAATGACTAATTTACGCACTTAGCAAAGTAGCAGGTGTGCCGTCAGGGTGCAGTAAAGCGCGTTTGGGGCCGTGGATGGGGTCTTCTACAATTATGGTTTGATCGCGGCTAGCTCCTAGTGAGACGATCGCAATCGGGACTTCCATCAATTCGGCTAAGAATTTTAGATAGTCCAGTGCTTGCTGTGGCAAGTCTTCCAAGGTGCGGCAGTGACTTGTTGACACTTGCCATCCTGGTAAGGTTTTGTAGATGGGGCGACATCTGGCAAATTTGCGGGAACTGGTGGGAAAGTGTTCGCTGCGATCGCCATCTATTTCATAGGCGACACAAACTTGGATTGACTCTAATTCATCGAGGACATCCAGTTTAGTCAGTGCCATACAATCCATGCCGTTAATCCGCACCGCATAGCGACCGATGACCGCATCAAACCAGCCGCAACGCCGTTTACGTCCGGTGGTTGTGCCAAATTCGGCACCGCGATCGCACAACAATTCCCCCAACTCCCCATGCAGTTCGGTGGGAAATGGACCCTCTCCCACCCGTGTCGTATAAGCTTTCGACACCCCAATTACCCGGTCAATCATTGTCGGTCCTACCCCTGTACCAACGCAAGCTCCCCCCGCCACAGGGTTCGAGGAAGTGACATAAGGGTAAGTTCCGTGATCTAGGTCAAGAAGTGTACCTTGTGCGCCTTCAAACAATATATTGCGCCGTCGCCCAATCGCATCGGATATTTTCAACGATGTATCAACCACGTGAGGTCGCAAGCGTTCTGCATACCCCAGATACTGCTCAATCACCTCTTGGGCATTTAGAGGCGGTAAGTTGTAAAGCTTTTCTAAAATGACGTTTTTATAATTAATCGTCCACTCCAACTGCTCACGTAGCCCATCAGAGTCCATCAAGTCTAAAACTCGAATGCCTGTACGCTCAGATTTATCAGCATAAGTCGGACCAATACCCCTACCTGTTGTACCGATCTTATGGCTTCCCCGCCGTTCTTCGGATGCCTGATCAATCAACCGATGATAAGGCATTGTTACGTGGGCTGTCTCAGATATCAGCAGGCGGTCAGTGGAAATATTTAATTCTTTTAATTGGTCGAGTTCTCCGATCAAAATCTGTGGATCGATAACAGTTCCACAGCCGATAATACAATCGGTATTTGGATACAAAATCCCTGAAGGAATCAAGTGTAGCTTAAAGGTCTGACCTTTCACTACAATTGTGTGTCCAGCGTTGACACCTCCTTGATAACGTACCACAACATCTGCGGAACGGCTGAGTAAGTCAGTTATTTTACCTTTTCCTTCATCGCCCCACTGGGAACCTATGACAATTACGTTAGCCAAGAGTTTATATTAAGAGGTAAAGTTTCCACAAACTATAAGTAATAACATATTGATTGAATCATGTCAAGCTTATTCTAGAATAACCCAGCAATGTTACGTCAAAACGAAAATCGTCTACGAGCGATGATAGATGCAGAGAGTTTGTACGGCTGGAAGGTTGAGGAAGTTGTCGGTAAGAATGTTTGGGAACTTTTGTATGAAGACACTTCACCACAGCTAGAAGATGCTTACTTAAGTATGATTAACAAGGGTGAGTGGCGGGGTGAGTTGCATCAACTGACAAGGGAAGGTAAAGAAATCATCGTTGAAAGTCGGTGGATATCGGTACGAGATGATAATGGACAACCCAAACCTATTTTGAGTCTGAATACCGAAATTACGCAGCAGAAACAACTGGAAGCTCAACTTCTGCGATCGCAACGCGCAACGTTTGGAGAGTATCGGCACTTTAGCTAGCGGTATCGTCCATGACCTCAACAAACAGATATTTCTTGGTGGCGGATGAATATACCATTAGTTTATTCAAAATTCGCTGTCACCTGTACTTGTGTAGCGTTACGGTCTTTTTCAGGGAAATCATCTAGCCACAATTAGCGGATTTGTATGTGCCGCAGCTACGCCCGCCGTAGGCATCGCACCTTATAATAAGAATAATGTCCAGCTTGAGGCCGGACAATAGCTAGAAATATTTTCGAGATAGAATATTTACTTGATTTTTAACTTACCAAATCAACCAGGGCGTTGCTCTGGAAACGGACTACAGATGAAACTGAGCAACCGCGATAATTCTCAGATGTGAATACTGATAGTGTGATATTAGCTTGACCTGGATCTAAAATGCGTTTTACCTTGCAGGTTTGCATTTTGTTGTTGCAGTAAGCAATAATGCGATCGCCAGCCTTGACATCCAACGCTTGAATTTTCACTTAATACCAACCTCGCCCAAGAATTTGTTTAGCTAAAAGGAAAAATATATTGCTATATTTTACTTGCTAAACAATTACAATATTCGTTTACCATAACACAAAAATCAAGAAAAATAGCATTATCAATTTAATCTTGATAATGTCAAGTTTATTTATGCTCAAAACTCTATTAAATGCTGGATTTTAAGAAAATTAAGGATATAGTTGCGACCTTAGCGCAGCGTCTAGGTTGGAAGCCTCATTTTGAAAATCCAGATCGTGCGTGGTAAACCTCCACTTTGCTTTAACTTCTCTGGAGAAGACAGGAAACGTCTTTGCTCTAAATTTTTTCGAGTAGAGATTTTTTCTTTCTAGGTTTTTGTTACAATTAGTGAAATTTTTACCTAAAAATGCCACTATGACTTTATATGCTGAATTACATAGACACCTGGGCGGTTCGGTTGTACCCCGTGTTTTATGGCGATATTTCGAGCGACATTCTTCGGAGTTGATTTCCCGCTTTGCTGACTATTCAGAATTTGAAGATTTTTATACTCGCCCACGCAACACCCTGGATGAGTATCTAGAATTACACACCTTGGTAGAAAGTGTGCAAACTGTGGAGACTTTGCCTTACTTTATCTATCGCTTGGTGCGGGGTGCTTATATTTTTGAAAATTTGGCTTATCTGGAACTGCGCTACACTCCCTATTTGCGGACACCTGAGCATTTGAGTCAATCAGAGAGAATTGACAAGATGGCAGAAATTGTCCAAGTAGTAGGACTTGCCAGCCACCAGCCAGAATATCCGATTGTTACTAGCCAAATTCTCTGTATGCACACGCGCCTACCCTATGAGGTGAACAAGGCGATTATTGATTTGGCGGCGCAAAATAAGCAGTATGTCTGTGCAGTAGATGTAGCGGGGGGTGATAGCTATTATGCCGATCGCCTCGAAGAATGGATTAACCTATATGATTATGCGCGATCGCTGGGCGTTAATACCACTGGACATCTATATGAAACCACTGCTGGTTGTTACCCCCAACTGTTACCTTATCTCATGCGAATCGGTCACGGTATCCAAATTCCCCTACTGTATCCAGAGTTACTCGCAGATGTGGCTAGACGCGGACAATGTTTAGAGGTTTGCCCCACAACTTACCTGAAAACTGGTACTTTACAGGATATACGTCAACTCAAAGTAGTTTTTGACCGTTGTTTTGATGCTGGGGTCGATATCGCTATTTGTACTGATAATGCTGGATTGCATAATGTGCGTTTGCCATTTGAGTATGAAAATCTTTTGACTTACAACATTATTAGCTTTGAACAGTTGCAGGCTTGTCAGGATGCAGCTTTCCGTCATGCTTTTGCTTGGCCTTACACTCAACGTCCCGCATCTCTGCTGAATGGATTGCTGAAACCTGAACCACCTAAAGTTTTGGCAATGAGGGATACTAATTAACAACTACTAAAGGTAAGCAGAAAGTAAGGTAATTTAATCTTAATTAATGTTGCAGACGGTGCTTTTTCCTATTGCCATAAAAAAAGCTGTAATCCACAAAAGGTATATTGTAAGAGTCAGTGTTTTAGAGATTAAACGACAGATGCACACAGATAATTCATTGGTATTTATCTGTGGTTGCTTTTTCGGTTATTCTGATTTTTCCTAGAAGTCTAATGTGCAATCCAAAAACGACTAGTAATATATCAAAAATTGTCTTTTAATTGAGTTTTTTTGACAATTAATCAAAATTTATTGTAAATTCGCTTCCTCAACTTCCTGATCTCGCCCACTCGCCTTGTTGGCAAAAGCTATAAACTAGAATTTATGGCATCTACTATTCAAGCTCTACCAACAGAAGTCGTATATCTCATTACAGCTGGTGAGGTAATCGACTCTTTAGCGTCTGTGGTGCGGGAATTGGTAGAAAATTCCCTAGACGCAGGTGCAACGCGAATTGTGGTTTCTCTATGGCCACAACAATGGCGAATTCGTGTCGCAGACAATGGTTGTGGAATGAATTTAGAGGACTTGCAACAAGCAGCTACAGCTCACAGCACTAGTAAAATTCGCTCTAGTGCCGATTTGTGGAAAATTAATAGTTTGGGGTTTCGTGGTGAAGCGTTGCATAGTTTGACGACTCTGGCAGATTTGGAGATTTTGAGTCGTCCTGTGGATGGAAAATTAGGATGGCGGATAATTTATGGTGCTGGTGGGGAAGTTGTGCAAGTTGAAGTAACTGCGATCGCACCTGGTACAGTTATTACAGTTTCTCATCTTTTCGGTAATTGCTCATCTCGCCGCCAGGGATTACCTACAGCAGCACAGCAAATGAAAGCTGTGCAAGCGACAATTCACCAAATTGCGCTGTGTCATCCTCACGTCACCTGGCAGGTTTGTCAAAATGACCGTCAATGGTTCACCATTTGTCCAGCTGCCACAATGGGAAAATTGTTACCGCAGATTTTACCACAGGTGCGACAGGGTGACTTGCAAGAAGTGAAACTCGAAATACCCAATCCTTCAAACTCTCCACTCAGCACTCAGCACTCAGCACTAAACTTAGTGGTAGGATTACCCGATCGCACTCATCGTCATCGTCCAGATTGGGTGCGTGTAGCAATCAATGGACGAATGGTTAAGACACCGGAACTAGAGCAGACCATTTTATCAGCATTTTATAGAACATTACCACGCGATCGCTATCCAATTTGTTTTTTACATCTTGCCATTTCCCCCGATCAAATTAACTGGAATCGCAATCCAGCAAAAACAGAAATTTACCTCAACGAAATCATTTATTGGCAAGAGCAAATTACCCAAGCAATTAACCAAGCACTCAGCATATCTTCTAGCAATCTCAAAGAAGCTGTCCACACAACACGAGTTAGTAAATTACTCAAAGCCGCAGAAGCTAAAGGCGGTTACAATTTCAATCCTCAAAATCCCAATGAAGATCACAAGACTCCCAACACCTCACTCTCAAATCTTAACTCCTTAAAGGCGATCGCTCAAGTTAGCAACACCTATATTGTGGCGGAACATCCGGGTGGTATGTGGTTAGTAGAACAGCACATTGCCCATGAGCGAGTTTTGTATGAGCTATTATGCGATAATTGGCAACTTGTGCCGATCGAACCGCCAATTATTCTTTATCAATTGTCGCCAGCGCAAGTATTGCAACTGCAACGCATTGGTTTAGATATAGAACCCTTTGGCGAACAACTTTGGGCAGTCCGTAACTTACCCGCACCTTTGCAGCAGCGAGACGACTGTGCAGAAGCAATTTTAGAACTTAGTTGGGGAGGTGACTTACAAACAGCCCAAGTAGCCGTTGCCTGTCGCAGTGCCATTCGTAACGGTACACCCATGAACTTACAAGAAATGCAGAAACTTTTAGATGATTGGCAACGCACTCGCAACCCCCGCACCTGTCCTCACGGACGCCCCATTTATTTGTCTCTGGAAGAGTCAGCTTTAGCCCGGTTTTTCCGACGTAATTGGGTTATTGGTAAAAGTCACGGAATTTGATAGCCGAGAAACTGGGAAAATAGGGATTCTCTTTCATAAGATAGAAGCGATGTCTTCGGCGAGCTTTCCTTCGGAATGCTGCGCGATCGCTAACGCAGGAGTTAAATAAAGTGCCGCCTGGAATAAGGAAAAACAGTAAAAAGCCAGCAGATCAAAACGGTTCTGGAGATTTACCACTTTTAGAGTTAGCAAACCAAGCTGATGAGCGCTTGGAGATTCCCGCAATGGAACAATGGCTGTGGGATGTTAAAGGACTTGATTGAAGTCATCAGTCGGCATCGGTTGGGGTTAAAGAATACCAATGCCGATGTTTTGGGGGAAGCCTATGAGTATCTGCTGCGGAAGTTTGCCGAAGGACAGGGGCAAAGTGCGGGGGAGTTTCTGACACCATCAGAGGTGGGTTGGTTGATTGCGGAAATTATTGACCCTGAACCCTACACGAAGATTTATGACCCCACTTGTGGATCGGGAAGGTTGTTGACTAAGCCGCGTCTGGTGTTCAACCGCAAACATCCAGGGGAGGAGAGTAAAGCACCTCGGTTATTTGGGCAAGAGTTGAACCCGACAACTTTTGCGTTGGCGTAGCCCGCCGCAGGCATCGCTAAAATGAATATGTTCTTGCAGGATTTTACTGATACTCAAATTGAGAACTTAAATCACTTGGCAGTTTTTGATATTCCGGCTGTTGCTCAATTTTACTTTGGTAGTAATGGAGAATATCAAAGCATGAAGGCTTATCTTGAGATGTTAGACTATTTACGCTTGCTGATTCTTGAGCATTTAAGTTTGTCTGCAATGAGTAGTAGGTAGGCGTAATTAAATATAAGATCAAACCTCACCCTCAATCCCTCTCCTTAGTAAGGCTACTGTGTACACACAAGTTGGAAAAACTACATCCACCTAAGATTTGCAGTGCGTTAAGCTGGCGTGACAAAGCTAAATTGTTGCAATCATAGCGATGCCTGGGTTGGGCTACGCCTACTCATTTGTTATTTCGGCCTACTCATTTGTTATTTCGGCATACTCATTTGTTATTTCGGCATACCCATTTGTTATTTCGGCATACCCATTTGTTATTTCGGCATACTCATTTGTTATTTCGGCATACTTATTTGTTATTTCGGGGTACTCATTTGTTATTTCGGGGTACTCATTTGTTATTTCGGCGTGTCCATAAAGTACCCCACGAAATTACTAAAAGAGTTGAAACCTATGCTGGTCATACTTGTGTGTACACCGTAGCCTTAGAGGATGTTTGAAAAGTCATGATTGATGTATCAAATGTTATTACCCCTCCCTAACCCTCCCCTTGTAAAGGGGAGGGAACAAGATCTATTCTTATTTCCCCCCTTTACAAGGGGGGATTAAGGGGGGTAATTCACAGCGTAGCCTCGCTTAGGTTGGGGTTCTTTTACCTCATGCTAAAAGCCTTAACCCAAGTGTATTGGTTTCTAACCGCCCTTTTAGGTAAAATTAAATCAGCTACAAGTCTCATTTTTATTTCATCGAGGATACAGCAATGACTCAAGCAATTGATAAAGAACAAATAATTATTGATGAAGTTAAAAAGTTACCTCCTGATAAGCTGGACGAGGTAATTGATTTTATTCAGTCTTTGCAATATCAGGAGAAGAAAAAGCAGGATTTAGAACATAAAGAAGAGAAAGAACCTATTTCCGCCTATGAAGCAGCCAAAGAGTTTGCTGGCTGCGTTGGTGGAGATCCTGGCGATCGCAAAAAACAAGTTTCATTTTTAGAAGCTGCTAAGGAGTTTATTGGATGTGTTGATGGAGGTCCCGGAGATTTGGCGACTAATAAAAAGTATCTACAAAGCAGCACTGATGCAGTATCTTTTTACTCATGGCAATCACAACGAACCCCGGAAGCAGACGGAAATAGGCGAGATTCCTGAGAGTTGGGAGGTTGTAATTTTAGAAGATATGTTGTTAAAAAATTAAAAATTCCTCTACCTTATATTTTAGAACAGCATGAAATAGCCAATATTCTAAAAGCGTGCGATCGCAAAATTCAAGCCCTAGAAAAAGAAATCACCCTTATCGACGAACTCTTTCACGCCATGCTAGAACAACTGATGACAGGTAAAATTTCCACCCAACCCTTAACCGAGACTTAAGTATGAGCGAAACTTCCGCCGTGCAAAGACCGATGTTGAAATATGCCTATCAAATTGGCTGGGAATACCTAACTGCAAAAGAGGCATTACAACGGCGGGAAGGAAAGGGAGAGGAAAAGCTCAAAGAACGTTACTTTGGCGATGTTCTTCGCAGTCAACTAATTAAACTAAATCCTGGCGTTGTCACCTCCAACAATATAGATGAAATTCTTCGCCGCCTGCGAAACATTGACAACACCATCGAAGGCAACCGCGAAGCTTTAAACTGGTTGCAAGGCAAACAATCTATAGTAAAATTTCTAAACTTGAGTAAGGCACTGTTTAGAGATGTACACGAGCAAAGTCAGCGATCGCCTTTTTTGATTTCCATTGGCGAACGTGCCGAAATTATCCGCGCCAGCTTTGAAAACCGCCAAATAGAGGCTCGCGTTGCTTTAGCTAGACTAGATGAGATTGCCAATGAATGCGTAGAAGCAGAGTCAGAACGGCAACGGCTCAAGGTTGATGAAAACACCTTTGCGATTTACACTGTGATCAAGCAAGCAGTCCATCGCCTTGATATCAACCAAGCCGAAGGCAATATTTTGTTAAATTGACAAATAATTAGTTAATGTACAATTACTCTGACGATTTTAGATACCCAAAGAATCAATTCTTTACATTAAAGTCGAGCTATGGTTGCATCTTAACTTGGGATTATTTTTTTGTTAAACTCCCTAACAGGACTAAACATAAGTAGTAGAGCCATTAACCTGCCAAAATTACATTAAGTCGATACATCTAGAGAGTGATTTTTTTTATAGCTATAGATAACAGGAATTTCATTCTACAGATTGATGTACACTGTATAATCAGCAAAGTAAAACTGAATTAGTTCAGCTTTGAACAAAGAACTCGTTAAAAGTATTTGCTCATTAACTATTCTTGAGTTAATGTACAAATGCAAAAACAATTTCTTTGTAATGTTCATTTTTGAAGAACTTACGGAAGTGTAGCTTGTAATTTTATTGCTCCAATTTGCCAAATAAAGGTATAAGCTTCGCTATTTGAATAAAAGTTCTGCGTTGTTAAGGCTGTTATCGAGGATTTCCAATGAAGATTATTGCTTCTGTTCTATCTATCCTAAGTCCAGTACGTTTTCTGGTTGTGGCTTTTACTTGTGCCTTGCTATTGTTATCTAGTGCTTTTCCTGCTTTTGCGATCGATAGCTACCAAAGTGACCCTACCGAAGCTACTACACAACTGCTTGACATTCAGCGCAAAACTGACGAAGCTGCTAAAGCACCTCCACTTGGAATGAGAAAGGTTCAAAAGGAGTCCAACGAAGGACTGAATGAGGTTCAAGGAGCTGCTGATATTGACAAGCAGAAGCGTCCTGAAAATTCACAAAGTTCAACCTCAGTGGAAGAAAATGTAAAGAATTTGTTGAGAAAAGTTACAGGTAAGTCACAAGATTAATCTTTTGATAATTTTTCAATAGTAATGGGTAATTGCGTAAAAGTAGTAACCCATTACCATCGGTGAGAGGTTAAGATAAAGAGCATTTTGTCAATCAGTTAAAATACCCAAAATAGTCTTAATAAGAATAATAATCGTGTCTGGGGAGAGGGGAGGAGGCCAGCGTCGCTTGCCTCCTCCCCTCGATTTGATTATCATTATCTTTAAGGTCTTTGACCACTTAAATAGGATATGAAAAGGTATTGTAACGAGAGAATAATTTTGTCAAAAGTGGGCTTAATTCTTAGGTAAATTCAATTATCAAACG
>NZ_JBGTFY010000030.1:0-14444 GCF_041747015.1 Nostoc sp.
ATAAACAAGTAATTAACAACTCCGGCAGATTCACCTGGAAAAACTTGCTGGATATTTGGAATGAGAAACAATACGCCCAAAAACAAGGTGAACTTCTGCAATTAATGATCAACTTCAAGTTGTGTTATGAAATTCCCAGAAGTCCCAGAACTTACATTGCGCCACAACTGTTAACTGAAAAACAGCCTGAATACCAATGGAATGAAAATAACAACCTGATTCTGCGTTACACCTACGAATTCATGCCCAAAGGGATCATCACCCAGTTTATTGTTGCCATACATGAGTTGATTAATGAACAAAAATGTGTTTGGAAAAGCGGGGTTGTTCTTAGCAAAGACCAGACGAAGGCAGAGGTGATTGAATATTACGACAAGCGGGAGATTAAGATTCGAGTCTCAGGTAATCACAAAAGAGATTTGATGACCATAGTTACACATGAACTTGATCAAATTCATAGCTCGTACAAGCGACTGAAGTACAACAAGTTAATCCCCTGTAATTGCCACATCTGCAAAGATAGCCAAGAGCCAAATTTTTACCCTTTTGAGATATTGCGACAGTTCGTAGCTGATAAGCAAGAAAGCATTCAATGTCCAAAAAGCTATAAAATGATTAAGGTGGTGGGCTTAATTGATGATGTGATAGATGGGGGTAAAGAGAGGTTTTTTGTAGAGCAATTATGGGTTGAACCGAATCCTATTCAATCTCCGCAAATATCATCTAATATAAATATCAACCTAAATCAAATTCAAGAACACCAAAATCACATTCGTCAAAAGGAAAATAATTCAATGTCAACAGTAAATCAATACGGCTCTGGGGATAACGTTGGTGGCGATAAAGTCATGCGTGATAAAATCGGCACTCAAATCAACAATTCGCAAAACTTGGCACAAGCTGCAAAAGATATTAAAGAACTTTTAGATCAACTGTCACAGGAATATTCTAGTACTGCGATTGTTGGTGTCAAAGCAGTAGAGGAAATAGAACGCCAGCCAACACTGAAAGCTCGAATTGTCAATGCCCTGAAGGAAGGAGGATCAGAAGCTCTAGAAAAAGCCGTTGATCATCCTGCTATCAGCATTGTCATAGCAGCCACCAAGGGCTTCATAAATGGTTGAAAATATGGTGATTTAGTCAGACTGAAAAGCAAAATTCACCGCCTAAATACCAGCTTATTTTACTAGAAACTTGAATGGTAAATTTATGTTTTCATTCAGAGTCACAAGCGATGTCTACGACGGGCTACGCCTACGCACCACTGCAACATATTACTGTTCTTCACCTTTTTTCTGAAGGAGCGATCGCCAATCTTTAATTGCTTGTTCCGTCCACAGCCAATTTTTAGCTAATTTATCTACCTGGAAATTTACTGGATCAGACTTAATTACCATTTGTCGCAATTTTATCGCTTCATTAAGATATTGTGTCTGCTTGGCATTAGGTTGATCAAGTGCAGATTTATATAACCCAATAGCTAAACCAGCATAGGAAATTAAAGCATCCTGAGGCACTGCTGTCTTTGGGGATATTGCGGCGTTGGAGTTTGTATTTTGCGGTTTGAGAGCTAAATTCAAAGCCTTAAACCAAGAGTCATTAGCTCGGTTGAGATTGCCTTCTGTGTAGTAGGCAAATCCCAAAGCGTTATTATACAAAAGTGATTCTGGTTGAGCTTTGGCAGCAGTTTCCCAGTAACGACGGGCATCATCGACGCTATAATTATTGTCTCCAGTCTGAATAGATTGCCAAGCTAATCGTCCCTTGTAAAAGTTGACAGATGGCTCCTCAGCTTGCTTATTTGGAATCAATTTCAGGGCAGTTCCAGCCGCAGCAAGTGCGCCACGATTGAGTAGTTCTTCTACAGCTAACAACCCAGCTGGCAAATCGCCCTGGCTTAATTTTTCAGTAGCGATCGCGGTGACAATTCCAGTTGTAGCTATTTCTAAGTCGATATTCGGCTGCTTTTGAGTAAATAGAGACTGGGTAGGAATTGGTGGTATATTGGGCATTGCTTGGGGTCGATTTGACCACCACCAATTTAAACCGATCGCAGCTGTAATCGCACTGATTCCCACAATGCCCACAATCGGCCACAACTTGCGCCGTCGGGTACGATTTCTGGATGGAGATGAGGCTGGCGATGCCTGCGGCGGGCTATGCCTACGCGAAAAATTAGAATTTTCCCACTTTCCTTCAAAGTTGTCAGGAGTTTGAGGTGCTGGGGCTTCTCCCCACAAATCTGCTTCCTCTTGCGGGGAAGTCATTTCTTCTGAAACCTGCCTTTGGTGAAGACTATTTTCGCTAATTTGTTGCTCTGATTCAGTCGAGACTTTTTGGTTATCTAGCCGACGAAACAAATCTGAAACTATAGCAGAATCTTCTGCATAGCTGGGGTCGTCATAGTCAATTTCATCAACGAGATCGCCCCAAGTATCTTCACCTAGCCAGTCTAAATCAGAAGAGTCACGCGCTAAACCAGAAGGAATCATATCCTCAATTCCTAAAGGCATTTCGGTATCATCTGCGTTGGCGTAGCCCGTCGTAGACATCGCCGAGTACATCGAATTAGAAGTTGTCCCTGAAGGCGGATTATACTGATTTAACAACGCGGTGCTTTCGGATAAACCAGTTTCTTGGCTCAGATAACCGTCAAATTCTGGCTGGAGATATAAAATTGGTAATGCCCAGTACATCTGGTGAGAGCCATAGGCAGAAATTAATCCTTGGCGCACCCGACTAACGCATAAATCTACTGGATATCCCTGACTCAAGTTGCGGTAAAACAATTGTGTAAGGGTTAACGCCACTTCATCAGGAATGCGTTCTGACATTGCTAAAACGCTTCTGATGCCACGCTTCACCAGACTTTCTGCCAGGTTACGTTCGCCAGTATCTCCAGAGGGATCGGACGCAGCTGTGTATGCCCCCAAGCAGGAATTAAACACTGCCATAAGGATATTATTGTTGACAAGCAAACCTGCTAAATCGTCACCACTCAAGATTTCCGTTAAGCCGGTTCTGCGACTAGCAAGATAAATTTCTCCACCATTGGAACCTAAATTACTATGACCTGAGTAGTGTAGGACGTGGTATCTGCCTTGCTCTAGAGCTTGCGTCAGTTCTTCCCGTCCTGGTTGGTCTAGCACAGTGAGTTCAATTTTTGGGGAACGATTGCTACCTTCAGCAAGCCGTGGTATGCGGTGAAGTTCAGCTTGCAGTTTGATAGCTTCCTGTTTCAGTAAGTTGAGGCTGACTTGATCTGAGGGGGAAGCAATTACCATCAATACTTTCACACCACCTTCTTCTCGTGGTGTTAGCATATTTCGCGCTCGCAAATGAGAAGCCCCCAAAATTCCACTTTGGAAGCGAGAAAAAGCGATATAAGACCCAGTCGCCAAAGGGCGATCGCCTGCGTGCATTACTTCCCAAGGCAGACGAGCTAATCTAGTGTCTTTTAGCCCCAAGCGCAAGCGTAGTACTTGTTGGTGGTTCTGGGCAATACCTTGGGCAGTAATCCAACTATCTCTGAGAGTGCCTTGAAATAGGGCGTTATAAAATTGTTGACCCAACGCTACTAAGTTAACAGAGTTTCTGGCGATGTCGCTTTCGCGCCCGCCTGAGGTGATTGGATCTCCCTGCAACACCGACTTCAATGGATCATTCATCAAATGCCCAGCAGCCATCAACCACTCAGTTACAGGCCAAGTCACCAATTCTTCTGCCAATGGCACCCCAGGCGCGACTTGTTCCGTCCGCACCAAGTAGTCATTTTGCCCTACTGGGGTTACGGAGATATGAAATTCCTGGGTCACAGTTTCTCCCGTTTGCCTCCTAAATTCGGTTTGAAACGCGAAAGTTTCAAGTCGATTTTTGCTCCCTCTGATAATTTAGATGCTTCCCACCCCTGAATGTTTCTGATTCGGTGTTGTTTTGCTTTTTTTGCCTTTACGACTTTATCCGGATCAGATTACTTGGGACTAGAACATTTAATTGGTAGATGCACCTTGATCTTCAACTCCCCTAGTTGGCTAACACCCACTGGGGGTTTTTTTATTTTGGCAAACAACAGCAACTTTTAACGCAGATATTCTCTACCAGAAAATAGTCCTTAATTCTAGAATACTTGATTGGTAGATGAATGCAGCTTGATCTTTAACTCCTCTATTCACCTAAATATTCACTAGAGTTGTTTTGGCAGGCAACAACAATCAACCTTCTAGTAAATTTATCCGGAGCATGGTAGTCCAAGCTAGAACATTTAATTGGTAGATGCACCCTGATAACTAGCTCCCCTGGTTGGCTAACGCCCACCGGGGGGTTTTTTATGAAGGATATAAGCCAATACGCTTGGGTTAAGAGAATAGTAGGTTGGGTTGAGCGATAGTGAAACCCAACAAAGTCTCGATAATGTTGGGTTTCGTTCCTCAAACGCCAGTTGCTACAACGGGGGGAACCCCCGCAACGCACAGGCTCCCCAACCTACACCAGCTTTAGTTTTTAGCCTTAACTGAACTGTATTGGGATATAAGCAGCAAATTATCCTTGATACATCGATTTTTGAAGGCAGCGCACTGGTTATTTAATTGGTAGGTATGTCCTGATAACTAACTCCTCTGTAGTTGGCTAACACTTGGTGGGAGTTTTTTCTGATGAGCAAATGGCAACAATTTCAACCTCTGCTAATTTATCCGGTAGCTACCCATTAACTTGAGAATATTTAATTGGTAGATGCACCCTGATAACTAACTCCCCTGGTTGACTAACACTCACTGGGGGTTTTTTCTCGTTGGGATCACTATCAACCCTGATTCAGTTCATTTTCTCTAGAAGATACTGGCTGCCTCTAGAAAAGATTAGTGGTAGATGCACCCTGATAACTCACTCTCCTAGTAGGCTAACACCAACTGGGTTTTTTTATTTAAAAAAATAACTGACCTTTCTACAAATTTATCCGGAGTGTGATGTTCCACTTGAGAACATTTAATTAGTAGATGCACCCTGATAACTAACTCCCCTGGTTGGCTAACACCCACTGGGGGTTTTTTTTAGGCGTAGACGCGTAGCGGCTTGTCGTTAGACATCGCCCTAGCATTTCCTGCCTATATTGTTGCTACTGCTGGTAGACCTTGAGTATCTCCATGTTACAAGGATAGAGCAAAATCTGCTCACTCAATCCCTAAATCGCTTTCTTTTTATTGTGAGCTAGATATGCCACTCCAAAATGATTGCTATGATATTTAATCACATTCTTAATTTTTTTTCTATATTTTGATATTGAAGCGATCGCCCTTCTATGTTTGTAACTCTACCTGATTGCTCCTCTATATGCCTAAATTCCCTCGATTTTATGTTTAAATAGCCCATTATTATTACTACTAGTAGTACATATTTTTACTAGATTATTTTTTTAATTTATACACTGTATAAATGCTAGAATCCTCAAGTAGACAGTTAGGATGCCTAGATGCCAGTTGTAGCTAACTCAATCAAATTCGGTACAGACGGCTGGCGGGGCGTTATTGGTGATGATTTCACCTTTGAACGTCTAGCCCTGGTTGCACCAGTCGCTGCAAAAGTATTATATGATACATATTTTTCTAAGGTGGGTAGCCGGACAATAATTGTCGGTTATGATCGCCGATTTATGGCGGAAGACTTTGCTCGTGCTGTTGCCAATACTGTCACCGCTGTCGGATTTGATGTGTTGTTGAGCGAAACCTATGCTCCAACCCCAGCTTATAGTTGGGCAGCAAAACAGCTTAATGCCTTGGGGGCACTGGTAATTACGGCAAGTCATAATCCTGGCATATATTTAGGTTTAAAAGTTAAGGGGTCTTTTGGTGGGTCAGTACCGCCAGAGGTCACAAAAGAGATAGAAGCGCAGTTGTCGGTGGGAGTACCACTAGCAGCTACTCCAGGCAAGCAAGAGAAATTTAATCCTTGGCCCAGTTATATCCAAGCGCTAGAGGGTAAAGTTGATATTGCCAAACTTCGGCAAGCGATCGCCTCTGGCAAATTGACGTTATTTGCCGATGTTATGCATGGCGCTGCTGCTGGCGGATTGGCGAAACTATTAGGCAATCAGGTCAAAGAAATTAATAGCGAACGTGACCCTCTCTTTGGTGGCGGTGCGCCGGAACCCTTGCCTAAATACCTTTCAAAGCTATTTGAAGTCATCAAAGTTCACCGAGAAACCGATAAATCAGGTTTAACGGTAGGGTTAGTATTTGATGGGGATTGCGATCGCATTGCAGCAGTAGATGGAGAAGCTAACTTCCTAAGTTCCCAAGTCTTAATCCCGATATTAATCGACCACTTAACCCGGCGGCGCGGCTTTAGTGGTGAAATAGTCAAAACTGTCAGTGGTTCCGACTTGATGCCCCTGGTGGCAGCACTACATAACCTCTCAGTCTTTGAGACAGCAGTTGGTTATAAATACATTGCTGACCGAATGTTAGTAGCAGAAGTGTTGTTGGGTGGTGAAGAGTCGGGAGGAATTGGCTATGGCAGCCATATTCCCGAACGCGATGCACTGCTGTCAGCATTATACGTCCTAGAAGCGATCGTCGAATCTGGATTAGATTTAGGTGAATATTATCGCCAGTTGCAACAACAAACAGGGTTTACCTCAGCATACGATCGCATAGATTTACCCTTAGCAAGTATGGAAGTGCGATCGCGTCTTTTGCAACAACTACAAGCTCAACCCTTAACAGAAATTGCTGGGTTAGCAGTAATTGATTGCCAGACAATTGACGGCTACAAGTACCGCCTAGCTGATAAAAGCTGGTTAATGATTCGGTTTAGCGGTACTGAGCCAGTTTTACGCCTCTACTGCGAAGCCTCAACAATTGAGCAAGTGCATAAAACTCTTGCTTGGGCAAAACAGTGGGCGGAGTAAAATTCATTAATTAGTCATTAGTCATTTGTCCTTTGTCATTTGTCTTTGAAATTCTGATTGCCGGAAATCGGCGTTCAGATTTCTCTCTTTGTCTTTGGTAAATGACCAATGACCAATACTTCTCTACGAGAGGCTGCGCCAACGGCTTCTCTACGAGACGCTACGCGTTAGCGGAGCTTTCGCTTTAGCGATACGCTCAGTACAAGTAACCAATGACCAATGACTAATGACCAATGACCAAATTACTTGTAGTAGCTACAGGAAACCCAGGTAAGTTGCGGGAAATGCAAGCTTACCTGACAAATTCTGGTTGGGAATTAACCCTCAAACCTGAAGAATTGGAAATTGAAGAGACGGGCGAAACCTTTGCCGCCAATGCTTGTCTGAAAGCGTCACAAATTGCTAAAGCCACAGGAAACTGGGCAATTGCTGATGATTCTGGCTTGGAAGTAGATGCTCTAAATGGCGCGCCAGGTGTCTATTCTGCACGTTATGCCAAAACCGATTCAGAACGCATTGCTAGGATATTGAGTGAATTAGGTAACGAAGTAAATCGGCAAGCCCAATTTGTTTGTGCAGTGGCGATCGCTCGTCCTGATGGTGCGATCGTATTACAATCTGAAGGTATTTGTCGTGGCGAAATTCTCAATGCGCCTCGTGGTGATGGTGGTTTCGGCTACGACCCAATTTTTTATGTGCAAGAATTGCAATTGACCTTTGCTGAGATGACACGGGAGTTGAAGGGGTCAATTAGCCATCGAGGCAAGGCTTTTGCTGCTTTACTTCCGCAACTAGAAACAGCACTGAGTCCTGAGTTGGGGTGAATATCTGATTTTAGGGATGAAAAGCTATCTGAGAATTAGTACTTTCTGTGTTGCTGAATACTAAATACAGTAATTAAATAACTCCAGTTTGCGTAATCCAACTTGGAAATAATTAAGCTGCTCACCTCTATCGCACGGTTGAGGCAATTGTCTCCTTAAGTTTTTGAAGAGTCGCTTCAGACCATTTATTTATGCAGCTGGTTTTTCCAGAAGGAATAAGGATATGGTAAATTGGATTATTACGTAAAGTTAAGATTTTTATTCTCTGAATAACATCATGGTTACGTATATTTAAAACTTCGGCTAGATGAGTACATGTATAGGGATACAGCGCTTCCGGCTATTATGCAATATAGTTTTCTCCTTGCCCCTCTCCTATCATTGCTTTCAGCTTTTAGGATGTACCTCATAGCTGCCGGAAGTGCTGTAATGTTCTTCTTTAGGAAGGCTAATCGCACTCAAAGCAATATCTGTATTATCGAGATTAGTTGTAACTCTTAAAGCAGCATCTTCAGAGCTTCCATTTCGTACAGCTTCAAACTGGCTTACCACTCTGTTAATACTGTTCTCCAATCGACTCAGCTTTTGCGTTAATTGATCACTAACAACTGAAGATAAAATATCTCTGAGCCTATCCTCAGACACCTCAATCATAGGGCTGGTACCCTTACGACTGAGGCGTGCTTGGCTTAACGGCGTTACATTATTAGCTTCTGAGTTTGGCTCAGATGACATAAACAAATCCTCACGCTACATTGGAATGTTGGAATTTTTGTTGAAGACAATCCAAAATATTATTTTCGGTTTTTTGCACGATTTCTTCAATTTCTTCCTGCGATAATATGTTACCCAACTCTTCCTGCAAAATTGCTATTAATTTTTCATAACTAATATGAGCTTGAGTTTTAGCCAAATATTTAGCTAAATTTTGACCTAAATCTAGCCCTGCCGCCACATCACAATCTACTTCATCTTCAAGTTGAACCGCCCACTGCAACCAAGAATTACTTGATAAATACTGCATTGCCCTACCCCTTCCTGACTATCCATAACCAAGTTGACCAGCTAACTAGATTGGCTGAGTATTTTCTCAGCTTGGTCTGATGAAATCTCAAAGTATCTTAGTCCTTCTTTATTGGAATCATATCCCAAATCAACCATTCCAAATTTTCGGTAAAAATTTTCTGCCCCAGGTAAGGAATGTAAACCAAGCCTACCTTTGTAATCTAAATCAAAGCTACGCGCTATAGCGAACTTTAGTAAAGTACTTCCAACACCTTTATACATTGGTGGATTTTCTATAGAGCGACGATTCCAAGGAGCTATAGTTAAGTAATCTATATAGACGAGATTTCTAGTAGATTCTAAAACAGAACGATAGCAATCTAACTCCAGAATCATAAGTCCTTGAGTAATCGCTTCACATTCTAATGCGAGCCTTTGATAATTTGGCGTTGAAAGCTTAAAAAATTTATCTATCCATGACCAATGGCTGTCTTCTTCAGATGAGTTTTGAAGTCTTTGTTTCCAAAAGGTTTCAAAGTCTGAAATGTGCTTAGAAGATAGATTAGATAATTCTGCTTCAACTAAGGCTGAGTCTTTAACACGGAATAAGGGTAGCTTAACAATCGCATTCAAGGCAACAACTCACAAGTTTAAATTAAGCTAGACAAGTATAAGTTCAGATTTCTTCGAGTCTACAGTTTCAAAGTAAAATTTTTCACCTTGCTCTATACGTTGCTCAATTAGCCCCATCATCCGTAAGGCTTGCCGTAACACAGCTGACTTATTCATGTCCTTTTTTTCACTAAGACTATTTAGTAGCTCAAGTTCAGCGTCCGACAAGTTAAGCGTGATTAAAGTTTTTTTGCTCAAAACATCTTTACCTCTATTTTTATATATAAATTATATATCAAATATACATAGTACGTATGTTCTATGTCAAGAATAAAGCTAGTTTTTGTCGTAGCCTGTAGCCAATAGAATATGGGAATATGCCTATATGTGACTTATTAAGTCGTATATAGGCATATAATTCAAAACCTTATCAGGACTCAAACTGCTTCTGTGTTCTTTTCGCCAGTACGAATCCGAATCACTTGCTCAACAGGCGAGATGAAAATTTTACCATCGCCGATTTCACCAGTGCGGGCAGCAGCAATAATTTTGTCCACCACCATATCAACCTGATCGTCGTCAACTACGATTTCCACTTTGAGTTTTTGCAGAAACTCAACGGTGTATTCAGAACCGCGATACCGTTCGGTTTGACCTTTCTGCCGTCCGAACCCCCGGACTTCAGAAACAGTCATGCCGACAATACCAGCATTAACCAAGGCAATTTTTACCTCATCTAGTTTAAATGGGCGGATAATAGCTTCTACTTTTTTCATTTTTGACTCCTGAATTCTACTAGCTTCGTTTATATATCTAACCAGATCCACTGTCTGAAGCTGTAACTACCAGTGCTTTTCCTAAAAGATATGTAATATTTACCACTTTTTTAAAATAATGTAGATGCTTTGCGACATTAGAAGCAGCAAGGATTTATTAATCGGATAATCTTTGAGGTTCTAAGATAAAGAAGTTGCTGTCAAGTTAATCTTTTATGTAGCTTTAATAACCTAAAAATAAATAAATTATGCTATTTAGTAAATCGGCTTAGATATTTAAAGAGTGATTAGATAAAAATTGTACAGTAGCCCGAAAGCGTCCTGCTGCTGACTGTGGGAGTGTCAACTAACGTTTTTGATGTTCAAACAAGGGACGCATAACAAAATATCCAGCACTAAAGGCAGTAAGCATGATTAACAAGATGGTGATAATTAACCACCAGCTACTGATTTCTTTGGCATCTGGTTCAGTACTGGAATAATAATTTACTTCTTGCTCTTCTATAAAAACTGGTTGTGGTATCGGGAAATTCATTTCCATTATCGGTGTAGAAAAGTCTTGGTGGCGGCTTTTTTTAGATGGGGCTTTGGGGACAACGGATGGACTTGGGCGAGAAACCTGTTGATGTAGATGTGCTTGGCTTGAGGGCTGTTCGACGGCACTTTTTACGTCGCCATAAGCTTGGTTAGTTCGGTGATAACTATGCATAGCATTGGAATCCACGAACTTTTGCAAGTGTGAAAAAGACTCAACAACTTTGGCAATTTCTTGGCGTAGTAGTTGATTTTCTTGTACTAATTGCTGATTTTTGGTGGTGAGTGCATCTAGCCTCGCCTGTGTTGCTTGCAACTCTGTTGACAATTCCCGGTATACAGATAGTGGTACAGAGGGAGGGTAGGCTTGAGTAGTCGGTGTTGGCGAATTCCTGTGAACAGAACCTGTGGTTGTTCGCATCGGGGGCTTGGTATTAAAAATCAAAGTAATTAGATTGTACAGAGATGCTAACAGAGATAGTTAGCCATGAAACTATGCCCAAGAATAATAGAAAAATGCCGAAAGGGCAAAGATTCTGATTGGGGCATTGGGCATTGGGCATTGGGCATTGGGCATTGGGCATTGGGCATTGGGCATTGGGCATTGGGAAGAGGGCATTGGGAAGAGGGATTTTCCTCCTGCTTTTCCAGTACCCAATACTTTTTTTACTTAGCACTCATTACTTAGCACTGTTTTTGTAACAATGGGAAGAAGTGTCCCACAGGTCCTTGCCCTTCGCCAATATCTAGGGCATAAGTGAGTGCAGTAGTCACATACTCCTTTGCTTGTTGCACTGACTGCCACAAATTTTTTCCTGTAGCCAGATTAGCAGCGATCGCAGCCGATAGTGTACAACCAGTACCGTGGGTATTGTTTGTCTCTACTTGCTTTGTAGTCAAAACTTGCAACTTTTCCCCATCAAAGTAAATATCAACGCCACGCAAATTTCCCTGCATACCTCCGCCTTTGACTAAAACAGCCTTCGTTCCTAAAGTCTTGTGAATAATTTCAGCAGCGGCTTGCATATCGTCTAAGGAATTAATTTGTAACCCGCTCAAAATCTGAGCTTCGTAACGATTGGGCGTGATAATCACCGCTTTGGGGATAAGCACATGGCACAGAGTCTTCACAGCATCATCATCAATTAATTGTGCCCCTGTGCGTGACACCATTACTGGATCAACTACTAAATTCTCGATTTGCAAAGCTTCGACTTGCTGGGCAACAGCAAAAATAATATCCTGGTTGAGTAACATTCCCGTTTTGGCAGCTTGTACGCCAATATCCTCAACAACTGCCTGAATTTGCGCTACAACAGCCTCTATTGGCATGGCATCAACCCTCCTCACTCCTAGAGTGTTTTGTGCCGTGACGCAGGTTATAGCGCTAGTACCGTGGACACAATGAAAAGCAAAGGTGCGTAAATCAGCTTGAATTCCTGCGCCGCCACCGCTATCTGAACCAGCAATGGTTAAAGCAACAGGTATCCTGGAGTTTATTTCAGCGTTCATATAGCGGATTTAACTCAGTGGAATATTATAGTAACAGCAATGTCGGAGGATCTAGTTTCAATCGCTAATAGGGATTTTGGTGAATTGCAATATCGGCTAACGCCATCAGAAACGCTAGCTTTATGTAGAGTTTTGAAATGTACTTTGGAAGAGTTGGCTGGCGAAATAGAGAAAATCAACAAAGATTAGTAAGCGATCGCTACACTAATAGACCAAGTTTTGAGGAAAGAAGCTTCCTTGGTTCACAAAGCGATCGCCTTGCTTGGCAAAGAAAATTTCACGATTGAAGTTATCGATTCAGCTTCTAGTCCCAAAGAACTTAGAGCCAAAGAACGCGAATGGATCAAAAAGCTAAAAACTTTAACTCCCAACGGCTACAACGTTGTTTCATTTAGATATAGGAATTTTAGCTCTCTGCTTATAGCTCCCAAAAGCAGCACCGAAATCACCACTCCTGAAAAGTTCTTCATAACCCCGAACAGGGCGATCGCTGATTTAAAAAGTAACTTGCAAAAAACTATTATTTGGTGATATCATAAATTTCAGGTTACGAGTTCCGTAACCCATAACGTCTACTACTGTTGTGTTGCCGTGCTATGTCTCCGTCAAGCAATTTTCCGAAGTACAAGGATAAAAAGACGGAGGAGTTTGCTGCCGATAAATGGGTAAAAGAGTTTCAATCTTTTGAGAAACAAGCGGATAGACGACTGCAAATATTAGAAGCCGCCATTAGCAAGGAGGATCTAATGCAGTTACCTAGCAATCGCTTTGAGTCTCTAGGAGGGGATAGAAAGGGTCAGTACAGTATCCGAATTAACGACCAGTGGAGGATTTGCTTTAACTGGCCAGAAGATTCTCTTAAACCCTTCAACATCGAAATTACAGATTATCACTGAAGGAGTTAAAATGACACGTTCACCTATCCACCCTGGAGAAATCCTTGCTGATGAAATCAGCGAATTAGGTATAACTGCAAGTGATTTAGCGCGTTTTCTTCATGTGCCTAAAAATCGGATTACCGAAATAATCAATGGAAATCGAGGAATTACCGCCGATACAGCTTTACGATTGGCTCAGTATTTTGGGATTAGCGCTGAGTTCTGGATGAACTTGCAAAAAAATTATGAGCTTCGGTTAGCTGAACAAGCAACAGGCAACAAAATCCAAGAAACCGTTCGCCCTCGTGTATTAACTTCTTGTACGAGTATTTTGAAATCTAACGAGTTACCTGTTTCAATCTCTAATAGGGATTTTGGTGAATTGCAATCTTCGCCGTGATTCGTTCTTACTTCTTCAATCCAGCGGTTTCAATCCCTAATAGGGATTTTGGTGAATTGCAATTAGATTATTGGTACGAAGTCATCAAAGCACAACGTTTCAATCCCTAATAGGGATTTTGGTGAATTGCAATTTCTTATGGCAGCGATCGCACACTGCAAAAATCGAAGTTTCAATCCCTAATAGGGATTTTGGTGAATTGCAATGATAATATAGAGAATGCCCCCGCGTTGCTGAACACGTTTCAATCCCTAATAGGGATTTTGGTGAATTGCAATATCGTCGGGGTGGTTGGGGCGAAATCCACTGGTGATGTTTCAATCCCTAATAGGGATTTTGGTGAATTGCAATAAATTGGTTAAACCAAGCGATCGCACTATCTTAGGTTTCAATCCCTAATAGGGATTTTGGTGAATTGCAATTATTCGCGTTTTTGCATCCGGTGGTTTTGGGTTTAGTTTCAATCCCTAATAGGGATTTTGGTGAATTGCAATACCGCACCTTTGTTATACCACCACTTTGTAAACTCGTTTCAATCCCTAATAGGGATTTTGGTGAATTGCAATTAAATATTTTTAAAGGCAGACGACACCCCAAAAAGTTTCAATCCCTAATAGGGATTTTGGTGAATTGCAATTATTCTCATCAGACCTAATAGCCGAAACGGGCCAGTTTCAATCCCTAATAGGGATTTTGGTGAATTGCAATATCTCTCAATTCCTGCGTTGAAACTTCCGCAAATATGTTTCAATCCCTAATAGGGATTTTGGTGAATTGCAATAGTTTATTGCCAATTTCTTGAGTGCGTAGCTTATTGTTTCAATCCCTAATAGGGATTTTGGTGAATTGCAATCAACCCCTAAATAGGGCTTGCTGAACAAAAGTGAAACATAGTCTAGGTAAGGGTTTTGAGCATTTTTTCACCAAGCAAGTGCAAGACTATAGCATCCAGAGGTTCAAAAACCTTGCACTTTCGTCGGCGAGCGCCGGGCAAATTGG
>NZ_JBGTFY010000031.1:0-30942 GCF_041747015.1 Nostoc sp.
TCCGATCGAACGCTGCTGGGGCATCCTGGAGCGACACTGGAACGGGACGCTGCTGGACAACGTGACAACGGTGCTGAACTGGGCCGGGACGATGACCTGGAAGGGACTGCGGCCCGTGGTCCACCTCTGCGAAGCGACGTATGAAAAAGGTGTTCGCGTGGGCAAGAAGGCGTTCCAGGCCATCGCCCAACGACTCCAACGCGACGAAGCACTTCCCAAATACTTCGTTCGCATCTCCCCCGCCATCTCTAGCAGGTAAACTTTTTGCCGGGAGTTGCCTTATCTGAACGAACGTCACACTCGGCCCGTGAACGCGTACGCTGAGGGCCTATGAAGGCGGCTAGGTCGGGGGCTGTGTCTCGAAACCCCGCCTCGACAGGGGCCGCCGCGCGAGTTCTCGGTCCTTGGACCAACGTTGGTGGACAGTGCCGACTAGCACGAGCGAGCGACAACAACCATGAAGAAAGCGACAACAACCATGAAGCAGACGAAGAGCGGCTCGAAGGAAGGAAAAGGAGGAGAGTCGCCCTCTCAACTGATCGATGCGAGAATCAAGGAGCTCCAGTGTTGGCGGGGCGAGACGCTCGCTCGGGTCCGAATGCTCATCAAGCAGGCCGACCCCGAAGTGGTCGAGGAGTGGAAGTGGAGAGGGGTTCCGGTGTGGTCGCACGCCGGAATGATCTGCACCGGTGAGACGTACAAGAATGTCGTGAAGATGACCTTCGCCAAGGGCGCCTCGCTTGCGGACCCTGCAGGCCTCTTCAACTCCAGCCTTCGCAGGCAACACCAGGCGTGCCATCGATTTCCATGAGGGGTCAAGATTGATGAAAAGGCGTTGCAGGCGCTCATTCGCGCCGCCGTGGCACTGAACACATCGGTGCGAGCTGCCGCTCGCCCCGTCCGCACGGTTGCCACGGGCAACGTATTCGAGCTGGACTCTCCATTCGCTTGCACCCTCCTTGCTACTCATCAAGACGTGTGTGCCACAGCCTTGATCACGTTTACCGCTCGGCACTGTTTCTCCGAGGACTGCGAAACAGTGGCACGTCGATTGTCACGAAGCAGGGCAACAGAGGTGCGGTGACACTATCCCGCTTTCCGCTTCTCGATTGCGGATTCGCGGGTGGCGTGGGTCCAGTGTGGGCCGCGGAGGACGGAGGGAGTGGGGAGGGCGTGCGGGCCGGTGGGGCCTTGGGGGGTGCCGGACCAGCGGTGGGCGGCGATTTGGTCGAGGATGCGGTGGGCGACCAGCAGGGCGTCGCGGGCTTGGCGGCCGGGCACTCGCGGTTCGCCGCCGCTGCGGATGCTGATCACGAAATCGTGCTGCTCGTCGAGGATCGCGTTGCGTTTCTCGACCTGAATCTCTTCCAGCACCAGCAATTCGCGGAACAAGTTTTCCTTGACGTGCATTTGTTCGGCGGGCGAGAGCCGATGCACGTCCAATTCGCGGGCGAGCACATCGGCGTTGGGCCGCACGATCTTGGCGGCGCCGGTGGCGAAGTCGACTCCGGCGTAGGCACGCTCGGCGTAGATCTGCATCTTGCGGTGCGAATCGAAGCTGGTCCGCGAGGCGTTTAGGTTCGCTACGCAGCCGTTGGCGAAGACCAGCCGCGCGTGAGCCATGTCTTCATGCGGGCCGAAGACGGCGATGCCCAGTGCCTGGACGTCGATCACTTCGCTGCGGACTAGCGACAGAACCACGTCCAGGTCGTGAATCATCAGGTCGAGCACCACGCCGATGTCGGTCGAGCGGAACGTGTAGCCACTGGTGCGCGTGGCTTCGATGAATTTCGGATTCGATACGTGCGGTTCGACAGCGGCCAGAGCCGGGTTGAATCGCTCGACGTGACCGACTTGCAGCACCAGTCGGCGTGCCGCGGCGGCGGCGACCAGTTCGTCGGCCTCGGGCACGGTCAGCGTGATTGGCTTTTCGATCAGCACGTGCACGCCGGCTTTCAACAATTCCAGGCCGACGGCGTGATGAGATTTGGTGGGCGTGGCGACGATCGCGGCGTCGATCTTGCCGATCAGTTCGTGGTGCGAGGCGAAGGCGGCGGTGTGGAATTCGGCGGCCACGCGCTGGCGAGCTTCTTCGACTGAGTCGGCCACGCCGACCAATTCCACTTCGTCGACCGACTGAATCAGCCGCGTGTGGATGCGGCCTAGATGGCCGGCGCCGACAACCGCAACTCGCAAGCGTTTCACGCGGCCCTCCGGTGTTCGCGCCCGCGGCCGTGGCGGCCTTCTTGTTGGATTTCGACGAAGCTGAGCAAATGATTCACGGCCGGCACAAGCTGCTGGTTGGCTCGCAGAATCTCGCGCGCGTTGTCTAGCCCGACCTTGGACCGATACAGCAGCCGGTGAGCTTCCGACAGCGCGGCGATCACTTCGGGCGGGAAGTCGTTGCGTTTTAGGGCCACAATGTTGATGCACCGCGGCCGGGCCGGCATGCCTTCGACCAGCATGTACGGCGGCACGTCGTGCAGCACGCGGCTGACGCCGCTGATGAAGCTGTAACTGCCGATGGTCGTGTAATGATGCACGCACACGCCACCCGACAGCGTCGCGTTGTCGTTCACGTGCACGTGCCCGCCCAGCAGCGTGCCGTTGGCCATCACCACGCGGTCGCCCACACGGCAATCGTGGGCCACGTGAGAACAGGCCATCAGATAACAATGATCGCCCACCGACGTGATGCCGTCTTCCTTGGTCGTGGCCCGGTTGATCGTGACCGCCTCGCGGATCACGTTGTGGTCGCCGATAATCACCTGTGCGTCTTCACCGCGGTAGCTCAAGTCCTGCGGGTCGCCGCCGATCACGACGCCGGGAAAGATGCGATTGTGCTCGCCGATCGTGACGCTGCCCATGACCGTGACGTTATTCTCCAGCCGCGTGCCGCGGCCGATTTTCACG
Source organism: Nostoc sp. (assembly GCF_041747015.1). Lineage (GTDB taxonomy): Bacteria > Cyanobacteriota > Cyanobacteriia > Cyanobacteriales > Nostocaceae > Nostoc. The sequence continues at coordinate 2,914 of NZ_JBGTFY010000031.1, forward strand.
TGCGGGCCGATCACACAGAAGGGACCGATTTCCACGTCCTCGGCGATTTCCGCGCGAGAGTCAATGACCGCGTGCTGTGCGACGATGGTGGACATGGAGGGTTCAGGGTTTGGAGTTCAGGGTTCAGAGAAGTCAGAAGTCAGAGGTCGTTTGGTTGTTGGTGGCTGTCGAGTAGCAAATGACCAATGACCAATGACCAATGACCAATGACCAATGACCAATGACCAATGACCAATGACCAATGACCAATGACATTGCTATTTTGAAAGTAGAAGGATTAACTGTCTATCAAGGCAGCTATCTAGCTGTTAGAGATGTTTCCTTTGAATTGTTGTCAGGAACAGATACAGCTATCGTAGGCCCCAATGGTGCTGGTAAAAGTACCCTGGTAAAAGCAGTTTTAGATTTGATACCTCGAAGTGCTGGTACGATTGAAATATTGGGTCGCCCAATTGCAAGGCTGGGGCGTTCACGTCACTTGTTGAGCTATATGCCGCAAAACTTCATCTTTGACCGCAGCTTTCCCATTTCTGTCAGCGAATTGGTGGGACTGGGATGGGCTAATGAAGGGAAAAGGGAGGATTCATTTGTCTCCAAGCTGTGGAGACAAGACCGGAAAAAATCGGCAGCAGTAACAGAAGCTTTACGGCGAACTAATGCTGAACATTTACAGCATCAAGCTATTGGTACTCTTAGTGGTGGTCAACTCAAGCGGGTTTTATTGGCTTATTGTTTGGTAATGCCTCGGAAACTCTTGGTATTAGATGAAGCCTTCGCTGGCGTTGATGTGCAAGGTACAGCAGATTTTTATGCTTTACTAAATGAATTAAAGCGGGAGGAGGGTTGGACGGTATTGCAAGTTTCTCATGATATTGATATGGTAAATCGCCATTGCGATCGCGTGCTTTGCCTTAATCAAAGTATTGTTTGTACTGGTAAGCCGGAAATTGCTCTTTCACCGCAAAACTTGTTAGCAACTTATGGCCCAGGTTTCAGTCGCTACCAGCACCAACATTAATGCCCATAAATATGAGTTTCTTCAATGATTGTCAGATAGTAAGGCTTGCGATCGCCAATGGTCATGACTTGGTAGAATTGTTACAATTCCCTTTTATGCAGCGGGCGATCGCGGGTGCTGCCTTGATGGGAATACTTGGCGGGATGTTGGGCAGTTTTGTTACCTTGCGCCAGTTGTCTTTTTTTAGCCACGCGGTTGGTCATGCAGCATTAGTAGGTGTGGCGTTAGGTGTGCTGCTACAAATAAATCCTACTTGGATGCTGTTACCTTTTACCTTAGTTTTTGGTGTTATAGTCCTCTACTTTATCGACAAAACCGACTTAGGTAGCGATAGCGTACTTAGCATAGTGCTATCTGGGGCATTAGCGATCGGTCTAATTCTCACAAGCCTGATTAAAGGATATCGTGGCAACTTGATGTCTGTGCTGTTCGGCGATATTCTGGCGATCGACACCACAGATTTGATTTTGACGCTCCTAGTACTTGTTGGGGGTAGCATATTCTTACTATCAACTCTGCGACAGCAAATTTTGTTGACCCTTAATCCCGATGTAGCGCAAGTTCAGGGGATTCCCGTCCAATTGTACCGCTACGCATTTGTGGTCTTGCTTTCGCTCGCCGTTGCTGTAGCGATTAAAGCTGTCGGCGTTTTACTGGTGAACGCCTTTTTGGTCATTCCCGCCTCCACAGCCAAACTGATGAGTCACCACTTTAGCCGCTTTCTAGTAATTTCGGTGATAGTTGGTTCCATTAGCAGCATTGTTGGCATCATTGTATCAGGTATTTTCAATCTTGCTTCTGGCCCAAGTATTGTTCTTGTCCAGTTTCTACTATTTGTAGCCGTTTTCATCTGGTTCAAGTTGAGATTGAAAGGCGCATAAATCTTTTTCTCTAAGGACTTGCTATATTCTTTTATCTTTGCTACATTTATTAATCGTGGCTCAAATAAAACCCCGTGCCGGGATAGCTCAGTTGGTAGAGCAGAGGACTGAAAATCCTCGTGTCACCGGTTCAAGTCCGGTTCCTGGCATTTCAAAACAACGCAACACCAAGGATTTTTGACTACAACTCATAAATTCTGCTTAGGCAAAGTTTAGTCAAAAAATTTTACCCCTTTTGATGCCCCAAAATTCGGGGAACCTGGGGGCGTTCGCCTTTGTTCGCCATTAATTCAAAAGCTCTTTGGTGGTGCTTGTGGCTAATCCAGTGGTGGTAAAGTTCCGAGTGAACCTTGGCAGAATGTCCCATTTGTTGGGCAGCAAGGGAAATATCTAGACCGAATTCTAATGCTCGAATGGCCCAGCAATGGCGCAAGTTGTAGGGGGCGAAGGGGATGGAGTGACGCTTAAACCAAACCGTGACAACGTGACCCAAAGCGTGATTGGCTTGGTTTAGATCAACTTTTGGCAATGACACCTTTTGTAATTGGAATTCTTCAAACCATTCTGGGTAACAAGGCCAGACCCGCCGGGAACCGGTTTTGGAGTTTTCGCCAACGCTGACAACATAATCACCAGATGCGATCGCTCCCAGGTCAAGCCGGAATACTTCATGATTTCTCAATCCATAGGTCGCCAGCATTCCGTAGACCCAGCGCCACGACTCTGATTCAATCTGGTAAAAATGTTTGGCGATGATTAGATCCGTTGGCAAGTCTCTGGGGGTAACTGAGCGTGGGTTGTATTTTCCTTTGTAGGGTTTGAGATTAAGTTCGACGCTGGCGAATTTAGCCAGGGACGAGAGCGCCATACAAGTACGCTTCCGGGTTTTGGTGTCGGGAGTGGTATTAGTCACCACTTTTAAAATATTTTCAAGATTAAGAACCTCTGTTTGGGGTAGTTTTTGAAATACTCGCCAGTAGTCAATTTTCCAGGTAGTCTCACTCTGCTGGTTCCGATCTCTGGTTTCAAAGTAATATTTCTCGAATTTTTGAATCAGATTCTCAATGGTTGCAACTGCGGGGAAAACTCCGGCGGGTGTTTTTAGGTAAGCTTCCCATTTGAAATTTTTACAGGCAATCAAACCACCTAAAAGCCTCGCTTCAGCTTCGGCTCTTTTGTATCCCTCAATGCTTGCGTAGATTCCGAGCGCGATCCGTTGCTGGTAGGGTTTGGTCTTTGGCGAATTTGGCTTGGGTGGCAAAGTTGCCCGAAGATAAAGCCTATTTGATAGTTGCTGAACAACTACGCCAATTTGAGCCAGTTTTAGGCGATCGTTGATTTTGGTAAGTGCATTATCCATTACCCGTGGGGTATGTCTCTGTGGTCAAAAAATTCGGTTAGCACGGCTAGTGAATACCGTTTCTTCTCGGTTGGATAGCCGTAAATAATTTCTTTGATGACATCCGGCTGTTTGTCTAGCCGCGCCAAGCAATCATTGCAGACAACAGCGACAGCCCCATCGCTCGGCACGCCACAGACCAAGCACCCCCAGCCAGTGCCAGGCACGGGAGCTTTCTTTTGCAGCATGATGAGATTTTGCACTGTTTCCCCAGTGCAGCCGCAGCCACAGCACGCCCCCAGGTCTAGCGCTTCTTCGTCATAATCTGGATCATCGCTGTCAGTCGCCCAAACATGAAGGCATTCTTGGCACTCCCAAAAGCCATAGCTTTGCTGATACCGGATGTTAGTAGAATCGCATTGCGGACAATTTGTCGTGAACATCGCAGAGTTAAAAATTGTGTGGTTTTTTTAAGTTTTTTAAACCCCAGAAATTCTGTCTACATCCGCAAAAAGCCGCTCTGGGAGCTATTTTCGCAGTCTACAGCCGAATTTTTAACGCTAAAAAATTGTAGACGGTGTAGACAGACTTTCGAGTGGTTATTGGTGATGTGTTGAGCGATCGCACTTCCACTTAAACCCAGGTAAATTACTGATTAATTGACCTGTAAAGCTTTGCCTACAGCCTGTAGACGGACTGTAGACAAAGTGTAGACATTATTTCGACCACCTCCAGCCCAAGCGATCGCCACTGCCTTCGACTTCCCCCAGCCCCCGGTCAGCCATAGAAGCGAAGAAGATCCGTATTTCGTCTGGCTGCATATTGTCAAACAACCGCGTAGCACGACTGAGATGAGCGGCTTTTAAAATCTCGCCTGGGTGCTGCTGCCCCCAGTCAAGAATGAATTGCTCAAATTCGTTCATGGGTTTGGCTTGCGATCTCTCCTCGTCATTTCCCCCGCCGGAGGTTTCCGCCTGTACCGTCGCTCCGGTTCCCCAGTTGCTCAGGTCAAGCTCACATGGGCAATCATCGACCATAAACCGCTTTTTCCCACCGGACTTTAACCACTGTTCTAGCTGAGGATCTTTTAGTTTAGTCCTGGCGTGGTCGCGTCCGAACTGTCCTAATCTCACTAAACAGAAGCAGCTGTAAAGGGTGTCTTTATCCCCTTGTAAACCGAAGTTTTCAGCAGTGTCGTTCTGGGCTAATGCACAGACAAACTGTTTGTATCGTCGCCCCCGCTTGGCGTGACGTTTGATCCAGGTGGCGGCGTGGTCGCATTCATCTACTAATATTGGAAATTCCTCAGCAATTAGGAATCTCTCACGACCTGAGATCGCGTTATCCCCCCCTTCACCCCTAAGCTGAACTAGGTCTTCCAATATTTCCAAGTCTTTGCCCATCGCTGCGTCAATGGCTTTGAAGTTCCCTTTTCTGCCAATGACATCTTTTTGATCCAGCCATGCCCAATCGTCGGGCTTGGCATCGGAATCATAGACGACGACCCTACCGCCGATTTTTGAAGATAAGTATTGAGTGAAAGTTGATTTACCGTCACCAGTACCGCCAATGAGGGCAACGTGTTTCTGTTTTTTCTGGATGTACTCAACTGGATCGGTGATTAAGTTCTCTGGTTTCCAGTTGGGATCGACCGCGCCAACCGTGACGGCTAACTGTGCCGTGGGTTGAGTGTTTGCCCTTGCCCACGCCTGGAAGTTGAGCCGTGATGCTCGGTCGATATCACCTAGCGATTCCTGGAGTAGTTTGGCCGTTTGGCGATGTCTGCGCCCCACTTCCAAAACGCCGACTGATGCACCCAGTACCCACGGCTTAGAATCCGGCTTCTGAGATGCACCTAAGAGCAATAAACCACAGCTAACGGCGAGACTACCCCAAAACGACCATTTGGCACAGGTGTACATCTGTAAATGCTGGTGTAGTTGGGATGGGTGTAAGTTACTACTCATATTCCTAGCAACACTCCCACAGCAACCAAACCAACACGCAGCAGCAGAATATCTTTAACCTCTGGTACGGATTGCCGCAAATAGAGGACGACAACCCCAGCAATTACGAGAACTCCCAACACTCCCCCGCGCATAAACCCAGGAAAGGGGATGTTTACCCAACAGCTACTTAATAAGGCGGGAATGGATATTGAGGAGGTCAGGGTATAAATTAAATCCGGTAGATTATCTGGCAGCGCGATCGCATTTATCCACCCTTTCTTGAATTCCTCCAGCTTTGATACTTCGGGTGTACTAGGTCCTGGCGAATAGCCCCGATCGCTGGGTATCTCAACTACTATCTTTTGCTCATCTGCCATAGTGCACCTCAATTTTGAAGTGTAAGGGGCGATCAGTCTGCTCCTTACAGAGTGCCACGATCGCAATCACTAGAGCGCCGATGATGCAAATAAGAACGCTTGCTTGATTCATTTTTTCCCCAGTAATTGACTGGCCGCATTCAATACTGTCTGCTGTTGGTCTGAGGTTAGTTTGTCGTTGCCGTTGCACTCAATGACTTCCATCTGTGTGCCAGCACGATAGAGGCAGTTATTTTTTTCAGCTTCGTTATCTGTCGCGTTGGCGCGATTAATGTAACGCTCGACGTAGGATTTGTTGATATCTTCTGGCATAATCTTGGTGAGTTGTTTTATCTAAAACAATGTCCTTGGTTTGGGGCGATCGCAATCCGGTAGATGGGCGATCGCCTTTAAAAATCGGCTTTGATGGCAGAGGTTGAATTGAAATTCGTAACCACCCAAACCTGTAAGGAGTTGCGGATACTGGGCTTGACTTCAATCGCTTGGCGAGTATCTAGGCAAATGGCGCGGCCATGGTTGAGTTTGCAGTGCAGATTCTTGCCGCTTTTTGAGCGAGAGAACAGTTGTCCGACTTCGAGCAGCGCCCAAGTCATTGGAGCTTTACCCGTCACATATTCGGCTTGATGGCTGTCAGACCCCTCCGAGAGTGGGTCAACAGTCAGGTCTTTCCATTCCTTCTTACGTCCTTTACGGTTGCTGTAGTTGGCTAGCAATCGTCCGTTAGTCGCTTTCTCGATGGTTTCTTGTTCGCTCATAGTGGCTTAATAGTGGTCTAGTAATAGCGTGTTGTCTGATGGCTGTAATGTTTGCTCAGTAATCGTTATGTCGGTTTTCCTGTCCAGCGCAGCGGCTGAATATTGCTAAAATCTCCTGCATGAGGTTTTAAATTTGGCGATCGCTCCTAACAAGTGACCGCCTTTTGCTTGCCTCATCCCTCCTCCGTCTCTTCCTCCTCCTCTTCTTCGCTGGTGATCACAATCGTTAGTTTGTTATCACCGGGATTAAAGCTGGCAATAAAAAATTCTTGATCATCATCCAAATCCTCGATCGCTATCTCAGATTCCGGCGGGAATTCGAGCAGCTTCTCCCTTAGTTCGTTTACTGTTATTTTCATGTCGGGTATCTCCTGGTAAGTTTTCAGTTGTCACTTTCCCCTAGCAGGTCTTTGGTGTTTTGCTCAGTGCTGGCAGGCTGCTATCTCTGCCGGGTTTGGGGTAATCTAATAATGTATTTACGAATATACATTATGCTTACTACAATAGTATATTCGTATATACTAGTCAATATCGTATTTATGGATATGCAATAATTAGGGTGTCGAGCATGGAAATAACAAAGAATGGCAAGCAGAGGTCGCCCCAACAAGAGGGGAGTAACCAAATTAGTAACCTTAAAGGTGAACCCGGAAGCCTGGGAGTTATTCCGGCTTTTGGCAGAGGACATGGGGACAACCAGATCGGAACTAGTCGAAAAGATAGCCACCAACCAGATGCCGCTTTCGGAGAATGGACAGATAGTGGAATCCCTGGGAAAATCATTAGCCAGCTAATTGATGAAAATGAAAGGCAGCTGGCTTACCACGAAGAACAGTTTTACTATCACCAACAACAAATTAAGCAGGTACAGGATAGAATTCAAAGCCTAAAGCAGATTCCTGAAACCCTAGAAGACATAGTTCATACAGAATAAAGCCGTTCTACCTATTGGCAGGACGGCTTTGTTTTGTGCGATCGGGCAGCGGTGGAATTAAAATGCGGAATTTCCTGATGGCTCTATCAGGAATTTTCCCGCACAGTGATTGAGTAACGTTACTAACTCAATCTATGGACATTGTACTTCCAGCCTTAATTCTGCAGATGGTTACGATTCTTGTCGTGTTTCTCGGAGTGGCTGGCTTGGTCTGGCTAATCATGCGACTGCTGCCAGAGTCACTGAGGCGCGCTTTGAATTTCAACTTCACCGATCCATCAGCCAATCGGCGGCAACCAGTCAACAATGATTATTCTGCCAAAACCAAAGACCTACAAGCTGATTTACTCGCATTACTCAAAGGCAATAACACCAAAGCTAAGGAGTTACTAAATCAAGAGCGACGGATTAGACCGGGGATGAGTAATACCTGGTATCTAGAGAAAATTGTTGATGACATAAGGACTGGACGCTAATAATTCCCATTCAGTGGATGCGGCGCTTGACCAGTCCAAGGTTGACCGCCGCTTTTTATTGACTATTACGTTGACTTTACCCCTGTGACTCCTAATTCTTAACTCTTGACTGCGATCGCACTTCTTAAAAATGATGCATCCAGGATTCCCCAGCCGAATACCCAATGCCCAATGCCCAATGCAAGACAGAGAAAAATTCAACGACCTAATGAACCAGACCGATATCGAGATGCAAAGGCTAGGCTGGACTATCCCCCAAGCCAGAGAGCATCTGCATAAAACTTGCCAAGTGCGATCGCGCTTGCTCCTGACCGAGGAAGAGTTAGACAATTTTCTCTTGTTCCTGCAACTTACCGAATCACCGACCCATGAGTAGAGAAGAAGAAATTAAAGCAGCGATCGTAGTTACCCCCGATGAGATCGCCTTTGTCAGCCCGGAGATGAACCATGCCTCGGAACAATTAGGAATGCAAATGTTCTTGTTTGTGGATTTCGTGCGAACCCTTGAACCCAGGCTACAGAGATTTGAGGCAATACAGCTAGCGGCTGCGTTCTTGGAGTCCCTGCCATCTATGTGCCAGCAGAATCCTGAAGTGATTATTTGTTTGAAAGACAATGCCCAGCTTTTGATAGAAAGGAGGATTTCAAAAAACTGAGTGCGATCGCGCTTGCTCCTGACCGAGGACGAACTCGATAACTTCCTCTTGTATTTACAACTTACCGATACTCCTGTATCGAAATAGCGATCGACTTTTCAACCACTAAATGACACCGCCAGTACAAGTAAAAAAAAACTCCAGTAATCAACTGGAGAAACAAAAAGAAGGACTTAATTTATGAAAAATTATTTACCAGGAAGGATTAAGGAATCACTTCCTCCTATTCACAAGAATAGCATTAACTGGAGGGTTGGATAATGATTTTATCTACCCTTAGCGTTGTGAGTGGGGTCTTAGAACGCCACTGGAAAGAGTTCAAGTCTAGCGCAATTTCTGATAGAATTATCGACCTTAACTTCCGAACCATTGAAGATCCTAGAGAACTCGATAAAATCTTAAATCGGAATACGAAAAGCCGCTACAAGCATAGTAACCATCTAGTACCCGCTTGGTCTGTATCTGGTATAGATCCGTTAACTGGAGAGAACACACTAGAAGGTATACAAGTAAAACCTGATACAGCCCCAATCGATAAAAAGGGCAAGTATCAAAAATACATAGGCACGACTGGAGCCAGCACAGCACCACTGTTTTTGAATACAGGTATCGAAGACTTCTGGAAACTCATTCGAGAAGATAAAAGCCTGCCCATTCTGATAACCGAAGGTGCAAAAAAAGCCGCTGCGGGACTAACCTTAGAAATTCCAACTATCAGTATTCCTGGAGTGAGTACTTGTAGAAAAAATGGCAGATTACATTATTGGTTAGAAGCATTCGCCGGATTCGGGCGCACTTTTTACCTAGCATTTGATGCTGATGTCATCGAAAAGCGACCAGTCCAATATGCGCTGATATCGTTAGCTCGTGATTTATCAGCCACCGGTTCAAAGGTGATGATTATCGCGCTGCCGCCATCCCCAGACATCAAGGGAATGGATGATTTCATTGCCGCCAAAGGTGGAGATGAATTTAAAAAGTTAATCGATGAAGCATTCACCATAGAAGAGTGGAAAAAAGAGTTAGACGAGAAGCGCAAGGCTCAAGAAAACGAATTTGAAGAGGAAGAAAGGAAATCCAGAATGTCTCGCGCCTATAAAATCATCAGCCAAGGATGGGGTGATTCTATTCGATTAAACACACTCAAAAAATATATTGAGTTCGACAATTCTCGAATGGATTTAGACCTATTAAAACTCTACATAGCACTAGAATTTGACATGGACATCTCAAAAGAAGATGCTCACTCAATAGTTATGTCCATAGCAAAAACTAACGCTTACAACCCAGTAGTCGAATACCTCGACGGATTAGAATCCCGTTTTCCTAGCCCAGACTTATCAATTCTGGACAATCTAGCTTTCAAATACTTTGGTACAACTGACCCTCTGCACAACATTTACCTCAAAAAAACACTCATCGCCGCAGTCTCCAGGGCCAGACGCCCCGGCGAGAAAGCGGAAGATATTTGTGTCCTGGTTGGCGAACAGGGACTCAAAAAAAGCACATTCTGGAAGGAACTGTTTGGCGCGGACTGGTTCACCGATGAGTTGAGCGATAGTAACGAGAAGGATGAACTCATGAAACTCCACCACTTCTGGGGAATTGAATTAGCCGAAATTGAACACATATATAAGAAGAAAGACATTAGCGCCTTCAAGAAATTCTTGAGTAACACCGTTGACCCCTTCAGAATTCCCTACGAGAGAGAAATCAAAGAGCATCCGAGAGCTTGCCTGTTGGTTGCCACCTCGAACGAACAGGAATTACTCAACGACCCCACAGGAAACCGACGATTTTTCATCGTCCCAGTCCTCAAGGAAATTCCCATCGAAGAATTAATCCGCCAGCGAGATTTGATTTGGGCTGCGGCCAACCATCTTTATCAAATGGGACATCAGTGGTGGCTAAGTCATGCAGAATCTACCAAACAGGCGGAAGCGAATAAAGACTATCAATCATCTGACCCGTGGGAAGAAAAAATCTTGTCATTTGTTCGCCAGCGCGATTGGGTAACAACTCATGACATCCTACTTAATGCTTTGGACGTAGAAACAGGACGTCAAGACAAATTAGGGGAAAAAAGAGTAGCATCCATCATGAAAATGAACGGATGGCATCAACAAAGAAAATGGGTCAATGGTCATGCATTACGAGCTTGGGTCAGGAAAGTTTTGAATTCTAATGGATCTAATGGATCATCTGGATCAACCCAGTCACAGCAAGGGGTTGAGTATGATCCATTAGAAATAATTCTAATGGATCATCTGGATCAGTATCCCCAGGTCGAATCAGTTCAACCGATACAAGAGCCTGTCAGTGATCCAGATGATCCATTAGAATTATTTCTAATGGATCATCCAGAACCCAGTCATATCAAGCTTGATCCAGATGATCCATTAGATCCATTAGAATTTGAAACTTTCCCGGAAAAAGAGGTTGCATACAGTGAGATAACCGCGTCCCCTACTGAATCAACAAGCGAGAGCAACGCTATTACTCGTCCCCCAAAATGCAGCTATTACAGTCTTTATGAAACCAAACCTTTTATGTTCAAAGTAGAATCAGACTTTGGAACGGTTCAGTGCAGTGCCGAACCCTATCACCGATTCAAGAATGGGGATAGTAAAATCTGGCTGGAATTCGCTACGCCAGACGGACAGACATTAAATAAGAGCATCAAGGCAACCCCAGATAAAAAGGTGCTGCCAAGACTGGCTAAAGAATGCGGCGTAATTCAACAGTGGGAAGAGAAGATAAGGAAAGATTTCAGTCCCAAGGTCGAGAGCCTAGATTACAAGTTCAAGGTGCGGATTATGGGAGAGGATGACTACGAGTGGATTGAGGGGTGCATGCTCAAAAATGTACCAAATCCTCCCACGACAACCAATTTCATCTTTACTACTCCGAAGAATACGATTATTACTTCTCATATCGGCGAATTTGAGGAGATGTAGTAATCAGGGACCAAAAACCTAACCCGCGTTCAGTAGTGCCGCCGTTGCCACGGCTGGCGCACGTATCGCAATGGCTGGAATAAGCGCAAAGATGGCAATACCCCTCGGTGGTATCGTCAGGATTGCGATCGCACTTTTCAGGTAGAGAGTGCGATCGCGCTGCCAAGTGACGAAACTTAATTTTTGTCGCAACACAAAAAATTTATATAAATCAACACGTAAGGGTAAGCACTTAAAAATTAAGCGCTTTATTCCTGTTTTTCCCTCTACAAGGGTAAATCAAGAATGTTTCTCCTCGATATTTAAGTAGTATCCTGTAGTTCGCCTTCTATCAAGGCTTTCAAAAATATAAAAGTTCTGGTTTTACATAAAACTGGAGCATTTACTTATTTTTTGATTGCTCATATAACGGATTCATGCACTTCAATAAAAAATTCGTTTATGACAACTGAACCAACGCTTATCGAAGTTTTCGGAGCGAACGCCACACAGACAGCAGATACCTTAACTATTAGCAAAATTGACTTGACCTCTACGGGTTTGACTGCTTCGGCTACAAACACCGCCGAATCTTTGTTGATAGCAATCATGTTGAAATTTAAAACAACGCTAACAGATGAGGCTAGGGATCTAAATATTGACCAATCTGTTGCGGTCGTAGATGGTTTCAGCCCATCTATCACTACTCGAAACGACCTTATCTATCTGCGAAATACCATCTCCGTAGAGATAGATCGGTTACTTGCCGGAGCGAACACAATCGACCCTGACCTTTATTAATCATGTTTGCGCTAACACTTGCTCAACTATTTGGTGATGGTGCTAATCAAACTGCTACTGAGTTGGTAATCAGAAAAACCGATTTAGCAGCAGTTGGAATGACCGCTACAGCAAATAATCGCGCCGAACAATTAGTAATAGCTATGCTCTTGAAAGCACTAGAAAATTTTCAAGGCCATTTAACTGACGAAAATGGTAATCCTATCACTGATGAGAATAATTCTCCAATTGAATATGACAACAGCCAATTGTATGAATTATTAGAAATATTCCGATGGCCAGTTTATATCCCAGATGGAGATACAGGAGTTATCCGAAATCAATTTGTAATTCAATCATATACACTTTACAAAATAGATGACTCAGATTAAAGATTTTCCAATAAAAACTACTGCTGAAAATGGCGATTTTTTGACATTGCAAAACCCAACGACAGGGCTAACTTATAGCATTCAAATGTCTGACTTCTTAAAAGGTGTGACTACTGGATCTCCTACTCCCCCTGCTTCCACCAATCTAACTTACGCGACTTCGGGTGACACGAACGGGTTGTTTTACTATTTGGGCACAGAGAAAAAAACTCAAAGTTGGGTTAATCCTATAAACAAAGGTTTAATAGTAAGCGCCTCATCAGTTGCAAGTGGGTCTCTAGAATCTCTAGTCAATAGAGATGAGAGTCAGTTTTATACCAGTAATTCGCCTAATAGTTGGGTAAGTTTCAGTACTGGAAGTGGGAAACTTAAAAGCAATGGCTATTCAATTAGGGTTAGAAATAGTAATCTTTATTACCCTCGTAACTGGAAGCTACGAGGTAGTAACGACAACGGATCTAGTTGGGCTGATTTAGATATTCAAGCTAACAATACTACTCTAGATACTGCGAGTGAATGGTTATTTTTACCTGTAACGCCATCCATTAGTTATTCTTTATTCCAAATACTAAATTACGGGCTTGATTCCGAAGGACATAATTATTTTTGCTTGGGAGAAGTAGAGTTATATGGTGAGTATCAAGCATGAGCGAACATTGCAATGGCGTTTCACCTGCTCAGATAAATTACTCGTTTGATAAAAAGCCCCAAACGAAATTCATCACCAAACAAACACCAATAACTGTAGAAACTTCTGAAGTAGAAAAGATTGATCCTAATCCTGTAGGGCAATGTTGGCGGTTCACTGGACAGGGTGTTAACAATAATGCCTATTACGAAGTGTTCGCATGGGGCGAGAGTCCAAGCTTTAAGTATAACGGCTCTGGACATGAACCCTACATAGACGGGAGAAACGTAGAAGGTGCAGGGTATCACTATAGAAGCGGCACTCAATCCGTTTCCCCTTCAGCTACGGATGCCCCGCGTAGCGGATTTATTAGTAGTGGATCTTGTGCAATTCCACCACTCAAAAAATGCAAGTTGACCGTTAAGTACAACGGCTCAACAATATTTGAGAAAATTGGCAAATGCCCTTTGGACTATGAAGTTATTTGTGGTGACGACTGCCCTAAAGGCAGTCGGAAATGTACTCATCCTAAATACCCAGGATACTGCTGTGTCCCGTGCAAAGAAACAGGCGATCGCCTGAAAAATATTGCTAATAAGGCAGGTCGGTAAATGGCAGAAATTTGCAGAGACATCGACCAAGGGCTAGCCGCACTAAATCGCAAAATTGATGACCAAAATAAAAAAATACGCGAGTTAGAGCGTAATCTAAAAAAGTGCTGTGATCCAGGTGCTTCAAAAACTCCTGATCAAAAAACTTCTTTAAAAGAAATATTAAAAAGGCTTGATGAACTTGAAAAAATCCAAGAAGCATTAAAAACAGGAATAATAGAATCTTTAAATAATTTTGCAGATATCGAAAATACAAATCAAGATTTTATTCAAGCTTTTCAAGGATTGCATGAAATGATAACGCCATTGGTCGGCATTGTTTCAGAGGTTATAGGATTTCTAGGAGATGACGAGTAATGCCTAATTGGAACGGAACACCTATTCCAGAAGCGCCACGGATAAAAATACCTAATTCTATTCCTCAAAATTTTAATTGGAATAGTTACCTGGCAGATCCAAGGGGAACTTTTAATAAGTCCAGGGGGGCAAGAGAAGCTTTGCGAAAGAGTTGGAAAGGATATGTTACCACCTTTTCTAATGGTAAGAAAATCATTCTTTCCTCTCCTAGCAAAAAGTTTATTAGTGATGCTATGAAGCAAGTTAAAAGTTTAAGAGCAGCTAGAAAAGCGTCCGAGGCAACAAAAGAAGTAGTTGACAAAGTAATTGAAAATGGTAAAGGAAATGACAAACTATCAAAAGCTACCAGTGTGGGTAAAACAATTGCTGGTGCTGGAAATTTCCTCACAAAATATGCTCCCCTAATAGGACTAATTGCGACAATCGGTGTAGTTCAAATTGTCAATGAAATTCAAGGTTGGCGTGCTGATATGGCAGAAAGAGGGCAGGAATCTCTTTCTGCAAGTATTTCTAAAGTCTTGGGAATATTAAATGTATATAAAGGACGAATTGAGAATAATAAAAAAGCTATCGCCGAAAGTAAATTAGCAGATCAGCGCACAAGAGATAGAGTTTATGCTATTGAAAAAGAACGAAATACTGTTGAAAGTAAAATAACTGAAGCGAAAAAACAGGCGAATGATGCTTTATACGAAACTCGCCAAAACAAAACATCTTTAGAAAGTAAAATATCTGATGTTAAAAAACAGAGTAATGATGCTTTGTACGAAACTAGACAAGGCAAAATAACTATTGAGGGCAAGGTAGCAGAAGCAAAAAAACAGAGCAACGATGCACTATATGAGACTCGTCAAAATAAATTTAGTTTAGATGGAAAAATTCAACAAATAAATTCTGAAATAGCACGTATTAGCAGTAAAGCTAGTGATGGACTTCAGAACTCTGTTAACGCCACAATCTTAAAACTACAAACAGAGTTAGCAACAGTTAGAGCGAATCTTGCAGGAATAAAACCCGCTACGCCAGTAGATATTGCAGCTATTAACACTAATGCAATTGCAGCCGCAAGGGCAATTGTTACACCATTGCAATCTCAAATTGGAGGAGTGCAAGCATCGGTAGGAGTGCTTACGGGGCAAGTAAACGCTGCTACAACCTTGGCGGGGGTAGCCATCAACGGAGCAAGTAATCTTGCTCAAGGCGTAGCAAGCGCTAATGCTACGGCAAATCAAGCATTAAACGAATCTAGAACTAGAGAAGTTCCCAATCTCGCACCATTACAACAACAATTGGATGACAAATTCAATAGATTTATCACCGACAATAACAAAGCTTTAGGGATTAAAGATTTGCAATTATCAGATTTATCAAAAGAATTTGATAGAAAAAATGCGGAGTTCGTACGGTTAAGTAATATGACTGCCGATCAACGCTTTGCAGCGTTTCAGCAACAAAATAATAAAGATTTAAAAATTAGAGATTTACAGTTATCAGATTTATCGAAAGAGTTCGACCGTAAGAATGCTGACTTTGTACGATTAAGTACTCTCACTGCCGACCAACGCTTTGAAGAATTTCAGCGAGAAAATAGAGCTAGCTTAGGACTAATTCAAGCTGATTTAAAAACGACTGAAACTGATATCCAAAAAATTGATACAGGATTAAAGGAACAAGAAAAAGTGAATGCAACTGCACTCCCAAAATTAAATCAAATACTTAGTTTCTTACCCCTAATTCCGGGTCGCGCAGCAGCTGCAATCAGGCCCGATATTCCTACTTTGCCACAAATAGAAAACGCCGCCGCCACAGGAACTTGCAGAACCACTCAACCGGGTGGATGTATGGCTAAAGCACTCGACAATAATGCTGCAAACATTAACAATAATGCTAATGCCAATACAGGAAATATTTTAGGTGCCGTGAATGCTGCCGGGCAAGGCGCGGATTTAGCATTATTAGGCATTATTAATAATAAATTAGGCAATCAGTTGCCAGGTGGCATTGGTGGTAAATTATCACGTTTCGCTGATTGGATGCATTTAGATAGAGTGTTGAATATATTAATCTTTGGTGCAACTATCCATAATGGATTGATGCTATCAAGCGACATTGGACAAACCTTTATAGGAATTATAAATAATGTTCTCACAACAATAGGATTAAAAAAAGAAGATGGTAGCGGATTCGATATCGGATCTGTGGTTAGTGGCACAGTTGAGAATTTGGTTAAAGGTGTAGTTGGGGCTGAAAACTATACAAACCTCACAACAGCATGGGCAAAAGCTAACCGCATATATCAGGCAACGACAAATATATTTAATGCTTTACAGGGACTATCTTCAACTATCCTTACTGGATTAGAGATGACAATGGGTAAAGTTGGTAAGGTAGCAAACGCTCTTAGGAAATCTGGAGAGGTGCTAGAGAATGCTTACGGATGGATGAACCCACAGCCTAAACTTAATCGAATTACTCAAGGATTAGAAAGCCTACAGGCTACCGCATCAACGGTACTGGCAGTAACTCAAGTGCCATTAGATGTAATCGCGTCCATAACAGAATTGACTAACGCAAGTACAGAACTAACTAAGGCAATGAAAGAAGATAATAAACCAGAAAACAAAGGCAAAGAAGCACCAGAGCCGGATAAATTAAAAGCCGATGAACTAGCATCTAAAATTAGTAGCACGATATCAAATATATTGCCGGAAGATTTATTTAATGGAGCAGATTAATAATGGCATTACCAGAGGGGCATAATACAGCAGAATTTTTGCAGGATGTTTTCAAAAAGTCAGCCAATAAAGAAGTAGCGCGATTTTTTGGAGATTTAGGTGAGAATTGGGAATTATCGCTTGCTGATGGTAGGAGCCAACTAAGGACAGCTTGCACACATCAAGAGAATGATACTGTAGGCATGACTAATCTTAGACACGCTTTACTGTATGACATTCTTGGGTATAGTAAAAACGGGTTAGTACTGTTTTATGGCAGTAAAGAAAGTCAAGAGCCTCCCGTAATTGGACATCCTAAAATAGTATTTTATTTTTCGCAAGATGCCCAAGCTGTACCTAATGAAGAATCAAAAGCTGATGCAGAATACAGCGTTAGGTTAATGGCTTTAGAAAATACTTCTAGCAATTTACGTACTAAATTATTGGAGATCGCTAATGAAATAAAAATAGAATTTGTGGACGCGAAAAAAGGGATTATTTTAACTAAGGGTAATTTATGTGTTAGTTACAAAGACGCAAAAAATGGTTTTCCCAATGGCTCTAAAATATTAGCAAATACTGAAACCGATGCTATAGATATTTACAAGAGAATGTGTAAAGTAGTTGATGTTGCTTATGATGAGAAATCAATTACTGTACATAATCCAAAAAAATCTAGCACCATCGGATTATCTAGCGGCACTCAGGTAATTATGGGAAAAACACGTACTAAAAAAGCATATAGGCGAGTAGTAAATGTTAGATTTAGGTATGCTTATGCGCTTATTCCAGGTGAACCAAACCCACTATTTTTAGTAGACACAACTTATAGATATAATCCATTAGTAAAAATTTAAACCATTCTAAAAACTGAAGCGAATATATTATATTTCCGGTAAACAAACCATTCTAAAACTGTTGCTATAGTTAAGTTGTAAAAAGATTTGAAAAGATTCAAAATGACTTATAGAGATATCAGCAGAGGCGATCGTCTGGCGGCTGATTACGCAAAATATCAGATATGGCTTAAGAAGGATACAGAAGCGCGACAAGCAGCCTATGCAGCAATTACGACTCCAGCAAACAAAGTAAAAACTGATCGAGTTATTGGAGCGATTATTCCATTTGATACAAGCGGTACAAATCTTGTTTACCTTCCCGCTAGGTTAATCGCCGCTACTCAAGTAGGTAGAGGCGGGGTTCTCGCTACAGCGATGCAAGGAATATTGGCGGAATTCAATTTTACTAGAACTGAACTTGCAGCATTAACCACACCTAACGTTATAGATAATGTTAAGAAGTTTAAATTTGCTAAACTCACAATCATTCAAAGAGTAACAACGGCTACCGTTAAAGAATCATCTCGGATTACAGGGCGCAAATATTTTCGACATGAAAATGATTCTGTCACTGGTAGCTTTGGTAAAAAAATTGCAGCAGATACTTACGATACTGTAGTTGCGGCAATCAAAGGGAAAGCCGATTTCAATGGATTATTTACTGGTAGTGTAAACGCCCTAGCTAGCCGATATCGGTTTGTACCAGAAGGTGTGTAATGTCTATCGCGTTTGATAATAATTTATTGTGGGTTCCTCCAAATATTGGTGATTTGCTTACCGTGTCCGTTGATGGACAAGCCGATGAAACCACAGTTCAAGGTATGCACGTTATCAACAACGCAGCTAGTTTATGGTTATCTGGTGCGATGGATGACTACACTTACTTTGAGTTGCTCGATCATTACAGTATTGATCCAAAGATATTTGTCGGCGAAGTTGAAGAACATGTTCAACTTTTAATGAAATGACTGATTTTAGCGATGTTAGTAAGTGGAATCTAATCATAGATTCTACTAAAAACGCCAATATATTAGGTGAGATGATAATTCAACCGATAGCGGCTTTTGAACCTTCTCATCTATTTTCTTCATCTGTTGTGTGTGTGCAAGTATTTAGCGCCACAGCCAAACCAAATTGGTACAAAGCCGGATACTTGCATCAAGCGGTTATTACCCCATTCTCACTAGGATTAGCGCTAGGGGAATCTAAATTTATTCCTCTTTATACGCCAATAATTATTAAATTTTTATCTTTCCCAAACAATTATAAAATCTCTTTTGAAGTGCAAAGATACTTCAAAGACTGCACTTTTAAAGTATGGGAATTTATTGACAACTAATATTAACAATGTGTTGTCGGGCGAATCTAGCAATAAATTAGATACTTCAGCTATTAAAATGACTACTGCACAATCAACAGCACAGAGCAATTCTCTTAATAGCTCACCCGGAGTTACTCTAACTCTAGAAAGCACTGGCGCAATTTTCGGCATCTTGGTAAGTGCAACTATTCTTGCTACTATTGCTATTCGCGTAATTAGCAAGATCAACAGCATTTCAACCTCGATTAGCCAAATTGAATTGTCTTTAAAGGAGCAAGCTGCTAATGCCGAAAAAATTCGTCATCTAGAAAAAACTTTAGATTTGCATATTCAAGAGTATGTAAACCGAAAAGATGTTATACAGATGGTTTTGGGACAGCTAGATCAGAAAATCAACCACAAGTTCAAACGGTTGCTTTTTTACACTAGGGATGTGCAGAGGTTTCTCCAAAAAGATACTAATTTTAATATTCGGGAATATGAAGAGAATACTCAGGAAGAATAGATGAGCATGATTAGTCGATTTACACTAGAAAATTACTTTCAGTTACACGAGGGAAAAGCAATTGATTTTAGGCTTAGAGTTCAAAAAGACCAAAACAATCAGTATAGCTTTTGCATTCATCCACAAGATGTTAATGGTGAAACTTGGGATTTTAAGGTTATTGGTAATTTTCTAGAATGCATTACATCCACGAGTGAAGCATTGAACAGTCTGTTAGTGGACGGTGACATACTTTCCAACCTTGATAAAAACGTATTGTTTTTGATGATTAAGCAAGTAGCCAGCAAAATTCAGGAACTAGAAACCGTAAACACTTCACAGAGAAACCAGCTATTTGAAAGAGTGGAAGCCCTGGAACAGTTTCACCGTGAGTATGAAACCGCGCAGGAGTATGAACGCGATCGCGGTTAGTCATTGGTTATTCACGAGTGCGTCTTTCCCTTTGTCTTTTAGCCCTGTGGGGATTCACTCTAGTATTTTGGGCATTGAACATAATTCCCCTTTCGTCACATAGCGGCTGAAAGCCTGATTGTATCGTGCCATTCACCTAGTAACTTAGGCAAGGTTTAGGCAAAAAATTGATGTTTAAAATAACGAACATCGCATTGGCGCAACTTTCGGATTCAATTCCTTGGGACTGAAAATCCTCGTGTCACCGGTTCAAGTCCGGTTCCTGGCATCCTTTACAGCCAAATAACCCTCTGACATAAAGCATAAAGCTGGCATAAGACCCTTGAAAAGTAAAGTTTTCAAGGGTTTTGTTCTTTATGAACTACCCCAATCTGGCTCCGCCTGAGATTGGGGTTTTTACATCCCCCAAGTCAATATTAAATACTAGCTGTGAGCGCGATCGCTTAAAACTGTTGCAAGGAAAGATGCAGGAGTATCTATAAAATGGTTTAGGCTGGGGTTCGCTGATCAAGTTGCCTCATCATAATATTCTCACTCAATAGCAGATTTATCCTTCCATTACCTATGTAGAGACTGTAGACTGAGAACCATAAGTAAAATCTTGTGTATTTTGGCAAACTTATGAGCGTAGGCATAGCCCGCACTTCTCTACGAGAGGCTGCGCCTTAAGCGAAGCTATGCCGCAGGCTTTACGGCAAGCTCAGTGACCATCGGAGACATCGCTGTAGAAAAGAAGTGTAAATCTACAAGCGATCGCTGTTATCCAGTTGTAAATTACTTCATCGGTTCTAGTGGTAAACCAAGCATTGCTTAACTACGCCCGAATCCTTGACCCCGCAAAACCTTTGACCAAATAAGTAATTCGCCTTGCTCGCCGCCTGCGGCCAGTAACTTGCCTTGGGGATGCCAAGCTAGGTTAGAAAATCCTGCTGAGACACCTGTGATAATTTGGGACACTTCTTTGGCTTTGTTCCACAAACATAACCAGCCGTCAGTAGCAGCAGAAGCGAGAAAGAAGCTTTTGGGTGCAAAGGCGATCGCATTAATCACACCCACATGATTAGTTAATACTCGTGCTTCCCAACCCAAGGAATCATCTTCTAATTTTTCCCACACTACAATACCTTCAACGCTAGAAGATGCCAGTATTGGCGCACCCAATTTAGTAGTAGCTTCTGACCATGCCAATTGGCGAATTTTACCAGGGAAACCGCGCATAACCCAGGGGTCGGGGTTGTTCCATTCCAAAACGGTGACACTACGATCCATGTTGCCAGAAGCCAAGAATTTGCCATCGGGCGACCAAGCCATAGCTAAACTGACAGTAGTCATATCCAAGATGTATGGATCTTCATCCCAGTCTTGACTATGCCAAATCTTCACTCCTTTGTAACCGCTAATGGCTAAGTACTGTCCATCAATCCGCCAATCTATAGCCAAAACTGACGAGTTGTCGAAATTCAGTGTCACGACAATTTCGTGAGTATCTGCATCCCAGACTTGGACGTAACGCCCCAAACTAAAAGCCAGTTGGTTGCTAGTGTAATTCCAAGCTAGCTTGTCAACCCATGCAGGGGCATTTTCCAAAGTAGCAATTAATTCAGTATCGTGCCAAATTTTGACCTGTCCATCCTGTCCACCAACGGCTAAAAATTTTCCATCTGGGGAAAAGGCCAGACAATCTACTGATTTAGCATTACCAGTTTGCAGGGTTGTGAGTTCGCCATCATTCCATAGAACTACTTCACCGGCGGCGGAAGTTGCTGCTAAAGTTTTACCTTGTGGCGACCAAGCGATCGCAGTTACGTAATCTGAAAGTGTCCCCGAATAGTGTTGTTCAAATTCCTTAGATTTGCTAGTTGTTGAGTTCATATTTTTTACAGAAGTTAGGAGTTAGAAGTTAGGAGTTAGAAGTTAGGAATTTTTAACTCCTAACTCACTTTTTAAGCTAAACACGCGAGAAAATCTTGCTTGAGTTGGGCTGCATCAAGATTGCGACCGATGAAGACTAGTTCGTTTTTGGGGGTTTCACTTGGTTTCCAAGGGCGATCGGGTTTGCCATCAAATATCATGTGCACTCCTTGGAACACAAATCGATTCTCTTCCCCAGCAATATTTAAAATGCCTTTCATCCGAAAGATATCTGCGCCTTGGGTACGCAGTAACTCGGAAATCCAAGCGTTTAATTTTTCTCCATCGATCGCACCTGATTCTACTAATGCCACAGAAAAGACACTTTCATCGTGTACGTGGGCATCTTCGCCTAAGAAATTTGGATCAATTTCTAATGCCCGATCTAAATCAAAGGCTTTTACACCTAATAAAGCATCTATTTCTAGTTCAGAATTCTGGGTACGGTAGATTTTAGCGATCGCATTCATCGCCCGAATCCGTTTTTCTAATTCATCCAACTCTTCTGGCGCAACCAAATCTGTTTTATTAAGTAAAATTACATCAGCAAAGGCAATCTGTTCTTGGGCTTCATCTGCGTCCCAATGCTGCCAAATATGCTTGGCATCTACCACAGTTACCACCGCATCTAGAGACAATTGGCTTTGCAAATCTTCATCAACAAAAAATGTCTGAATCACTGGCGCAGGATCGGCGAGTCCAGTTGTTTCAATTACTATATGGTCAAATTTATCACGCCGCTTCATCAAATTGCCAATGATCCGAATTAAGTCGCCGCGCACTGTACAACAGATACAGCCGTTGTTCATTTCAAAAATTTCTTCATCTGCATCGATAATCAATTGATTATCAATACCTACTTCCCCAAATTCATTGACAATCACAGCAACTTTTTTGCCGTGTTCGTAGGTGAGAATGTGATTAAGTAGAGTCGTTTTACCTGCTCCCAAATAGCCAGTCAGAACAGTAACGGGAACTGAATTGTTGATTACGTCAGCCACCATACTCTAAATTCCTCTTGTCTCATCATATAGATAATCATTATCGTCTATGATAAATCTTTTTATATTTTTGTGCGAACTGTGAACTTGCTTTTATTTAGGGTTTCGCCAAATAATTACATAGTTTAACTAAGAAATATTTTATTTTTAGGCATCTGTAATAAGTAATAAATATTCAAAAGTTGCGTAGCTGATAGGAATATTGCATACAAGCCGACCGACCCTACGGGAAGTCCAGGTTAGTACCTTGACAATCCCACAGAATCTATGATAATCATTATCATCATAAAGAAGAATTATACTTTTGATGGGGAAGCGTGGTGATTTCAAAAAACACTATCTGCTCGAAAAAGCAAGTAACTCAAACAGGGAAACGATCTGCGCCTATTGCAGTCAGTTTTTTGGTTGTTGCGCCGCTGCTTTTATCTACCGCTTTGGCGCCGGCACAAGCTGATGATACTCATAATCATTCGGACGAAACCGGCTTTTACATTGGGTTAGATGGTTTGGAGGTTTTTCCTACAGGGACATACGCAGGTTTGGAGAACCCCAACTACAATCGTTTAACCCTTCTCTTTGCACACAGGAATGAAGACCAACCCGAATCCAGCCATTTCCACGGCATTGGTGCTTATAGCTACTTAGGTTCATTAAATAACCTAACTATTAACCCAACCAATACAAATAACCGAATTCCTGAGTCTTACTCAGAACAACCGCCGCTGACACTATTACCTGGCACAGGGTTTTATAGTGGTCGCTTGATTAGTATTCCAACAGATAAGGAATATAGTAATCTGACGATAGAACCTCTAGCGTCTCTAAAAACTTCAAAAGAATTAGACAACCAGTATTTGTTCAATAGCTCCAATGGTCGTTGGCAGTCGTCCCTTGAGGGTGGAAATATTGGTTTACAATTAGCCTCAATTAGCAGTGGATTGAATATTGGTGATTCAGCAGGCTTTGATATTGTCAACTCAGTCGGTGATATCTACACAATTGGCAGTGGTGATAATTTTTCGTTCACCCCTACCTTTTGGACTGATGCTGCTGCACCACTGGGAACTTACTCTGCATCATTCAAACTGGTGGATTTAGGCACTGGTAGTAACCCCATTCCTTTTAAGGAGTCTGGCACTTTCAGTTTTGATTTTGAAGTCAAGACAGTGCCTGAGTCATCAACTGTTCTTGGTCTTGGTATAGTCGGTCTACTAGCGCTTTCTCTTTCTCGCTTGCAAAAACTTAATCGCAATAGCTTGAACTAATTTTAATCTCGCACCAAGGCGCAAAATGATCTTTGCATCTTGGTGTGAGGATTTAATTTTCTCAAGATAACATTAAGAAAGATTGGGTAGTGTTGAGTTTGTAGAGAGATTGACCAAGTATAAGCGATCGCAATGTTGTTGTGGAATCCGCATTGAGATTTTGTTATTAGTGATCGCTTTTCAACGAATTATCAGATATGCTAAAAACATAAAGGTAGCCTATAAAATCTACTAAACTTTATGGATACCCATCAAGAAACTGAATATGTCTTAGGCAACTCGCATCTAATGCAACAGATCGGGCAATTCAAGCATAATTCCCAAAAATCACGCCCTAACCAACCAATCCATTCGATTGATTTCGACGACATTCTAAACAATCGAAAACTGATTACACAAATTCAATTACTAATCGAAACCCACAAACAGAATCATCATGCGATCAATCGTATTTAATGAAGACACTCTGCAAACATTATTCACAAAAAATTGTTTAATATTATCAAATAAATACAAAAAGGAGATTATACCAGCGATCAATTTTTGGCATTGTTTACAAGATCGAGCGATCGCACTTCATAATATCGAACGATCTAACATAAGCCTGACATTCTGGTAAAACTTATTCTCAGCTATCCAAAGATTTTGACTTGCTCAAAGTGCATACGGTAACGGTCAATAAAGCTTCACTACTGCATCGACCGTTACGTTATATATCGTATTCAATCAATTCATTCAGGAAATAGAACAAACACCCGTCACAGTAATGCCAGAAGTTAAAGTTATTAACTCAAATCTTAAAAAGTCCGATCGCCCGGAAATATTCAAATTCAACTAAAGACAATTTTTCTATTTATCTGCCAAATTGGCTATAGCAATCCGATTTGATTTCTGAAATTATTTGCGTAGGCTGGGAGTGGGCAGTAGGGAAGAAGTCTCTTTGAGTTGTACTGAGTTTGTTCAAAAATCAAATATGAGTCCTATAGCCAAGTATACGAAGTTAATCTATACAGCTATTTTCACAATCATTTTTATCATTACAATCTATCAAATTCTGAATTAAACACTTCCTAAAAGGTTCTTTGCCGTTCTGAAGAGGTGAAGGATAGCGATCGCCAGAAATATTTAATTAACTAAATGCTGGAGGCAATGATGACTAAACAACTTTCCCTCGATGCGCTGTGGGAGTCGGCGATATCTAAGGATCGCCCATTCTGCTCAAATGAACGCTCTCACCTACCAGAAGCCGCAAGACGGTATCTCGAACACGCGATCGCTCCTGGAACTGCGATCGCATCTGCGGTTCGATTGCAGATGCACGGCGAAATCAAATTGAAGAGTTGGATTCCATTCAAAGCAGAGCAAGTCATTTGCTGGGAGCATGGACTGATTTGGAGTGCTACGGCGTGGATGAACGGCTTACCGATTTTAGGATCGGATCGCCTCGTAGACGGCGCAGGTGCTATGCAGTGGAAGCTGTTAGGAATATTCCCGGTGATGGTGGCTTCAGGTTCCGATATTACACGGTCTGGGGTTGGTCGTCTCCAGGCAGAGTCAGTGTGGTTGCCGTCTGTGTTCTGTAATGATAATGTGTCATGGACAAGAATGGATTCATCGCACCTGCATTCTAGTTTCGTCGTCCAAGGCGAGCGAGCGGAACTTGATTTCACCATTGATAAAACGGGGCGGCTCAAGACTATCAAGCTACCGCGCTGGGGCAATCCAGAAGGTGCTGAGTTTCATTATGTAGACTTCGGTGGAATTGTAGAGTCAGAGGG
Organism: Nostoc sp.; assembly: GCF_041747015.1. Classification (GTDB taxonomy): domain Bacteria; phylum Cyanobacteriota; class Cyanobacteriia; order Cyanobacteriales; family Nostocaceae; genus Nostoc. The sequence goes on from NZ_JBGTFY010000031.1 coordinate 28,748, forward strand.
CACATTCTACGGCTACACCATTCCCACCCATCTGCGGATTGGCTGGTACTTTGGCACTGAGCGGTTTGAGTCGGAGGGTGAGTTCTTCCGAGCTACGATTGATAATGCAATCTATCGGTAGAAGGCGATCGCTTTTATTCGCTGCCGATTTCACCACGCCCATTCGTTGATTAGTTTATGCGAAAATGATCGATGTGGAAGGTTAGAAATACACAGAAGAAGTAAATTTTAAAGGCGATCGCTGTAACTTTTGATAGTTATCTGCACTCATCTGTTTAGTTAGGCAAATCTAACTTACATTCCAATGCTTTTTTTTGCATGGTTTTAAAAATGTTATAAAATCCATTAGCACGGGAAGGTGTCAGACTAACGTTTAAACCTGTTACTTGAATAAAATCTGGAGTAAGTTGCACAATTTCAGTTGGCGTTAGTCCATCCAATCCTTCAACCAAAAGCCCTACTAATCCTTTGGTTAATTGGGAATCAGAATCGCCTTTAAACACAACCTTACCGTCATCTAAGGCTGCTGTGATATAAACTTGAGACACGCAACCAGGAACTTTATTTTCGGGTAATTTATCACCCTCCGGGAACTCATTGAGCTTCTGAGCATACCAGATTAGCTGTTCATAGCGTCGCTTCGGTTCGGAAGCGCGTTGGAAGCGCTGGACAATTTTAGCAAGCGCGGGTGGCAAAGCATCTAGAGTTGAGGACATAATAGAAGCTGCAAATGATCGATATTATCTTGAATTGTAAATTATCTTTAGAGCGATGCCTACGGCGGGCTACGCCTACGCGCCTGTACTTCACCTTGGCATAACAGCTCTTAAATTTACTAGAAGTTTTCAAATCCAGATAATTAATGCGATATAAGGTAAGCAATAACAATTATCACCAATGTCATAAAAGTTACGCTAGGCTAAGATCCTCCCGGTTTTAGCTGTGTTGCTTCCTGCCAGATATTGCTCAAAAAGCTGACTGTTGCAGCTTTTTGTATTAAGTAGTAAGAATAACTGTTAAATATTGATGCAAAATCGGATATTTTCTTGAATTTGTTTCGGAAATATTCAGATGATATTTTCAATCATTAATAAATTTCAGGAGCAAATCAGGTGTTTACTTCAACCTTACTCGCTGCTGCAACTACACCCTTGCAATGGAGTCCTGCCGTTGGGGTGATTATAATTCTCGCCAATATTCTTGCCATTGCCTTTGGTAAATCTACCATCAAGTATCCAAATGCAGAACCGGGACTACCCTCAGCTAACTTCTTAGGCGGTTTTGGTTTACCTGCTTTATTAGCAAGTACTGCCTTTGGTCATATCTTAGGAGTGGGCGCTGTCTTAGGGCTGCATAACCTGGGAAGAATTTAGGTTCTTACCCAAGATAACCTTTATTTGATGATTGTTTTGTCTCCAGTTTGAGCCAGAGAGTTAGTTCTTTGGCTCTTTTCTATGCCAATTGTCCTCAGATATCAGACTCTTACAATAATTTAACTGGTTCTCTCCCATATTTCGCCATTAAATCATTAACTTCTCTAGTTGTCCCAAACAAGCCTTAAAAAGGAAGCTACTAAAGTCAAAGTCCCGCTTTTTAAGGAGAATTTAGGGGGATCTCTTGTGCGTAAGTCCTACTATATGAATCTAACTCTTAACAAATGTCCACTCTATGTCCTCTTCCCACTCTTTTTCTTGGTCATCATGATGAGAAATTGCAGCTATCGTTTCATATAACCGTGCTGGAACATCTTTACGTCGCCACTGTCCTGCCAGTTGAGCTGCTAATAAAGCATGGGCACGATGATAAATTACTTCCCAACCATTTTGCGTGGCGTTGACAATCACAAGTCAATCTTCTGATTCTTAGTCTTGATTTTGAGTTGAATTAATTTCTCAATTCAGAAACGTTGGGGTAGATATTGAAGGGGCGATCGCTCTCAATACGGTTCGGTTAAGAATATTGTAGGTTAGGTTGAAGCTTTGCGAAACCCAACAAACGCCGCAAAATGTTGGGTTTCGTTCCTCAACCCAACCTACACATTTTTATTTTTTGGGCTTAGAGGATGTTTGAAAAGTATTAGGCTGTGATTTTACACATTTATAGATCCCCCCTAACCCCCCTTAAAAAAGGGGGAACCGGAATCAAAGTCCCCAATTTATCGGACGGTTTAGGGGGATTTAGAACGTTTTGATACC
>NZ_JBGTFY010000032.1:0-4040 GCF_041747015.1 Nostoc sp.
ATTTGGAAGCAGCTACTAATCCCCGTTCCAGAGGTTTCTATGGGTAGAGACCTCGATCAGTTAATGCCTGAGCAATCCGGCCTACGCCTAATGTGTAAGCCGCCATTCGCAGAGAAACCTGCCGCACCTTTGACTCTTGAATAACATGGCGGTAGGCCTGCACCATTAAGGCTGCCATTTCTCGGTTGACACGCTCCTCATCCCAAAACACGTAGGAAAGACCCTGTACCCACTCCAGGTAGCTCACAACTACCCCTCCAGCATTAGTCAAGATGTCTGGTAACACTGTCACACCTCGCGCTAAGAGTGCCTGGTCTGCCTCTAAAGTTACTGGGCCATTAGCAGCTTCTGCAACAATTGATGCTTTAATCTGATTCACATTTTCGTGAGTGATCTGGTTTTCCAAAGCTGCTGGAATCAGAACATCGCAGGGCAGAGTCAACAGTTCGGCATTGGTGATTGATTTTGCTCCAGAAAGGGCAATAAGCTTACGGTTTGCCGCAGCATAGACTTTCAAAGCTGGAATGTCCAAACCTGCTTCCGCGAAGATGCCACCTGAACCCGTTGAAACAGCCAAAATCTTGGCTCCAGCTTGATGCAGTAATAAAGCCGCAGCGCTTCCTACATTCCCGAAGCCTTGGATGACTACTCGTGCTCCCACAAGCGACTCCCCTCTCTCTGCTAGAGCCTCGCGGACAATAATCATTACGCCACGTCCAGTTGCAAGTTCTCGTCCTCGGGAGCCACCAATTGAAATTGGCTTGCCGGTGACAACTCCCGGCACAGCGTGTCCAACATTTACTGAGTAGGTATCCATTATCCAGGCCATCTCGCGGGCGGAAGTACCCATGTCTGGGGCCGGAATGTCTACCTCTGGACCAATGTCTTTAATTAACTCGCTAGTATAACGACGAGTAATCCGCTCCAATTCACCTATACTGTAGTCTGTTGGATCTAAAGCAATCCCTCCCTTAGCACCGCCGAAGGGAATGCCTAGCAGCGCACATTTCCAAGTCATCAGCATTGCCAGGGCTGACACCTCCCGCAGTGTTACAGCCGGATGGTAACGCAGCCCACCTTTGTAGGGACCCAAAACGTCACAGTGCTGCACCCGATGCCCTGCTAAAACCTGCACTTCACCACTATCTAGCTTGACAGGAATTGAGACGGTGACTACTTTGCGGGGATTACTCAGGATTGCTAGCAATCCTTGGTCAAGCTGTAACTCTCGCACCGCCTGCTCTAGATAACTACAGGCTTGATCGAAGGGGCAGATATGTGCTGGAGTTGGAGCCTCCAGCGGCAGTGATGATGAAACCATACTGTCTTCTCACAATTGCGGTATTTCCGCAAACCCAATATCTATATGTAGTCTAGGCTTTTTCATTAGAGAAATACATTTTTTGTAAAATTCGTTACAGTATTCATTCTTGGCTTATGAGTCATCTCACAGCGTAGCTCAGGCGTAAAGAATGTCTTGAGAGTAGCTGTTTCTTGAGAGGCTGACAATATTGAGTTTTCCCAGATTGTCATTGGCAACTAAAAGTGATTTTTCAAAATTGAATAGAAAACTTAAACTTTCTATCCATTGCAACAGTAATCAACAAGAAAAAATCAGATTTTACTGATGTGTAACTATTATTTTCGGCTTTTTTAATGCTATATTTTTAACTCAATGTCTTGACTCCAGCAACGTTCCAAGAATTGAACGTAGTCTTGTTCCCAACAACACTCTAATAGCTCAACTTTGTACAAGTACCAAAAATGTACAGGATTTAAAACTACTTTAGCTAAAGGATTGAAGAGGAACTGAGTCACAAATTGACGTAGGGGAAATTTGATTTTAATTTTGCTATTTGTATTCATAGCCTAAAAGCCTCCATATTCTTACAAAACATTTATAAGTTCTCACTAAATAATTTGTAAGTTGTTGCAACTACTATTAATATATCTGAGTGAATGAGTTCATAGATTTTAATCTATGGCTACGCAGACAAAATTTACACCAAATATTGATTAATAGTAGATTTGCTTAATTACTAGGTTTGATTATGTCTTGTTTTCTTGCTAGATACTTTTCCTTCAAAAGGTTGAACTCCTGTTACTGGGTATTGATCGTCAGTGGGGCTAAAAATTCGGGATACTGCTCCTAAAATGTATTGAATTACTTGCTGGGGAGCAGATAAAATGTTCTGAAGCCGTTGCTGTAACTTTTTGATAATAGACATAGCTTTGTTCTCCTTTTTAAAAAATTTGCCTGTTTTCTGCTAAAACCTGAGTTAATTAAGATTGCTCTTGAGAAGAGCTATCAGCTTTAACAGTGATGCCTACCTCCGCTACTGAACGGCTTAACATCGACTGCGGTAGGTGTTTTTGCTGCTGACGATATACGATCGCCTCCCTAGCTTCTTCTTATGTGTTCACGATAAAAATATCTGGTAAGGTGAAGCCGCGAGCCCAAAGGGCAAGCCGTTCCCGGCATCGCCTTGTTGCGTGTCATCAAATAGTTGCTCCTTTTGCTGGCGCAGAAGATTTAGTACCTGAAAAGACTCTACAGAGGTTATGACAATTAGATATTTACTCCTGTGGTATCAAAGCTTACGAGATGCCATTGAGCCGCTTAACTACGGTCAAATTTTTAACACACTTAGCTTTACTTTGAGATTAGATAAACAATTTGAGGAACTTGTGAGGAAATAAGTCTCCAGACTATAATCCAAGACTGCTACTTGATCTGCTAACTGGAGCGGATTGAAAAGTTTGGCGATCGCCAACAAGTTAGTGGCTCAGTTGGGCTAGCCTGCGAAGTAGTTTAATCCGCTCTAGGCGATTGATGATCCGAGTCACCAATTCGGGCCCGACAATCGGCTTACTTACATAGTCATCTGCACCCACAGCAAACACCTGATTTATGGTGTCCGCATCTGTTGGCGCTGTGAGAAACAAAACTGGCAATCCGCCCCAGCGAGAATCGTTTCGCACTACCTGACACAATTCAAATCCACTTAAATACGGCATTTTAATATCCAGAATCAGCAGATCCGGCGAAGATGCTGCCAGCTTTTCCCAGAATTGCCGGGGATCGTCAAGGGTAACTACCTTGAGTCCCCAAGGCTCTAATAAGGTTCGCAGAATGGCTAAAATCTGGGGGTCATCATCGACGACCATTACTGTAGCTTCTGTAACCGGATCTGTTCGTTGCAGAAGCTGGGTAACTGCCTCTAGAACTTGATTTGGAGGTACTGGCTTTTGGAAAAAGCCATAACCACCTAACCGAGATACTTCAACGCGATTACTTAAACTATCGTGGGCTGTAAAAACCAAAACTGGCAATGCTGGCTGTTGCTTTCTAAGTTCTGCCAACAGCAGCAAACCCTCCTTAGTTGAGTTGGACACATCGGGGTCAAGTAGCACAACATTGGGATGGTCACGAGCAATTTTATCCCTAGCTTCAGCAAGCGTAGCTACTTCGGCGCGGATTCCTTGAGTGTGTGCCACAATTACTAATTCATCAGCAAGTTGGCGATCGCTGTCAATTATCAATAATTTAGGTTCATCTGCGTTCGGATCGGCTACTGTAACTAAACCATCTGGAGGGCGCTCTATTTCTTGGCGTAAAGCGGTAACCAATTTCTGGAAGAGTTTAACCTCTTTTGTGCCTGCGGATAACCCAGTTTGTAACAGATGTTCGATTTTCTTCGCTAGTTGGGAGCCTTTGCTAAAGCCAAAAGTCCCTAATGAACCTGCTAGGGTATGAGCTTCTTGCTCTGCTTCGGTGCGGAGTTTTTGACTAAATGTATTTTTTGATACAGCGGCGACAGCCTGCTCAAGCACCGCTACTTGATCGCTAATTCGGGGATTAAATCGCTCCCAAATCCCAGTTAAAGCGGTGAGGGGATGTTGACGGCTCGGTGCTTTTGGTGGTTTAAGGCGGTAACCAATGCCATAAACCGTTTCAATTAAGTCAGCAGCACCTGCTGATTTCAACTTCTGCCTTAACCCTTTAATCTGAGTCCTGACCGCTTCTTCTCCTGGAATTT
>NZ_JBGTFY010000033.1:0-58203 GCF_041747015.1 Nostoc sp.
CGGAAAGTCAATTCCGACGCTCGATGACTCGCTACCGCTTCTCTACGAGACGCTACGCGAACGCTATCATTGCCCAGAATTCATCCCACGCTCCCCTGAGTACAGGGTGAGACGTGGGGCTTCTTCTGCTCTAGCTAAAATCTGAGATTTTAGTCAGGGAAAACATAATGGATCTAAACTTTTGCGATAACCGTCAGTAATTAGTTTATCTACTGCCCATAATTTTTATTTCTAACTTTAAGTATGAGTTTGACTCAATTATCAGGGAGCGATATCTACGATGGGCTACGCCTACGCAACACATTTAAGCAATCTCCTTGATCAAGAGTAACTTCAGGGGATTCTAGCTAAAACTAAAATCTGTTAAACCAATAACATAGCATCTTCACCGCCTCACCCCTGCTTCTAAACAAATTCTCTTGCTTGATGTAACCTAACTGGAGAACATAGCGGGACACTTCAGAGAGGTAAGAAATGCTCAATCAAACATACACAGCTGATGTCTTAGTTGTCGGTGGAGGAACTGGAGGCACTGCGGCTGCTATTCAAGCAGCCCGACGGGGAGCCAAAACGATTTTGGTGAGTGAATTTTCTTGGTTGGGGGGAATGCTAACTTCGGCTGGAGTGTCTGCACCTGATGGCAATGAATTAGAAGCCTTTCAAACAGGATTATGGGGGGCGTTTTTGCAGGAATTGCGACAACGACAACCAGGCGGCTTAGATAACAGTTGGGTTAGCTTTTTTAGTTACGATCCTCGGATTGGGGCGGAGATTTTTGCCGAGTGGGTGCAGGAACTGCCCAATCTGCACTGGATTTCTGAACAAGTGCCAAAAGAAGTTTACCGTCAAGGTAATTCTATTATTGGTGTCCGCTTTGCTGATTTTGCTGTCACAGCCAAGATTACTCTCGACGCTACAGAATTAGGAGATTTATTGGCTTTAGCTGACATACCTTATCGCTGGGGCTGGGAATTGCAATCGGAATGGGGAGAACCCAGCGCCCCAGTGACTTTTAACTCTTTTACCAAGAAATATCCGGTGCAAGCGCCCACTTGGGTAGTAATTATGCAAGACTTTGGTGAAGCGATGTCTACGACGGGCTACGCCAACGCCCCAGAAATTCCAGCTGCCCCTAATGATAATCCATCCCAGTTTACAGGTGCTTGGAACAGCTATGGAGTAGAGAGAGTCTTGCAAACTCTCACGCCGGGAGACGCGGACGCGCGAGGTTTGCGCTTTTTGAATTATGGACGTTTGCCTGGTGGCTTATTCATGATTAACTGGCCAATCTGTGGCAATGACTACGGCCAAGGGCTAGAGCGTCTGATAGAGTCAGAGCTATCCAGAGGTGAATTCAACCAAGAATCTCGCTGGTACAGCCAAAATTTTGCCCGTTTTATTCAAAATCAACTTGGTCGTCGTTATGGTTTAGCAAAACAAGTATTTCCTCACGCCCCTACTGCTTTTGCATTGCATCCCTACTACCGGGAAAGTCGTCGCTTAGTGGGACTGACTACTGTGCGAGAACAAGATATTTTGCCAGTTGCCGGAGGTAGAGTTGCACCTGTATTTAATGATGCGATCGCCCTACAGCCCTTCGGGCATCCTACGGCAGGCGTTTGCGTTGGCGTTGGCGCAGCCTCTCGTAGAGAAGCCTCTCGTAGAGAAGCGATCGCTGTTGGTAATTACGCCAATGACCATCATTATCCTGGTGTTGAATTTCCACTCCAACCTAAATCGCTTCGTTGGGGAGGACGCTGCACTGGGACGCCCTTTACAATTCCCTACAGTTGTTTAATTCCAGCCGCAACAGATGGTTTCTTGGTGTGTGAAAAGAATATTTCTGTCTCCCATATTGCCAATGGGGCTACCAGATTACAACCTGTAGTTATGGGCATTGGTCAAGCAGCTGGAATGGCAGCAGCGATGTGTGTAGAGTTAAACTGTCAGCCGAGGGATTTACCTGTCAAGGCGCTGCAAACAGCTTTACTGCAAGACGATCGCGCCAAGGCAGCAATCATTCCTTTTTTTAATCTACCGCCTAATCATTCGGATTGGCTGCACTGGCAACTGTATTACTTAGATAACCCACAAGCCTATCCAGCTAGTGGTGATTGCCCTTGCCCATCGGAAGATAAATCCGATAACTCTACTTTTGACAAGGACTTAATCCGGGAAAGTAACTGTTTCAAAGGCGTTTTCTACCGCTTGAATCAGCAGGAATACAGATTTACAATCACCGCACCAACTGGACATCAAGCGCAAAATTGGCAGCTTGTAACTTTGCGATCGCATATTGACGAGCAATTACGCGCTTATCCCGACGGACAATTGCTCACATTGTGGGGTCGTCAGAATCACTTTGGTAATTGGTTATTAGTCGAACATTTAAACGATGGATAAGAAGAGTTTATTTTCAGTAAAACAGAATACCTTTTGATGATTTGTCCGGATATTCATTAAAAAGCTAAGTATCAGTGAAGTGGAGAGTTCCAAAATAGACATCTTCTATGCGTGCTGCCATTTCATTTTTAGTATCGAGTCTAGTGTTCGGCCCTTTAGCTTATAACTGCCAAGCAATGGTCAATCACTTATCCTATGGGCTGCTTTCCACGCCTGCTTCGCAACAGTGGCTCTCGGCGGCATCTGAACAAAATTCAGATGACGCGCCACGTCATCGCGGTAGTGGGCGCAGAGAAGTAAGGCAAAAATTCGGAAATATCTATGCTGTGGTTTAACTCCCGTAGGGTAATGCCTCTTTTCCCAATGGAACAGAATTACCAGAAAACGGGATGTTATGCTCACATTTTCCACATGACTTTTCTGGCAGAGATATGTACAGTTGACACACGAAAATCTTCAGCGATCGCTTAGTATTTTAACTGTAAGCTTTGTCTATATGGTTGGCAATATTCCTGCGAAGCTCTGCGTCTCAATCCTCAAGTACTCTAAAAACAGATGTTACTTAAGCTATTAGTTAATCTAAAGCACATCTAATTCAGATATTCTGCTTATTAGGGAAACAACATTAACGCAACTTGACTTTATTCCCAGATAAGTCTCCTCATACATCAAGAAACAATTGATCTTCGCTCTGGCGCTTGTTTGGCGTCTTTTGCCGAAGCATAAAATTCTTTTCGTTTCATCTGATTTGCACAAGCAATACAGCTTTATTGCACTTGGCAGCAAATACTTACTATTCCTGACCTACTCTTGCCCCTCCAACTTTTATTAGCAAAGGCCTAGTAAAGCATTTTAAATCACTCTACGCCCAAGGGCAGATGCAAAATTTTGCATCTGCCCTTTTTATTTGAATTTTACCTAAAGAAAAGATACTAGAAACGTGCCATTTCAAGCTGGCTTATGAGCAATAAAATACTTACTCATAAAATGGACTTGCATTTCAATATTCTCAAAACCTGCTCTCTCTAAACGTTCTACCAAATCATCAGTACTATAATTTCTGTAGTAGGGTTCATGGAAAGCTTCAGGGAAAAAGTCCATCATCTGTTCCAACTCAGGTGAATCACTCAACTGAATTGAGTCACAGATAATAAAGGCTCCCCCTGGTTTTGTCACCCGGAAGCATTGCTCAATGATACTTTGACGTGCGATCGCAGGCAACTCATGGAAGAGAAAAACAGAAGTTACTCCATGAAAATAGTTATCTAAATAAGGTAACTCTTCAGCATTCGCTTTTAAAAGTTGCGGCAATTCTCCGGGAATTTGGGATAATAGTTCATTTGCTTTCCGCAAATAAGCTGGTGACAAATCCGTGCCAAACAGGGATGCTTGAGGCAATGCCGCCCGAATCAACTTCAGAGTCCGCCCGGTTCCACAAGCTACATCCAAAATCCGAACTTGCTTTGGTGAAACTGAGTCAAAAGCTTTCAGCCCTTGCTTGAGGGGAGCAAGAACCCGCCGCCGCATCACATCAGCTGCCCCGCCAAAAAGAATTTCCACCTGTAAGTCATATAAATTGGCTGACATATCGCTTAAGTAGCCATTACTTTGGTGATGGAAGTTCTGCACGTAGTAGCTGGGATAACCATCTATGTCTATTTCCGGGGAAAAATCTTGGTAATTCTGTTGTTTAACCCGCTCCCACATTTGAGGAAAATCTAGCCATACCAGTGGATAGTAGCGGAAAAAGTCTTCCCAAGGGTTATCAAACAGCAAACTTTCGGGATACACACCTTTTTGAGCATCTTGCCAGTCTGTTTCTAGCACCTGATTCAATCTCTCTTGAAGTTGGAGTACAACCTCCTTCGGGATTGGTTTGGTCTTTTGTTCCAGCGTTGGGTATACCAGGTTCCTCAACTGTGAACTTAATATTTTGTGTGCCACACCAAAGTAATTTTTGCTCTGTTGAAAGGTCTGATAAGTCAGCTTAGTTAAAGTGTCAGGCATAAAAATAGCTTGAGTTTTGATTACTTATAGTTCTTGTGTAACCAATTGTAACGAATAAATTATCTAGTGTTGGAAAGGTGTATGCCTTTAGCTCAAACAAATCTCAAGCTAGATGATTTTAGTTGTCAAAGCTGGCTTGAGAAAGATTTTCTGGGCTTTTGGCAGAAAAATACCCAATTAATATTTAAGCAAATATAAAGTTTTATAAATAAATAGAATTTAGTAGTCTATGTTACAGAATTTTTGCTATATTAGTTTAAAGAAGAACCAAAGATTATATATTCACAAAATAAAGAGGGTTATAGTTATGTCTATCGCAGATAAATCTCGTGCGTTAATGGTGCGTGAACATCAGCAAGTCAAGAATCGACAACAATCAATACTAATGCGTGCTGCACAAGAACTTGGTCTTTCTGAAGAAACATCACATTACTGGAACCCTATTCAAGGGAAGGTAGATGCTAACACTCGGATGATTTATGGGCCTAGCCATGCTTCCATGAGCTAAGTTTCCAGAGTTTTAAGGTTGATTTTTTGAGTAAATGTCTCAACTGACAACGCTGGAAAAAAAGCCACCCTCTACTTTAGGGTGGCAAAACTTGTTACTTTTAGTTGGATACAACTCTTAATTAAGCATCGTAATAGAGGTAAAACTCGTAGGGATGAGGACGCAGTTGCAATTGCTTGACTTCAGCTAGCTTATAGTCAATCCAATTTCCGATAAAGTCTTCTGTGAAGACGCCTGATTCTGTCAAGAAAGCGTGATCGTTTTCTAGTGCTTGCAACGCCAGTTCTAAAGAACTTGGAGTTGAAGGGACCTTTGCCAATTCTTCTGGAGAGAGTTCATAGATATTTTTATCTAAGGGTTCACCAGGATGGATTTTGTTCTTGATGCCATCGATACCAGCACAAAGCATTGCAGCAAATGCCAAGTAGGGGTTAGCAGTAGCATCTGGACAACGGAATTCTAAGCGCTTGGCTTTGGGGTTAGTGCCAGATAAAGGAATGCGGATAGAAGCAGAACGATTACCTTGGGAGTAAGCCAAATTCACTGGAGCTTCATAACCAGGCACTAAGCGCTTGTATGAGTTGGTACTGGGGTTGGTAATTGCCAACAGTGCTGGTGCGTGTTTGAGAAGACCACCAATGTAGTACAAAGCCATGTCACTCAAATCAGCATACTTATCACCTGCGAACAGAGGTTTGCCATCTTTCCAGATGGATTGGTGACAGTGCATTCCCGAACCGTTATCGCCAAAAATCGGTTTTGGCATGAAGGTGACGGTTTTGCCGTGTTTCTTAGCAACGTTCTTGATGACATATTTGTAAATCATCAACCAGTCAGCCGCTTCGAGCAACTTCCCAAAGCGGAAACCCAATTCGCACTGACCACCAGTAGCAACTTCGTGGTGGTGCTTTTCAATGGGTACACCTAATTCTGCCATTGTCAACAGCATTTCTGTACGGATATCTTGAGAAGAATCCGTCGGTGAAACTGGGAAGTAACCTTCTTTGAAGCGTGGTTTGTAAGCCAAGTTGGGTTTTTCATCGGTACCGGCTTTACCGGAATTCCAAGCACCTTCTGCGGAATCTAAAAAGTAGTAGCCTTCGTTGGCGGTTTGGGCAAACCGGGCGCTATCAAAGATAAAGAACTCAGCTTCAGGGCCAAAGAAGACTGTATCACCAAGGCCAGTGGAAACCAGGTAATCTACTGCTTTTTGAGCAATAACCCGTGGACAACGGTTGTACCATTCGCCTGTGCGGGGTTCTTTGATGCTACAAATTATACTTAGCGTTGGGACTTCCATAAATGGGTCGATCCAAGCAGTGTTGGAGTCGAGTACCATCGTCATATCTGATTCGTTGATCGCTTTCCAACCCCGGATGCTGGAACCGTCAAAAGGTACGCCATCAGTGAATGCAGTCTCATCGATTTGGTTTTGGTACAGTGTGAGGTGCTGCCAAGTCCCTACTGTATCGATGAATTTGAGATCAATCAGCTGAATTTTTTCATCTTGAATTCTCTTCAAGACTTCTTGTGGTGTTGTCATTGTTACTCCTTCTTTACCAATTTCCTAAAGTAAAACTAGAATCTTACATTGCATCCTGACCCTGTTGATCTCAATCAAGCCGTGACACACCTGAAATATCTTAAATACTAGACATTAGCAGATTTTGTAGTTTGTGTTACAGATATCTGGATTCTCAGGTTATATTAACCTTTCGACGATCATCTGTACAAAACTGGAAAATTCATCGCATAGGGGTCAACTTTGGCATAAAATCCTTAAATAGTGGATGAGTTGTTTTTGTGCCAAATGTATTTTAAATCGCACAAAAGTTTACTGGTGCATAAGTGCAGCCAAATAAATATCAAACCATAAATAGCAAAGATTGGGAGAAAAAGGAATGCGCGATGCGGTAACAAGTTTAATTAAGAATTATGACCTAACTGGCCGGTATTTTGACCGGAATGCGATCGATAGCCTAAAGTCTTACTTTGATAGTGGTACAGCAAGAGTACAAGCGGCGGCGGCGATTAATTCTAATGCGGCGGCGCTGATCAAACAAGCTGGTATAAAGTTATTTGAAGAACTGCCAGAATTGATTCGCCCCGGTGGAAATGCTTATACAACTCGTCGTTATGCGGCTTGTCTGCGGGATATGGACTACTACCTGCGCTACGCCACCTATGCGCTGGTTGCTGGCAACACGAATGTATTGGATGAGCGTGTGCTGCAAGGGCTGCGGGAAACTTACAATTCTTTAAGCGTGCCTATTGGGCCTACGGTTCGCGGTATCCAGATTCTCAAGGATTTGATTAAGGAACAAGTGAGAGCCGCAGGTGTAGTTAATACTGCTTTTGTGGATGAACCATTTGATCACATCACACGCGAGTTGAGCGAGCAAGATATTTAGTCATTCAACAACAAGTATAAGATATAGCGATCGCACTTTTATTTTATGGAGCGATCGCTTTTTTATCAAATCTACCAGGCATTGAGAAGGCTTTATCCAACTTTTCGCCAGCAAAGGGCAACATCCCGCCTTTGTAAAATAGTTTTGCTAGATTAAAACTGTATTTTTGCAGCTATTTTCGACTAATGCCTGCCAGAGATATTTATCACGTCTTTACTTAATCCCAGATATCAACCCAAACCGAACTAATCCACGCTCATAACCGCGACGCATCAACCCCAATGATAATGCTCCTTGAATGGTAGTCCAACCGGCATTTAGTAAGCCCCAAAGCGCTTGGGGGGTGAAGGCAGAATCAATCACGACATTCCAAAAGGGGGCGACGGCGGTTGACCAGTCAGCAGTGCGGATATTATGTAATGGTAGTTGCTGGGCGATCGCTTCATACTCTGGTAAAGAAATCACATAAGGTAAACAATACACCCGATAAATATCCTGCAAGTGCTTTTCCTCATCCGCCGTCAGGGGTAACTTATCAGTCGGTCGATGACACCAAGTCACCATAATTAACTTGCCACCTGGTTTTAACACCCGGTAGCACTCCTGGAGAAACTTAGTTTTATCTGGCATATGTTCACCACTTTCCAGCGACCAAACCAAGTCAAAAGAATCGTCAGCAAAGGGCATCGCTTGAGCATTTGCTACCTGAAACTGTGTTCTCAGACTCAAATTCGCCTCTAGGGCGCGTTCCGTTGCTCTGCCAGCTTGCACCGGACTCAATGTAATCCCTGTTGCTTTAGCATTAAACTTTTCTGCCAGGTATAAAGAACTGCCGCCGATACCACAACCCACATCCAGGATATTTTCTGCTGCTTGTACCCCTGCCCAATTGAGCAATTCTTCGATTAAATCAATTTGAGCCTGACGGCGGTCTTTTTTCTGGCTGCCATCAGCGCCGTAATAGCCGTGGTGCATATGTTCGCCCCAAATCTGTTCCCACAGACCAGAGGAAGCATCGTAGAACTGCTGAATTTGCTGGTAAAGTGTTGCACTCATGAAAAAAGTAGTATTTAGACGAAGTAGAATTCAAAAAAAACATACAGGTAGGCTACCATGTATGTTTTTAATTAAATAAGGGTATTTTGACTTCAAGGGAAGGTCAACTGTGATGTATCCTACCTAAAAAAATTGATTGGTTTTACCTTAATAAACTGTTCTTGCTCGAATTTATACCAATCATCAAACAACCCTACATATATAAAAAGCGTAAACCCCGATTAAATCTAACTTTCTTAATTACGAATTACGAATTAATTATGACTGTTGCTCGCACAATTTGTTTGGGGTTTCTGGCGGTCATTGCTGTCGGTAGTATCCTGTTGATTATGCCTTTCTCTACTAGCGATGGTACATGGAATAACCTGATTGTGGCACTATTTACTTCGACATCCGCAGTTTGTGTCACAGGTTTATCAGTAGTTGATCCTGGTACGTATTTTTCATTTTGGGGTCAGTTATTTATTGCACTCTTAGCTCAGATTGGTGGGTTGGGCTACATGACAACTACCACATTCCTGATTTTGCTCATTGGACGGAAGTTTGATATGCGGCAAAAAATAGCAATTCAACAAGCTTTAGACCGACCGGGAATGAGTGGTAGCTCCCAAGTTATCCGCTCAATTATTGCTACAACTTTAATTTTTGAAATTACAGGAGTATTCTTACTTTTACCTGCTTTTGTTCCTGATTACGGGTGGAGTCAAGGACTTTGGTTAGCAATTTTTCATAGTATCAATGCTTGGAATAATGCTGGTTTTAGTTTATTTCAAGATAACTTAATTGGATATCAGTCATCTTTCTTAGTAGTCTTCACTATCAGTCTGTTAATTATCTTTGGAGGGATTGGCTATCAGGTAATTTTGGAAATGTACCTTTGGTTGCGCGATCGCATCCTCCAAAAAACTAAAACTCAAGTATTTACCCTAGATTTTAAAGTCGCAACCAGCACAACTATTATATTATTAGTAATAGGATTTATTGCCTTTTTCTGTATAGAAATCCGAAATATTGAAACATTCGGTTCTCTAAATTTACGTGGCCAGTTATTAGTAGCTTGGTTTCAATCAGTTACTCCCAGAACTGCCGGTTTTAACACCGTCGATATTAGCAAAATGACCACTGCCGGTCTATTTATTACGATTGCACTAATGTTTATTGGTGCAAGTCCAGGTGGTACGGGAGGAGGCATGAAAACAACAACGTTGAGAGTCTTGACTAGCTGCACCAAAACGATTCTTCAGGGAAAAGAAGAAGTTTTATTGTATGATCGCAAAATAGCAATATCTTTGATTTTGAAAGCTGTGGGTGTATTAGTCGGTTCAGTGGCAACCGTGATTTTAGCTACTATTTTAATTAGCCTCACAGATCCAACATTAGATTTTATTAAAATTTTGTTTGAAGTGGTATCAGCCTTCGCCACCGTGGGGCTTTCTACAGGTATTACAACAAGTATCTCGACAGGAGCAAAGCTGATCTTAATTGTCACTATGTACGTTGGACGAGTAGGTATTTTACTACTGATGTCCGCAGTACTAGGAGATCCACGTCCTACCAGAATTCACTATCCTGAAGAAAATTTGCTCGTAGGATAGCTAGGGAGTAGGGGGAGAATAATTCTTGACAATTGACTAATGACTAATGACTAATGACTAATGACTAACAAATAAACTGATAAAATATACATTGGAAGGCAAAAAATAAAATTTTTAATTCAAGCGGTATAACCGTTTTTTGCCCTAAATACAGGGAGCCATAAGAAGGATAACAAGGGTGAATCTGCCATCATTAAGTTTTTTTCGCAGTTTACGTAAAGATAACCGCCAATTTGCTGTAATTGGGTTAGGTCGTTTTGGTAGGTCTGTCTGTTCTACACTACACAATTTTGGTTATCAAGTACTGGCAATAGATATTGATGAAAAACGAGTTTCGGAAGCATTGACTGAGGGAATTGTTGGTCATGCTTTACAACTAGACTCCACAGAACCAGGCGCACTCAAAGAAGCTGGAATTTTTGAATTTGATACTGTAATTATAGCGATTGGCAACTATGTTCAAGAAAGCATCATAACTACTCTAAATGTAAAAGAGGCTGGTGTACCCCATGTAGTTGCCAAAGCTTCTAGTGAAGTTCATCGTAAACTGTTGGGGCGAGTAGGAGCAGATCATGTTGTTTTTCCTGAGTATGAAGCGGGTTGTGCCCTAGCGCGTACCCTCACAAAACCAGCAATTCTAGATCGATTTGACCTAGACCCAGATAATAGTATTGTAGAGTTGATTGTACCTGATGAATTTCACGGCAAAACAATTACCGAACTTCAACTTCGTAACCGCTACGGTTTAAATTTGCTAGCGGTAAGTCAGGATGGTAAATTTCAAATTAATCCTGACCCCACCAAGCGTTTAGAGCGTGGTACAGCAATGGTTGTTATTGGTTGCAATAAAGATATCAATCGTTTGCCGATTTAAAAAAAGTTAGAGATCATTCAATTTTAGATTTTAGATTTTAGATTTTTACTTCAATCCAAAATTCAAAATCTAAAATTGGTAGAGTTAGAAGTTATTAATTTATTCCTAACTCTGAGTTTTTTATTGTTCGGGACTCGTTGAAGTTGATTATGGTTCAACGGAGACAGGGTTGGCTGGCGTTTCTGGTTGATTTGGGGTCTGTGGCTCAGGTGTTTGTACTACATTACTTGTAGAATCTGGAGTTTGAGAAGGAGTAGCTGTTTGACTAACTTGAGGTTGTAGTTGCTCTTTCTTTTGAGCAATTTGCTGCATTAGTTGGTCAATTTTCTCAACTTGCTCAATGTTCCCCTGATTGAGGTAGATATTATGGGAACGCATTAATGCTCTACTGGCATTTTTGATATCACCCTGATTATATAAAATCACTCCCAAGTTATAGTAAACTGAGGCGTTTTTGGGATTTTGGCGAATAGCTTGCCGATAAGCAGAAATAGATTCAGAAGCTTGACCTTGAATCGCTAGCAAACTTGCCATGTTGTTGTAAGCTGGGGCATTTTGAGGATTTAGTTGCAAGGCTTGGCGATAGCCTGCGATCGCAGGCTCTATTTGACCTTGTTTTTGCAAGGCGATCGCTAAGTTAAAATAAATATTGGCATTGGTGCGATCCAGATTAATTGCTTGCTGGTATGCAGCGATCGCTTCTTCTAGCTGTCCTTGTTCATACAGTGCTAAACCCAGATTATACAGCGCTGCTACCCTTGTGGAATCTATCACAAGGCTCTGGCGATAAGCCGTAATTGCTGCTTCTTTTTCTCCTTGCCGGTGCAACACTAACCCTAAGTTGTAATAAGCTTCACTAAAATTGGGATTAACTCTCACCGCCTCTGCATACTCTTGTAAAGCTACATCCAGGCGATTTTGCTGCAAGAAGATATTACCTAAATAGTTGCGCGCTGCTCCCAGGTTAGGGTCATGCTGCAACGCTTGGCGAAAGGCATATTCCGCACCTTGTAGGTCTTTGCGGTTATAACGCATGACTCCCTGCTGGAAAAAGCTAGCCGCTTCCAAATCCTGAGAAATTGCGTTTTCTGCTAGCAGCTTGCTTTCTGGTAAATTAATAATTGTCGGTGTACTCAAGACCAAAAACGCAGATGAAGCAAACAAAAGTCTGAGCAAGAGCTTTTGCTGAACAGGGCTTCGGTAAAATGTCACCTTAAATAACCAGTTTAACCACTGAAGAGGTTGAAGTTTTTTAGACATGAATGGATCGCTGTACTTACGCTTATATCTTTATAAGTCAGAGTACCCACTAGACGATGAAAAATTACAAATCCAAAAATTAAGAATTCCTCATGCCGAGAGCATCCCACTTTTGTAAAAATACCCCTGTCATTGTTCAGTTGACCTACGTGCCGAAATTAGTGCCATATTCTATAAGTAGTCATGCAAAATTAAATATACATTGCCAGTGCCAGTGTAGCAAAGCGAAACGTACCCTACGGGAACGCCAAGGGCGAACGCAATCATATAAATATTTTTGCATACCCGCTTATCGAACTCCTATTTGATTTTTGAAAAAACTCCCTACTGCCTGCCTACGCAAATAATTTCAAAAATCAAAGCAGATTACTATAGGTTTTGCAATCCAGTTATAAACAGGTTCAAATCAACTGCTCTTTTACTTTCACGCCATCTCTCTTGACTATATAAGCTGGAACACCGACAACAACACAATTATTGGGAACATTTTTGACTACGACTGCATTCGCCCCCACTTTGACATTATCATCTATACTTAGTTTACCAACCACTTTTGCTCCTGCACTTATGGTTACATTGTTACCAATTATGGGACGACCATTAGTGGTATAGCCGATTGTAACCTGTTGATTAATCCAACAATTTTCACCAATACTCTCTGCTGAAATTATCGTGCTGAATCCATGTTGAATAAATAGCCCTGAACCAATATTATTACAGTCAATAAAAAGGGATGGACATTGTTTATAGAAAATTCTGAAACCCTGCGTCAGAAAAAAGCCAATCGAGTCACCCTGCTTAATTCTGTAGTAGTAAAGATTTCTAAATTCTGAATATATAGAAAGCAAATAGAGCAAATTAACCCAGATGGGACTAGATTCATTCGTATTATTAACTATCTTTATCCATCGCCTTACATCTAAGATAATCACTTCTTTGTTTTTACTTAAGAAAAACAATATGAGCATCGGAGCGGTTACTATCTGTGCGATAGTTTGGGCAAACTTAATTATGAAATCACGCATAAGGTTACTCACACTGGATATTTTAATTATCTGAAAAAAGTAAAAGTAGCTGAACAATAGCAACTCCAAACATAATACCCTTGTGGGGTCTAGATGGCTGACGGCAAAATTAGCATGGCATCGCCGAAGGAATAGAAACGATACCCAGAAGCGATCGCTTCGTTGTATATATTCAATAACTGTTGTCTACCAATTAGCGCGCTTACCAACATCAACAAACTGGAACGCGGCAGGTGAAAATTGGTAATCAAACCATCAACTACCTGCCATTGATAGCCCGGATAAATAAACAAGCCTATCTTACCGCAAAATGGTTGTAAATTCCCAGATTGAGCCGCCCCTTCTAGAGCCCGGACTGCTGTTGTTCCCACAGCAATAATCCGACCGCCAGCTGCTTTAGTGGCGCGGATTTGCTCTACTGTAGCGGCGGGAATCTCAACCCATTCTTCATGCATATGATGGGTAGTTACGTCCGCCACTTCCACAGGGCGAAAAGTTCCCACGCCAACGTGTAGTGTTACAAAAGCTTGATTAATCCCGCGATCGCGCAATTTTTGTAATAATTCTGGAGTAAAATGTAATCCTGCTGTCGGAGCTGCGATCGCTCCTGGCTGTTGAGCATAAACTGTTTGATATTGATCATCAGCAGCTTTTGAGTCAGTGATGTACGGTGGTAGCGGTATCTCACCAAATACCTCTAACAGCTGCACCAAAGACTTTCCCTCTGGAACATCAAATTGCAACAAACGCCCCCCGGTTGCTGCATCTGTTTCTAGAACTGTAGCTGTGAGTTGAGTAGTGGGGACAGGATAGGAATCTTTCCAATCTCCAATCCCGTTCGGCTGACGCTCACGGCAAAAGCCTAATCTTTGATCCCTAATGCCCAATCGGCTTGCTTCAAAAATAATCTTCGCTCCCTGTTTGAAGCTTTTTCCTGGTTTAACTAAAGCTAACCAACAGTTATATTGCCGCTCTTCCAACAGCAACACCTGAATTTTAGCACCAGTAGATTTATGACCATAAAGCCGCGCTGGAATAACTTTTGTATTGTTCATAACCAACAAATCACCAGAGCGAAGCAGTGCAGGCAAATCATGGAAAATGTGGTGCAGGGGTGGTGTTTGGCTGCCTGTAGTGGGAGAATTAACTACCAGTAACCGCGAACTATCTCTAGGAACTGCTGGGTTTTGAGCAATAAGTTCTGGAGGTAGTTCGTAGTCATACCCAGCTACCGAACGATCTAATTCAAAATCTTTTGCTTGTAGGTTAGAGGTGTCGTTCAAATTGGTCTGTACTAATTTTTGCTTTATTTAGTATTTATACTCTCTTATCTTAAAAAAAGCTGGTTTGAGCTTTTCCTTCTAAAAAAACTCTAAGCCATCACCACTCAATTTCATCGCTAGGCTATAAGATTGATATTATTAGGTAACACGGAACAATTAACATAAAAACTGGGTAAATCTCCCTATCTATAAATGGGGGATTTTACTCTACCGGGAACAGGCATTGATTGATGAATATAGATATGTAGGATTGGCTTTGATCCCAAGCACCAACAAACATGGAATATTTGTATTATCTGGCAAATGCCAGTCTAACTCTGAGGGTTGTTCAACACCTCCACGCTAGACCCCAGACACCTGTTTCGTTCGTCACCGTAATTCATCAAATTGATGGCTGGGTGGTTAGGATCAAACTCAAAGGTCAAGTCTCGCCTCAAGAAGATGGCGACTTTCGCGCTTTTCTAAATGAATTAGGAATTAGCTACGAGCCGCCAATGAGGGTACAAATGGCACTTTGGAGTTTGGAAGCGGGACAGTGCCCTGTGGACGTGATGCGTCGCTATCAGGTAGCCATAGTTTCTCACGGCAGCCCAGAGAGAGACGAAATCGAAGCGTTCCGGCAACAGTTTGTCCGTGGCTTAGGCTACTGTCCAGAGACTTTGGCGTGACACTATTTGCTTGTAACGCCACTACAAAATCATTGGTCATTGGTAATCAAGATATTTTGTCCATTACCGACTAACCGATCAACCATTATCAACTAAAGAGTCGAAAGCTGCGAGAATGTATTCTTGCAGCTTAAACTTGTATCCGGCTACTGATGAAGTAGCTAAAGCTTCTTGGGTTGCTGTAACTCCAGTCAAATTTTTTGATATCCGCTGAGAGTAGACAATCGCAACATCAAATCGGCAAGAATAATCTGCCTTCTCAGGGTACTGGGCTAAAAATATTCCAGCTGTACGCCAGATTTTTGCTTGCTTTTGTGGAGTGATTGCGCTTCTTCCCCCTGCATCCCAACTACCTGAACTGCGAGTTTTGACTTCAACAAATGCCAATAATGAGTGCTGAGTGCTATTAGCTGTAGCGGGGCGTTCAGCCCATGCTGAGTTGGGAGATAAAAGAGAGGGATTTCCCCCTTGTCCCCTTGTCCCCTTGTCCCCCGCTCCTCCATCATATTGGGCAATAATATCGATTTCTCCCCAGCGACAAGAAAAACGACGATGGAGAATTACCCAACCTGTAGATTGCAACCATTGGGCTACTAGGTCTTCTCCTAATACACCAATATCTGGATAATGAGATGGAGGAAAGTTAGCCATTGACTAAAAATATCATGAAATCCATAAATTCTAAGTTAAGCGATGTCTACGACGGGCGTAGCTGCGGCACACCGGGTTCTACACTCGACTCATCCCGAACAAAATTTGGGTTGAAGCGTAAAACAGACTATTACCTTTGGGCAAGTATACTCAGCTTATTCCTTTGGGGAATAGTTGGCATCACGGCAACGGTCGGTTTTGCTCCAACAGCTTTAGCACTCGAATATAATAAAGAAATTTTGGTCGAGGCTGATTTCTCTGGACGTGATTTAACAGACTCCAGCTTTACCAAAGCGAATCTTCGCCAAAGCAACTTCAGCCGAGCTAATTTGCGCGGTGTCAGTTTTTTCGCAGCAAATTTGGAGTCTGCGAATTTGGAGGGAGCAGACTTGACAAATGCGACTCTAGACTCAGCTCGTTTAATCAAAGCAAATCTGACAAATGCACTATTGGAGGGTGCCTTTGCTGCTAACGCCAGATTTGATGGTGCAATCATTGACGGGGCAGATTTTACCGATGCGCTGCTGCGTTCCGATGAACAAAAAAAATTGTGCAAACTTGCCAAAGGAACTAATCCAATTACAGGACGAGATACCCGTGATACGTTGTTTTGTCCTTAAAATTTCCGATAAACCCCGAAATAAAGATATGCCTTGGCATTACCAGCCATGTTCAGTGCTTCAGGATTATTATCTTACTTTAGCTATGTTGACTTTTGGATAAATGTGTGTATTCAGATAAATATTGCGATACCTACGGTGAGCTACGCTAACGCACACAATAGAACTTCAGATTTTGTTGTAAGATGCCACGGCATATTGAATGCTTGAGAATGGTGCAAGATAGTTAATAATAGCTGCAATACTTCTCAAAATATGAGTGAAACACTTGCTGATATTGCCATATCACCCCCGTTTCCCGATCACACTCAACTGCCAGAGTCTGATGGTACATTCGTGAAAAATTTTCAAGAGCATCCCCAAAGCATCATTTTGACAGACTCAATTGCTCAAGTTTTGCAACGTTTACACCCAGATGGACAATATTGCATCGGTCAAGATTGTGGTATCTATTGGCGAGAAACTGAACCACCAGAAAAAGGAGCAGAAGCACCAGACTGGTTTTATGTACCCGGTGTATTACCAACGCTAGATGGTAAAATTCGTCGCTCCTATGTTCTATGGCGAGAATACATACCCCCATTAATTGCCATAGAACTAGCTAGTGGAAATGGCAATGAAGAGCGAGACACAACGCCTCTATCGCTCACCAAGAGTCGGGAAGGCGCGAAACCCGGTAAATTCTGGGTATATCAGCAAATTATCCGCATCCCCTACTACGCAATTTATGAAATCAATAATGCCAAACTGGAGGTTTATCACCTAGTAGATTTTTCTTACCATAAGATACAGCCTAATGAGCGGGGGCACTACCCAATTCCACCGCTAGGGGTAGAACTAGGATTATGGCAGGGAAGCTACTTGAATAATCCTGAGCAATTTTGGTTGCGCTGGTGGGATTTAGAGGGAAATCTATTACTGGTTGGCAAAGAAGAAGCCGAACAGCAAAGGCAAAGAGCAGAGCAAGCAGAACGAAAAGCTGCACAATTAGCAGATCGGCTCAGGGCAATGGGTATAGATCCAGATATAGAGTAATATTTACTAACGTTATGGGAAGTAGAAAAACTTAGTAATCACGGGCAAAAGTTTACCACAGACTTCAACTAGCTTTTCTGTGGAAGGTAAATGAGCGATGTCTACGATGGTCACTGAGCCAAGTCAAAGTGCGGGCTACGCCAACGCGCCTTTCAAGAATTTGAGGGCTTTTTTTGCTATCTTCTGGGTTTGGTAGTGAGGCGATCGCATCTGTGTTCAAATGGGAACCATAAGAAAATAAGCTATGAAGCAGAGAAACGTAATACAGAAAAATTGTTATGCTACGTCACTACTGCCCACTTCTCGCCGAAGGTTATAGAATTTCATCCACGAGAACCGTACCACCCTCACAAAAATCTATACTGAGATGATAATCTTCAAGCAGCGCAGTTCCAATGAGTGGACGACGACCCATTAGGGCTGCAATATTACGCTCCACACCATTCCGTACAACTGCTGCCAAATAAACATCGGTTTGCACACTGGAATTGTTAGCGAGGTTTGCGTTGATGTTGATGAGGTAGGGCAAGCCAAGAGCAGCAATGACAGAAGGCGGCAAAGTTAAAAACCCTTAAAATCCTGTATCAATAACAGTTCTCTTGTGTCTCAACTTTGGCACGGATACTTTTTTGATAGAGATCCTTTCCACGTCGGGCGACTTCTTGGCTACTGAGCGTAGGGCGGGACATAAATAAATCCCCTATTTAAGCTGCTAGATTTTTCACTTCATTGTAGAGCAGAAGCTACAGAGGTTAGAGAGCAATGCTTGGTTTTGTAGGAGTTGGGAGAGCGATCGCCTCAAAGCAGCAAATGGTAAAAAAACTTGAACAAAGACTAAAATAAGAAACTTTTACACAGCATTTCTGATCAATGTCCGGCACAATTTAATCAATCATGCTATTCAATCCCCGTTTCTTAACTAGGTGCTTACAGCGCTTCCCGCTATTATGCAATACAGTTTTCCTCCTTGCCCTTTCCTAGCATAGCTTTCAGTTTTGAGGATGTACCTCATAGCTGCCGGAAGTGCTGTACTTGGAAACTCACACCCCGATGTTGCCACTAGCCCTAAGATTTTCTTATTTGTCAAGTTTCATCTTTATAAATTTTACTTCGATGCCCTACTCTAACTACACTTATTAACAAAATATCATCATATATTTCATAAATTACGCGGTAATCTCCTACTCGAATACGATAAGAATTTTCATCACCTTTTATTTTTTTAACTCCGTCTGGACGCGGTTCTGTAGACAAATCTAAAATTCTTACATCGATGCGTTCTTTAATGTTGCTTGGTAGTTTATTTAGTTGTTTTATCGCACCCTTAGTAAATTCGATTTGATACATTAAGCCGTTTCTCTGTTATATCCTTTATATTCATCCCAAGACACAGTGCCATTGATGCGTCTATCTTCTCTAGCTTCTTTAATAGCTTGTGTATCTTCCTCATCTTCTATATCATCAATTCTTTTTAAATCTGCGAGTATTTCATCTAAAATACTGTCGTATGCTTGGTTTAACAACACGTTGATAGCTTCAATTGTTTCTTTTCTTTCTTGTTGAGTTTTCATTTTTACTCACCTCATTATTTTTAATTTTTCTGTCACCGCCTCTAGTTTCACCTAAAGACACATCATCATTATCAATAATACCCATTGCTTTTAGAGAAATAAATAATCTTCTAACCAACTAAGTAAGTGACCTATGAAAATACACTATAAAAGTCATTGAACAAACAGCGATCACAACATTGAGCAGGAACGAACTAGCTAAAAAATAGCGATCGCGCTAGCCTTGTCGTCAGACATCGCACTCCACCAAATACAATGAGGGTACAACTAGTGTTGTACCTCTAAATTTATTTAACACTCCTAAACCACTCAGTAATCCCCTGAGCGATCGCATCAGCCATTTTTTTCTGTTCCTCTGGGTTTACCACCTGCTCAAATTCATCAGGATTACTCATAAAACCCAATTCCAGCAACACCGATGGCGCAGCCTCAGGACGTGTCAGCGCTAGGTTATCCCAAAATACACCATAAGAAGGTTTATTGAGTTTTTTGACTACATATTTCTGTAAAAATACTGCCAAGTTGTGCGCTTGGGGATGATACCAAAAAGCGCCGAATCCCTTGGTTTTTTCGGCATCACCATTATCGGGTAGAGAGTTGTGATGTATGGAAAGAGCGATCGCAGGTTCTTCTTGATTGATAATTGTCTGACGTTCCACTAGGGAAACTTCGCGATCGTCCTCCCGCGTCATCACTACTGTTGCTCCTCGCTTCACCAATTCGTCGCGTAGCAACTTAGATATTACCAAATTCACATCTTTTTCTAAATATCCAGTTGGACCACTGGCACCAGATTCTTTACCGCCATGCCCTGGATCTAGTACAATCTTAAAATTAGCTAAAGTCTTGCGTCCTGTGTTCCCAATTTTAGGCGGATGACGCAAACTCAAAACCAGGGTTGTATCGTCGTATCTGAGCTTATATCCCCACTGTTGAGCTTTTTTGAGGTTAAGGGTGTATTTTACTTGTCCTGGAGCCACCTGTTGCCAGTCTAGGCGAGAAATCAGGGGGTCATCATCCAGGCGAATAATGTCTGTTTGGGCAGTGGTATTGTAGAGAGTGAGAGCGATCGTTTGCTCACTTTGTTGTAGGCTCACAGGTACGGCAACTTGCAAGGGGAAAACTATCTCTGTGGCAGTAGGGAGTTGACGGTATCCAACACTGCGAATTATTGTCTGTGGGGGAATTGCACCAGGTAGAATGCGGGTTTCTTTACTATTAATCCAAGCGCCATAATCTAGGCGCAACCATTCACCTTCCCTACCTGTAACAGTTGCGCGTGTGCCTTTGGGCAGTGGTGTGAGTCGAGAATAATCGGTGCTTGAGCCAGTGCGAGCAACGCCTGAATCTACTGTCACCTCCGAAACTGGCAACTGGGCGGGTGAGAGGATTTGAATTTTACCAGATCCGGGTTGAGTTATCGTCTTACCATTGAGCGTCAGTTGAAACTGAGGTTGTCCCAGATCGGCGGCTGTTGCCACTGTGGTACAACCTTTGTAATTACCTCCGCTAGATTGAGTATGAGCCTGATTTTGCCCTGTCAGAGCTGCCAAATTACTTGGTAGTTGCGCCTGTTGGGGTTGGGGTGAAAGAGTAACAGTTTGATTAGCCAAGTTGACAGATACACTGGCATTCGGGGGTGCGATTGCGCTAAAACAAATTAGTTCTCCCGGTAGTCTGGCAATGTCAATTGTGGGAGTCAGGGAATCTTTAGCAAAGGCTAAACCCTGTGGTAGCTCCGGGCTAGTAGTAAGCCTTGTCACCTTAATCTGGAGTTCTTGATTGGAGTGACGCACAGTAAAAATATTCTCCCCCAACTGCAAGGGGAAACTAGGAGAAAAATGACCGGCTTTGCTGCGGGTAATTGGCTTACTATTGAACAAAACCTCACCATCTGGTGGTGCAGTGCCCAGAAAGAAGATTTTTTGGGCACTTGTCTGGTAGTTTGTCTGGGGAAAAACGACTATAAGAGATGGCTTTGCCAAGGCTACGGAGGATGTGACAATACAGCCTAATATTACTAATCCTAAAAGGTTTTTCACAGCAAATCGCAGAAAACTACACCACAATAACTGTGGCACAATGACGGGATGTATTTTTAGAATTTGTTAGAAATTCAAACTACTATGACTAAGTTTATCTTTGTAACTGGAGGCGTAGTTTCCAGTATTGGTAAGGGCATTGTAGCAGCAAGTCTAGGGCGTTTGCTCAAATCGCGCGAATATTCGGTGTCGATTCTTAAACTCGACCCTTATATCAATATCGATCCTGGCACGATGAGTCCCTTTCAGCATGGGGAAGTATTCGTTACCCAGGATGGTGCGGAGACAGATTTGGACTTGGGACACTACGAACGTTTTACTGATACTTCAATGTCGCGCTTAAACTGTGTAACTACTGGCTCGATTTACCAGGCAGTCATCAATAAAGAGCGACGCGGAGACTACAATGGCGGCACTGTACAGGTAATTCCCCATATTACCAATGAAATAAAAGATCGGATTCTGCGAGTTGCCAAAAGTACAAACCCCTCTGTAGTGATTACGGAAATTGGCGGTACAGTGGGAGATATTGAATCACTGCCGTTTTTGGAAGCAATTCGCCAGTTCCGCAAAGAGGTAGGACGGCAGAATGTGCTGTATATGCATGTAACGCTAGTACCGTGGATTGCCTCGGCGGGTGAGATGAAAACTAAGCCAACACAGCATTCAGTTAAGGAACTGAGATCCATTGGCATTCAACCAGATATTTTAGTTTGTCGGAGCGATCGCCCTCTACCCAAAGGCTTAAAGCAAAAATTATCGGGATTTTGCGATGTACCCGAAGAATGCGTCATCACTTCCCAAGATGCCAAAAGTATCTACGAAGTGCCGCTGAATCTGGAATGGGAAGGAATGGCAGAACAAGTGCTGAACTTGCTGCAAATGGAGCAACGCAAACCAGATTTGACACAGTGGCAAACTCTGGTAAAACAGTTACATAGTCCCAAGCACGACGTAGAAATTGCCATTGTCGGGAAATATGTGCAGTTAAGTGATGCTTATTTATCTGTAGTGGAAGCACTAAACCATGCTGCAATTTCCACTTATGGCAAACTGCGCCTGCGTTGGGTGAACTCAGAAGATTTAGAAACTGAACCAGCCGAAACTCATCTTAAGGGTGTCGACGGCGTGGTTGTACCGGGAGGTTTTGGTGTTCGGGGAGTGGATGGTAAAATTGCTGCCATTAAATACGCTCGCGATCGCCAAATCCCCTTCTTGGGTTTATGCTTGGGAATGCAATGTGCCGTAATTGAATGGGCAAGGCATATAGGGGGATTAACAGATGCCAATAGTGCTGAATTTGACGCTTATACAACTGATCCGGTAATTAATTTATTGCCAGAACAGCAAGATGTGGTCGATTTAGGGGGTACAATGCGCTTGGGACTATATCCTTGTCGCGTTCTTCCTGATACCTTGGCTTTCAAGCTTTATCAAGAAGATTTGATTTATGAACGACATCGGCATCGGTATGAGTTCAACAATGCTTACCGCGATCTGTTGTTAAAGTCTGGCTATGTAATCAGCGGCACTTCTCCCGATGAACGCTTAGTTGAAATTGTGGAATTACCCAAGCACCCATTCTTTCTTGCTTGCCAATTTCATCCAGAATTTCAATCACGCCCCAGTACTCCTCATCCTTTATTTAAAGGGTTCATTCAAGCAGCGATCGCTCTTTCTCTCTCGACATCTGGTACACCATTGGAGGTGTCATAACAATTCGTAATTCGTAATTCAAAATTAATTTTTTAGATTTTGAATTGGTGGATAGCAACATTAACTTAAGGCTTCAGTAGATTTGGACATACAGGGTGCATCATTCATAAATTTCGGACTTGAGGAGATGTTGTGGCGTACTGGGTAACAATCCTTTACGAGAGGAAAGAATATGTAGTAAATTTTGAACGTGTCCATGCTTTTTGTTATGAGCGGAATGGCAGGGTTACTTTTTGGTTACCCGATAGTGCTATTCCCATAGTGATTAATCCGCAAAATAATATTGAAGATTATCAAAAAGTTCTCGATTATCTAGAATGCGTTACAGGATTGGAATTAGATCATGCCCACTGGGTGAAAATAATTTACGAAAAAAACGAATATGTAATTAATCTCAACTGTATTAGTTCCTTTTGTCATGAACCGAATAGTAGGATAACTTTTTGGTTGCCGGATGGCACTATCCCCATCATTATCAGCCCTGTGAGTAATCCCGAATCATATCAAAAAGTGGTGCAATATGTTCACAATGCAACAGGACATTCTTTATCTTAGTATTAATTGATAATAAAGTTTTAACTAAAGATAACGATGTTAGCAATAAAGGCACGAGGAAAGATTTAATGAATACTGTTGTGCTTAATCTAGAACCGATTGCTCATTTAACCGATGAGCAATTTTATCAGTTATGTATTGCCAATAGCGATTTAAGCCTGGAAATGAATGAAGCAGGAGAATTAATAATTGTGCCACCAGTAGGAGGAGAAAGCGGAAATCAAGAAGCTGGACTAATTACCGATTTAGAAATCTGGAATCGTCAAGCTAAATTAGGCAAAGTTTTTAGTTCTTCAACTATCTTTATACTTCCAAATGGTGCAAAACGTTCCCCTGATGCGTCTTGGGTAAAGTTGGAACGGTGGGAAGCTTTAACACTAGAACAGCGAAAAAAATTTCCGCCACTTATACCCGATTTTGCAATTGAACTGCGTTCCGAAACAGATAGGCTTGCACCTATTCAAGCGAAAATGAAGGAATACATAGAAAATGGTTTGCGTTTAGGTTGGCTAATTAATCCTCAAAATAAGCAAGTGGAAATTTATCGACTTTTGAAAGCTGTAGAAGTTATTCAAATGCCGGCGATTCTTTCTGGAGAAGATATATTACCTGGATTTAAGTTGCAAGTATAGGTAGGCGATAAGCCTGATGGCATAACTCCGCTTACCGCATTCTCCCAAAAAACAATTTGGTCATTCAGAGAGTAAAAGCACAATTAATTCTCTAAGGCGCTTCAATATACTAAGTACTTGGTGTAGTTCTGAATCACGTTCAATTGATAAGGCATAAGATCGTGCATACCAAGGATGTTCTTGTTGAATCATTTTGACAAAAACAAATTCCCTACCGTTGATTAATAAAGCAAAAGTGGGTTGTGAAATATTTGGACAATCAAGCATATAAGTCAGTGCTTGAGGTAAGGCTGTCATCACATCAAATTTACTACTTTTAGATTCGATAACAAGTACCCAAAAACGTTTTTGGATGACAAGAACATCAATGTTTCCTTTAACAATAAAGCTCTCGTCTTCAGCAGAAATCTCAACAGAAGTCTCGGTTTCAATCTCAAAAGGAAGTTGATAAAACCCAGCTAAATCGAGTAAAGGAGACAGCACTACCATTTTTACCGCCTCTTCTGACATCAAACGATGCTTATTCAAGTTTAAATAGTTGCTTTTCACTCGGGCGTAGGCGTAGCCCGTCGTAGACATCGCTTGCTTTTCATTATCAGTCAGAGTGGGTAAATTTTCTGCCCATTCTGTAAAGAAGTTGGTGTCTTTGGCAAGTTGCAAACCAAATTTTTCTTCTAATTCGTAAAGACTGATGTCTCTAGCTGGGATTGTTTGAACCATATCTAAAATCCTGAATAGAGTTGCCACGCCAACTTTGCTGCACCCACTATCCCAGCAAAATTGCCTAACTTCGCTGGCAAAATTTGTAACCCCGCTCGTGATAAAGGCTGTACTCGCTTCTCAATTTCTGCCTTCACTGCTGGTAAGAAAAATTCAAAGCTGCCACTAATACCGCCACCAATCACGATCGCTTCTGGTGTCAATACATAAATCAAACTCGTCAAACCAGTTCCCAAATTCCTACCATATTCTTCCCAAAAATTCAATGCTGCGGGATCTCCTTGTTGGGCAAGAACACCCAACTCGGCGGGTTCCTTGAGAGTGCGGCGACGAATCGCAGTAGCAGAGGCGTACTGTTCCAAAGAGCCTTGATTGCCACTATTACACATTGGACCATCAGGGTTGAATAATATTAAACCTAATTCCCCAGCAGCTCCTTGATGCCCAACAAACAATTTGCCATCGAGGATAATTGCGCCACCAACCCCAGTCCCTAAAGTTAGCAGAATCAGATTTTGAAAGTTGCAACCGGCTCCTAACCAAGCTTCTCCCAAAAGAGCGCAATTAGCATCATTAGCGATCGCAGTAGGTTTACCAGTTTTAGCTTCTAACCAGTCAGCTAAAGGCACATCGCGCCATCCAGGTAAGTTAATGGCGATTTTGGCAATGCGCCCCGTTGCATCGGCAGGCCCTGGAGTACCAACACCAATTGCAACAGTTTGGTTATCTGGATCAATTTGAGCGATCGCATCCACAATTACCGCCAGCACATCCCCTGGTGTCGTTGGTTGAGGAGATGCCACAGTCAAAGATAAGAGACAAGTACCATCATCTGTAAAACGTCCCAGCTTAATCGCTGTTCCCCCCACATCAATGCCAATTACTTGAATTTTGTCATTTGTCATTTGTCATTTGGTATTGGGTATTGGGTATTGGGTATTGGTGAACAGCTATTCCCTATTCCCTATTATTGGGTGCGAGTCGTTTTCATCCCCGATCTGTTCGCGCAGCGTCTGCCGTTGGGAGAAGACGCGGAGCTTTCAACTCCGATCTCTGTAAATCAGCAACAGTCGTAGTCCAAAAACTCGATTGCTCTTGCCAAGCTGTAATTGGCGCACCTCGTAAAATACCAGCAAGGGCAACAGAAAGCATAAACCCGCCAGTAGCGGCAGCAATTAACGTTAGATTATCTTTCATACAAATCTCTGTATTGTTTATTTGTTCTTTGTCTAAAACTAATGACTAATGACCAATGACCATTGACTACTTTCGGATTCTATTATCTCTGCGTAATCGGGGATTGACAAATTCATTTAACCCCTCACCAAGTAGTGATAACCCTACTACCATAAATGTCATCATTAAACCAGGGAAAAGCGTAGTCCACCAAATGCCAGTAGGTAAAGCTTCTAGGGCTTGTTTTAAATCATGTCCCCATTCTGGCACCTCTTCGGGAAGTCCTAGCCCCAAAAAGCCCAAACCGCCCAACACTAAAATCGCATCAGCGGCGTTGAGTGTGAATAATACGGGTACACTTTGAATGACGTTAAAAAATAGATATCGAGAAAGCACAACCCAAGTGGAAGCACCCATTGCTTGAGCAGCTTCGATGAATACTTCAGTTTTCACGCTCACGGTGTGGTTGCGAACAACACGGTAATATTGGGGGATGTAAGCAATGCTAATAGCGATCGCTGCATTCAATATCCCACGCCCCACCACAAACGCCAGTGTCACAGACAGCAGTAGTCCCGGTAGGGTGTAGATGCTATCCATAATAAACAGCAACACTTTATCCAATTTACCGCCAAGATAGCCACTCAGCATCCCCAAAGGCACACCGATAATCATACTCAGCGCTGTTGCCAAAATCACCACCAGCAAAGCAGCTTGAGCGCCGAACATTGTCCGGGAGAAGACATCATAACCCAGACGACTAGTACCAAACCAATGTTTAGCTGAGGGTGGCTCGTGAATTGGGTTAGAGAGAAAATCTTTCGGGTTTTGCAGCCATCCCCAAGCCTGGAATATGGGAGCGAAGAATGCCAGGAAGATAAAAAAGAGGGTAATGGCTAACCCGATGAGCATGAGTTTCTGGGAAAGATTGGAAGTTTTGGCAAACTGTAAAAATGTCGGTAGCCGCCGTTTTGTAATGGCCATAAAGCGATCGCTCAGATCAAGCAAGATACGCTGACCATTTTAATTTATTACTTATACCTTCAACTTTACTAGACGGATTTTGGATTAATTTGAACCAAGAGTTAAAAATCTTGACTCCCTACTCTGGAAGCTTTTTTATATTTGGTAATGGCGAACCAAGGACGCTCAGATTGAGGACATGGCCACCAGTAACCAAATAAACAGTTTCGCTAAATGCACCTAGCTGGCGCACTAAAGAACCCAGGCGATCGCGGAACGTTCTCCCAAGGGGATAAGCTGGTACTACACCCCAACCCACTTCTTCAGCTACAAACAGCAGATCAGCAGCAACCAAATCCACCGTCTCTAACAGTTCTACAAGGATGTTTTGCCAGCTAGATTCGTCCTCTTCTAGCAGATTAGCTACCCAAGTTCCTAAAGAATCAACTAAAAGGCAGGTATAGGGTTTGGCATCAGCAAGAGTAGCAGACAGTTCCACAGGTACTAATAGAGTTACCCAATCTTGGGGACGACGTTGTTGGTGTTCTAAAATGCGTTGATGCCACTCTGCGTCATCTGGGTTATCGGTGGCTGTTGCTACGTAAACAACTGCTTTCCCTGACTGCATAGCTAGAGTTTCTGCCCATTCACTTTTACCAGATCGGGCTGGCCCTATTACTAAAATAACTTTACCCAAAGTTGTTTCCTGAGAATCTTAACAATAATAGAACTTACGCAAACAATAGCCAAAACCCTGATTTCAGGTAGGAACAATTGGCGTTGCTGAATCAAGGGATGAAATGTTATCTATTGAAATCTAAAACTCCTTATCCTCTCTGCGTCTCTGCGCGACGCCAGGTGCTTCTCCTTACCGGAGACGCTGCGCGAACAAGTCGGCAGAGCCGCCCAACGCACTGGCTCCTCTGCGTGACATAAATCATCCCGCAAATATGCAACGCCGAACAATTCATGAATTTCCCCGACAGCGTGTAGTTGTGTGTAAGTCCTAAATAAGTAGCTAGTTACAGTGTATCATCGCAGTTTTTACTTCATAAGTAAGATTTTTGGTTTCAAATAACTTTTAAGAGATAAAATTAGCACCAGCATCATTAATGCCACGGCTGGCAAAAGCCAAAAATCCCAACAACCCCA
This sequence comes from Nostoc sp., assembly GCF_041747015.1. GTDB lineage: Bacteria > Cyanobacteriota > Cyanobacteriia > Cyanobacteriales > Nostocaceae > Nostoc. The sequence continues at coordinate 27,924 of NZ_JBGTFY010000033.1, forward strand.
TTCTTAATTATTCAAATTGGGGACAGCAAACTTTAGGATGTCTTTATGAACGCAGGCTTAAAACGCATCGAAGCAACTCTACACGATTTAGGAAATCGCGGCACTGCCTCTACCGCCGAAACAGGTGATTCAACCACAACAAAAAGGCCTTTCTCCTTTAGAATCAGCGTCGGAGCTAACGAACCTACAGAAAGTACACAAATTTCATCGGCTGAGGATGAGAAACCAAAGACACAAGGGCAAACAGTTGACTTGGGCGTAGGTACTGAGAGTGATTATCCTTATGAACAAAATTTATTTCCTCACCATGACTCTGTGCAGACCTTTCAAACACAAGAGAATGGTAGCAAAACACCCAGCCTACCTAAGTTGAAAACTCCAAGCTTTAGTAGCCATCGCCACGGCGCCAATCCAGCCTTGGCGATGAATCTATTGGGAGAAATTCAGGAAACTGTCGCCGGTTGGCAAACAGAATTACAAAATATTTTGAAGCAAATTCAGGATATTTACTTAGAAGGACCAATTGTCAATGGCTGGTTAGAATCCAATCCCCAGGAACCAGAACCGGAAGGAACCGCAACCCTGCGCCATGCAGAAGTTGACCGCTTGATGCACTATGTGGAAGAAATTTGCGCGGCTGGTGGTAAAGTATCCTATGAATCATCTATTACTGGCTACCGCCTGTGTGGTGTGGATGATACAGGTAAAGTCTGGTCACGCCCATGTCCAGCCGATCAGGTTCCCAATGTTAGCATGGCGATCGCTCGTTACCAAAAGTTACGTCAACTGTTAGGGCGCAAGCAATCTTTGGAAACCAATCTGAGTCAATTAGCCCAAACTCTTGTAGTTTTACGCAGTCATATTCAACAAACATGAAGTTTTAAAGATTATTTCCGAAAAAACCCGGTTGGTGGGTCGGTAACTTTTGGTTTAAATTAACTCTCAGGAGATGTGAGTTAGATTTGAGATTAAAATCTTAAATCCAAAATTAAATCTATGCCAGACAACCAAATCTCTGCCATTATCTGTACCCACAATCGAGATACCTATTTAGGTGCTGCAATTGATAGTCTTTTAGCCCAGGATTTCGCTGCTAACTTTGAAGTTGTAGTAGTTGATAATGCTTCTAACGATCGCACTCGTGAGGTTGTAGAACAAAGGGCCCACAATCCGCGCCTGAAATATGTCTTTGAACCCACCATCGGTTTATCTGTCGCCCGCAACACGGGTGCCAAAGTAGCTAGTGCTGATATTATTGCTTATCTGGATGATGATGCCGTTGCTAGCAAGGGTTGGCTACAAGTTTTATATTTTGCCTATAATAACTCTAAACTAGCGATCGCTGGTGGCAAAGTCACTCTCCTCTGGCCTGAAGGAATCCAACAACCACGGTGGCTATCTCCGGGGCTAGCGGCAAATCTGGGTGCATACGACTTGGGTGACAGTATCATCTATATAGAGCAACCTGGTTTAACACCCAGAGGTTTAAATTACTCCATCCGCCGCAGTTTCTTAGAAGAAATTGGCGGTTTTGATCCTCATCTCGGTCGAGTTGGGAAAAATCTCTTATCTAATGAAGAGCTGCAAATGACCGAATTTGCCCTACAGCGTGGTTGGCAAGTCGCTTATCTTCCCGAAGCACTAGTCGCTCACAATGTTGCTCCAGAACGCCTCCAACGCTCCTGGTTTTTAAACCGAGGCTGGTGGCAAGGTATCAGTGAGTGCTATCGAGAACAACTTGCTGGTAAAGCTGGTATCGCTCAGTTGCAGCGGGGTGGCGAACGGTTTGTGCGCGGCTTGTATAAAGCATTGCAATATTTCTCTGATCCAGCAGAACGGTTTGACAAACTTGTGTATGCTTATGGTCAGATTGGGTACTTAAATGCTGCTATTCAAGGTCTTTTATCCACATCAAATAAGAAATAATCAACAACATAATTTATACTCGTATGACATCTAAAATTCCAGTTTCCGTACTAATTCCGGCAAAAAACGAACAAGTAAACTTGCCTGCCTGCCTCGCTAGCCTCACCAGAGCAGATGAAATATTTGTAGTAGATTCTCAAAGCACCGACAAGAGTGTTGAAATTTCTAAAAGTCACGGTGTCAACGTCGTGCAATTCAGCTTCAATGGACGCTGGCCCAAAAAGAAAAATTGGTCTTTAGATAATCTACCTTTTCGCAACGAATGGGTGCTAATTGTCGATTGCGATGAGCGCATCCCCCCCGAACTTTGGGAAGAAATTGACCAAGCAATTCAAAACGCTGAATATACAGGTTATTATCTCAACCGCCGCGTATTTTTCTTAGGAAAATGGATTCGTTATGGTGGTAAATATCCCGATTGGAATCTGCGTTTATTTCAACATAAAAAAGGTCGCTACGAAAATTTAAATACTGAGGATATTCCTAATACTGGTGATAACGAAGTTCACGAACACGTGATTTTGCAGGGGAAAGTTGGGTATCTCAAAAATGATATGCTCCACGAAGACTTCCGCGACCTTTACCACTGGTTAGAACGACACAACCGCTATTCCAACTGGGAAGCTAGTGTTTATTTTAATATTCTCACAGGTAAAGGTGATAGCGGTACTATTGGAGCGAATCTATTTGGTGATGCAGTGCAACGCAAGCGCTTTTTGAAAAAAGTGTGGGTACACCTGCCATTTAGACCCATTTTGCGGTTTGTTTTGTTTTATATTATTCAACGTGGTTTTTTGGATGGCAAAGCAGGATATATCTATGCACGCTTGCTGAGTCAATATGAATATCAAATTGGGGTTAAACTTTACGAATTACGCAGCTGTGGTGGTCACTTAAATACTGCAACTATCTCAACGGAGGGAGCAGCTGAGCAAGTGAGCAGGGAAACAGAGGGAAAACTATTGACTATTGACTCTTAACAGAGGCGATTAATCGTGTCTCTACTTTTGACAAATGACAAATGATCAACCTTTTGTAGACTTACGCAAATACGATCAATCTTGGTTTGACCGGGGACGGCCAAGTTGGTATATTTTTTTATGGTGGTTTGTACAAGCGATCGCTTTTCCCCTCACTCCTCAACCGTTAAATATTCTGCGTTGTTCTCTGCTACGACTATTTGGCGCTTGTATCGGCAAAGGTGTATTAATTCGACCCACTGCCCGCTTCACCTACCCTTGGAAAGTCACCATTGGTAACTATAGTTGGATTGGAGATAACGTAGTTTTATACAGCCTCGATCAAATCCGCATCGGTGAACACTGCGTAATTTCGCAAAAAAGTTATCTGTGTACTGGTAGTCATGATATTCAAGACTCGGCTTTTGGGTTAAAAACAGCTAGTATCACTATTGACAATGGCGCATGGGTGGCAGCAGATTGTTTCATTGGTGCAGGAGTAAAAATCGGGGCTAATGCTGTGATTGGCGCTCGTAGTAGCGTTTTTACGGATATGCCTTCTGGGCAAGTTTGTTGGGGAAGCCCCTGTCGTCCGAATACAGTTCGGATAAAACTTGATTCCCCCACAACCCTGGAATTTGAGGAATAAATATACTTAAGTGAAACTAGATTGCTTGTAGAGGCGCACAGCCCAAGGTTCAGAATATTTAAAGAGATTATATCATGTTTAGGTGATTACTTGCAATAAAATCTCTCAATGTAGGTTGGGTTGAACGGGAGTGAAACCCAACATGAACAAGGATAAAATGTTGAGTTTCATTCCTCAAACACCACTTGCTTCTCCCTTGGCGCTAGCTTCTCCCTTTGGGAGAAGGGGAGACGTTGCGCGTAGCTTGCTTCCCCACAGGGGTACAAGTTGGGAAACCGCAAGGGCGCAGTAGCTCCCCAACCTACACCAGTTTTAGTTTTTAGCCTTAACCCAAGCGTGTTGGTTTATATCTTTAATAATGGCAGAGTAGGAACAAACGCCATATAGTTCGCTTTAACAGCAGGGCTATTTCATTCTCATCTAGTCCGCCTCAGAATGAATTCTGAGTCTAATAGCGAAAGTCGTCTAAAGGCGACTGAGACTCATGTTATAGTCCGTTTTAACGGACTTTAGCTATAAGAAAAGGAACTTTAGTTCTGGGCGGTTTATGTCTAGAATGAAATAGCCCTGGCTTTAACAGGCTGGTTTTGTATAATCTCAACCTCCCAGTCTGAAGAATAATTTGCCATCTCATAGCCAACACTCTTAACATCAGCCAACATCAGCTCATCCCTTTGATGCCAAACTGCAAAGATTTTTTCCCTGCCATCATATAGCGTCTCTGGGTCGATTTGATAAACCTCATTTACCCGCTTTAGTTTCAAACCCAGCAAATGCAACAATCGGCTGAGTATTTTTATCGCTGAAACCTGCTCCTTCTCTCCAACTAAATTAATACCAAGCGCTCTTTTAATATGTTTACTATGTCGAAAAGCAACATCTTTCAGCAATATTAAATCTATATCACTCTCGGCAAATTCTCGTTCTGCTTCGATAAATTGAAGCATTCCCAAAGCTCTCATTGCCTCAACTTTCAGCGTATAAGTTTTTAAATCTGGTAGAAAAACTTTCCCTTCACCCCAAGATAATTGTTGATGCCATTCCTGCTCATCTCTAACATGAAAATACTCGCTTTCGTGAGTTAGATAATAGTGAATTAAAAGTTGAGGATAGTATCCTTGGTCATCCTGCAACTTTAACCAAGGAGTAACTTCTACCCCATATTTTTGTCTAATAACATACTTATTAATTCGGTTTCGTTCTTCACTAGTCAAAGATTGTTTAACTAATAGCTGCTCATGTTCTACATAATTCATATCCTTAGCATGAGCTACAGCAGTTGCCATCGTTAATTGATTTTGCTGCCTAATATCTTTAATTTTGCGTTTAATGTCTTTAGCTTTTTGACGGCTTTGCGCCCAATCTTTTTGAACTTGGACAATTTCTAAAATTAACCTTCTGCGAGTTTCTAAATCATCGGTGTCAGTCGCCAGGAAGGCCAGGCGTAAATCTCGAATAATATTATTGTGAACAGCATTACTCCGCATTTGAATTTGATGCCCATCAGCAATCAAACCATCTTGCATCGATTGACGGTAGAGGCGAATAGAAGCATTTACCCTTGCAGACAACTTCGCCCAGGTTCGCAAATGAATTGGGTCATGAACTAAAGGCAAATCTACATCTATTTTATGTAAGGGACTAAGCAAAGCTAAGTTTTCTTTTTGATTTTCTTGATACCAATTAGATAGCAAGCGATAATTTGTACTACCACTACCAATTAAACCAATACCTCGTTTAGCACACCAGACAACACGCGGCACATCATCTCGCACCCTCGCTAATGCTTGTCGTGCTTCCGAGTCAGGAATTACCCCTTGAAAAATGCCGTAAACTCGGTCGAAATGTTGGACATCAATACTAATTCCTGTACCAAGGCTAGGGGTAACAAAAACGCCGTCATATTCAGATATTTTTTGATTGATAGCTGCAATAAAATCAACCGCAGCATGGCCAGGTGTATTTGTAGTGTGGCTACTAACTACCAAGGTTTTAGGAAATTGTCGTCGTAATTTTTGTAGCCGTTCTTTCAGATAACGTTCAACTGTTTCACAACTATAACGCCCAGCGCGACTATCAGTAGTAACATAACATTTACGTCCAGCAAGTAAATCCAATTCTAGTTGGTGAATTAGCGGCGTTGGGTTCGGCGAATCATAAAAAGTAACGTCCCAACCTTGCTGAGGTTTCCACTGGTTAAGAACTACCCAAGGTGTTAATTTAATTCCCGCTAATCCCTGTAAATATTCTAGTGAAACATCTGATAAATCAGCATCTTGGGCAATTATTAACCCTCCAGTTGTTAAAACTGTGGAAATTAGTTGCTGAAATAACTTTAATATTTTTACCCGCTTATGTTTACAAGTACTACTGTTTAATAAATGCCACAAAGATTGCTCTACTTCATCCAAAATTATTATTGCCCCGTGCCAATTTTCAGGGTTAAGCTTCCAAATTGAATCAACGCACAAACCAAATGATTTATTAATTGGTAGTTGGTAATTACTAAGAAGTAATCCAGATTCTTTTTCCATGCCCCATTTAATTCCAATTTTCTCACACAAAAATCGTCCCAGTAAAATTCTGTGAGTAATTAATAAAACAGGTTGATTTCGGCTTTTGGCCTGCTGAACAACGGCTTGTAGTGCTGTAGTTTTACCCGTTCCTTTAGCCGACTTGACTCCTACTAATCCAGAGGTAGGATAAGGTATTTCACCTATATAAGGACGATTGAAGGTTAGTGCAGCCGGAATGGTTAACTCTGTATGGGGTTTAGTTTGAGCAAGATAAATCTCTAAATCAACGCTTTGGCGATAAACTTTATCGAAACTAGTTGCACCTTTAGCAACGATAAACTCATCAACTCCTTTTTCTATTCCTGGAAGTTCAATGACTTTAACAGGGCAATTTTTTTGCTGGAATAAACAACCAAGTTGAGAAATGGCATTATTTATCGCAGCAATTTTCTTAGGTTGAGTTTCAAAATCAAAACAAATATAAAAGCTGCGCTTTGTAATCGCAAAGGCTGCTAAATCTGGAATCAGCTGACGACGGGTAACTTTACCAAATTCATCTTTGACAACTCGATAACCACTAGTAATTCCGGGAATAGCAATAGCTGCATATCCTTGTGTCAATAGCGTCGCTGCTTTCTTGACACCCTCGCAGATGACGAGAGGGATATTCTGTTCCATCACCCATTGCCAAAAGCCTGCAACTTCACCATCGAGGGTAAGGCTAATATTATCAGGCATAGTTAGATTGTAACGTGCAGCAACTTGCTGCCATATTTGCAGCGTTACCCGCAAACAAAACACCCGTGTTGGCGTACTAGGGGGATGCTCGTATTTGATGGATTTGCCATTGTTATTTTGTCGGGGTTCATTTGGCTTAAAGCATCCCCATTCCATCATTTGCCAATTGTTCAAAGGGTCTAACCCTGAACACCACCAACCACCTTCAGTGATATGAGCATAACGCTGCAATAAACTACTTTTCACCATTCCGGTATTAGTGCGAGGAAGCAGTTCAGAAATCAACAGGTACTCATAGGCGGTTACACCTTGGAGCGACCGAAAGTTGAGTTGCACTAAGTGTAAGTCTATACCACTACTCTTGACTAATTCTTCAAGGTGTTGGGGGTGTAAATAGTGCAGATGCATAGGGAAAGCCGCGAAGAAAAGACGATGAGATTAAAACAGTAACACGCATCTGCTTTTTCCCTATACGAGAGATTACGAGGCTTTAATGATGCTTTTTTTACTTCGTTGTAGTAGACACATCGGTTAAGACTCTAGTGGCTTATTCTGCCTATTAGCTCGCTGAAGTAATAGTTTTGTATTGTGATATTTGTTCGGTATTAATTTTTATTTAACAGTAAATTTACTTGTTAAGGAATGCGATCGCATTCCTTAGTTGTTACAGGCATCACTAGCGGTACAATTGTACCAGCACTACCTTTTCGGTGATGATCCCCTTTAAAAAATCTAATCGCTTTTATAAAGCCCGTAGATGGTGATTTCGCACACGTTCGGCGCTACCAGTAGGAATGGCAGCAATTAATTTTTGGGTGTATTCCTCTTGAGGATTTTGGTAAATGCTTTCGGCTGTTCCTTGTTCGACAATTTGACCGCGATTCATGACTAAAATGCGATCGCTCATAAATTTCACTACACTTAAATCATGAGAAATAAAAATATAAGTAAGCTGAAAATCTGACTGTAATTCTTTCAGCAGATTTAATACCTGCGCCTGTACTGAAACATCCAGTGCTGAAACTGACTCATCGCAAATGATAAACTTAGGATTTAACGCCAAAGAACGGGCAATACAAATCCGTTGGCGCTGACCGCCAGAAAACTGATGAGGATAGCGGTTAATTGCATCTGCATTCAACCCTACCCGTTCTAAGAGTTCGGCTACTCGTTGGCGTCGTTGTTGCTTTGTCTTACCAACGGCGTGAATTAACAACGGTTCCATCACTGCGTCCCCAACCTTCATGCGGGGGTCGAGGGAACTAAAAGGATTTTGGAAAACTATTTGCATTTCTCGTCGCAGTTTTTGCAACGCTTCTCCTTTGAGGCTAGTAATATCTTGTTTCTCAAAGATAATCTGACCACTCATCGGTTCAATTAATCGCAGCAAGGTTCTGCCGAGGGTGGTCTTACCGCAACCAGACTCTCCAACTAATCCTAGTGTTTCTCCTGGTTTAACATCAAAGGAAACGTCATTAACTGCCATATTGTAGCGTTTTGTACCGCCAAATACACCGCGCACCGGAAAACCAACTTTCAGGTTGCAGATTTGCAGCAGGGGTTCCTGCTCATTGAAGTTTGCCAATCTGGCAGCAATCTCTTCGGTGGTGATTTCTATGGGTTGTGGGGGTTCTTTCGCCTGAATTACTAGTTGTCCCGTTGCTGTTTCTTCTGCACTCATGTAGTCGGAAACGGTGAGTAATTTTTGGGGACGGCGGTCTAGTGAGGGACGGCAGGCGATCAAACCTTTAGTATATGGATGCTGGGGACTGCTGAAAATTTGGTCAGAAGCACCAGACTCCACAACTTTACCTCTATACATTACCGCTACTTCGTCAGCAATTTCCGAAATTAGCCCCAAGTCGTGAGTGATGAAAATCATTGCCATGTCACGGTTTTGCTGCAATTCTCGGATTAACTCCAAAATTGTCGCTTGCACCGTCACATCCAAGGCTGTGGTTGGTTCATCGGCAATTAAGATTAATGGGTTGCAAGAAATTGCCATTGCAATCATTACCCGTTGCAACTGACCCCCAGAAAGTTGATGAGGGTAGCGTTCCAGCATGGCTTGTTTGTGTTCTTTGACCAACTGTGGTAACTTTGATGGATCTAGTTTCGATGAAGTTTCGGTATACTGCTGTTGTATCTCCTCATCGCTAGGTAGAAGTTTTACCTCTTGTAAACCTGCGATCGCAATTTGTTTTGCTTGGGCTGCTGACACATTTTGATGCCGCATAATCGCTTCTGTTAGCTGAAACCCAATGTTATAAACGGGATTAAGCGAACTCATCGGTTCTTGAAAAATCATGGCGATGTCGCCGCCTCGGTGTAGCTGCATTTGCTCAGGAGGCAATTTCACCAAATTGATGGAGTTGGCATTCTCCTGAGGACGAAACCAGATTTCACCGCCAGTAACTATACCGGGAGTCTGCAACAGACCCATTACAGCCAGGGCTGTGACTGATTTCCCACTCCCGGACTCTCCTACTATTCCTAGAGTTTCACCCCGATGCAGCGCAAAGGAAATACCATCCAAAGCTCTGACAGTGTTGCCATCACTGGGAAATTCAACTTGGAGATTGCGAACCTCTAGGACAGTTTCTCTCATAGGAGTTTAGTATGAATATTAACTTAAAATTATTTGGATTTTAACAATAGTTTTGATGTATATGTCGGTAAATTTGGTTTTTACACTCCTTGGCAGTTTTTCTGACATCGCATACTTCCACAATATACACGCATTTGCGATATAGAACTGCTTGTGATTTCGGGAAATTGCGATCAGTTCATGGTATACTCTTTTTTCAGAATTCCAGTCTTTACATAACAGCATTAACCACAGAAAATTGGCACCACGCAATGAGGTTGGTGGTGTTTATGTTGTAAATGCCACTGACTTAGTTAATACTTTGTTATATTTAGATAAATAACAGATATTCTCTGTAAAATCACTTAAGTATCACTTATGGATATGGAGTTAGATCAAAGTGAGCGATAAATTTACTCACGGTTATGCACTATTAATTGGTGTAGGAGAATCTAAATATAGTAAGCTTTCGCTGCCAGTAACAGTAAAAGATACTCAAGCAATTTATGCTGCTTTAATTGACCCGCAACTATGTGCCTATAACGATGATAAAGATCATATTCGGGTGCTGAATAATCAAGAAGCAAATAAAGCCGTTGTTCTAGATGGATTAAATTGGTTAAAAGAAAAATCAGCCGCAGACCCTAATGCAACCATATTTGTTTATTATTCAGGGCATGGCTGGATAGATAAAAATACGCAAAATTATTATTTACTACAACATGATATTAAGCCAACTAAACTTGCTAGTTCCGCTCTGGCGGCAGAAACTTTCACGGATGCATTACGACAAATAAAAGCAGAACGTTTATTAGTTGTGATTGATAGTTGTCATGCAGCAGGAATGGCAACTTCTAAAGAGGCTGATTTGGAATTAGAAGAAGAATTTGAAGATTTTATTCGAGTAGCTCCCTCTAAAAGTTTGATTGATGATTTTAAACAAGGCAAAGGTAGAGTAGTTTTTACTTCCTCTGAAGGAGAACAACAATCTTGGATAAAAGATGAATCAAGCAGCATCTATACTTATCACTTTCTCGAAGCTTTGCAAGGTGCTGGCAATCAGCCTGGTGATACAGAAGTTCGGGTTTCTAATTTAATGAATTATTTGGGTAAAACTGTGTCTGAAAGTGCGCGTAAGTTGTACAATGCAGAACAAATTCCGCATTTTGATATGGATGCAGGGGATTTTGTAATTGCTAAACTTCAGGGTGGTAAAGGTTTACCTGATAAGGGATGGGATGAAGTTAAGCCCCAAGCTAGACAAAATATTAATAAAATTGCCGAGACGATAAACCAGTATGGAAAGTTTATCACGAATATTAATGAAGCTCGTAATATGCATATTGGTGACGTGTACAACAAATAACTGCTGCGTAAAATATATATTTGGCGTAATTTTCATTAGTATCCCAGTTAGTTAGTAATAATACATAGAAAACTAAAACTAGTAAGGCAATCTGGAGGTAATTTTGAACGCAACTAGCAAGGTAGATGCAATTCTCAATGCGTGGTTCGATTACATTGCTTTAGATGATTACAGTAACGCTAGGATTGAAGCAGCTAATCAGGATACGGTAAAAGAGCGTGGTGTCAAGCTAGTGAGCAACCATGTATTGATTGAGTCAACCATTTTTTTAGAACTGCAACAAAAAGTTGCCAAAGTCCAACAAGGTCAACAGGAAACTGTGTGGGCATTATCTTTTCCCCAATTTATTGATGTAGACAAGGGAAAATATTTTTTCTGTCCTCTGTTTAGTTTGGATGTTACATCCATTCTCAAAGGAGAGTACCGAGAAGCAGGATGGAGTCTTGACGAGTTAAAACTGATGGAAGCGGGAGATAACCTAGCCACCTTCCTTGGATTGGATGATGAACAACGTGAGCAGTTGATTACCCAAGATGGACTGCGACGGTTTCTCGAAACTACATTTGGGCAAGAATTTCAGACCTATGATGAGTGGATGCAACACGTTACCATACCTCGTCGCTACCAAATTCAACGCCAGCCATACTTGTTTGCGTTTACAGGAGCAATATATTCTAGGAATCTCAAGCAAGATTTGAAAGAAATCAAGTCAGGCTCCAAAAATTGGTTAAAACCAAGACATCCGGCTTATGAATATTTGTTCGGTTTGCCTCAACTTCCAGAACACGAAGTTACTTACATGGGTGCTTTTCCAACTCACGCACCGACTAAATCGCAATCAACAGCACTGAAACACGCTCAAACCGAACCGATGACAGCTGTCCAAGGTCCACCAGGTTCCGGGAAAACTACTCTTATCCTTCATCTCATCGCTCAACAGGTAGTCCAACGCGCACTCGGTCTAATTGAAACTGACCAAGACATTAATAACTTAACTGTTATTAGTAGTACCAATAACAAAGCAGTTGAAAATGTCATTGACAAGTTAGATGATTGGTTAAAAGATGAATCTTTAGAACATGATTTTCTCTATCTCAAAGGAGGAAGTAAAGTTAATATACAATCTGCTGGTGGTGCTTTAGAACATTTACAGCAAGCACTGGACTATTTACAACAGAATAGTTTTAATAAAAGCCGTTTTAATACTCTAACACAGCAAATAAAACAGATAAAAAATGAGTTAGAGGCTGAAGAATCGAACTTTTTAGAAAAACGTCATCAAAGAACTTTAGATGAAGAACGACTTACTCAAATTTTAGAAAAAATACAAACACTTCAACAGTATTTAGAAGAAATATTAGCCGCCAGAACGACCTTTCAGAGACGAGCCGCACAATTATCCGACTATAAAAAACTTCCAGTAGAAGCTTATAGACAACTTGAAGTTCTACTAAATACTGCTAAAATGCGACTTCCTGAAGGAAGAATCTCTTGGTGGAAGAAGATATTACTTTGGTTTTCTGGCAGAACAGAAAGACAGATTTTGACAAGAACGGCTGAAGTCTGTCAATCGGCAATTTCAAACACTGTTAATACTATCTTTCCTATCAAAGTTCCCGAAACTCGGAATGATTTAATTCAACAATTATGGTTAGTTAATGAACGGCTAGCAAAAGCGGATGAGCTAAACACTGTACAAGGAAGATTACAAGAAATTTCTGGAGATATCATAACTACAGAGCAACAAAAAGATGAAGCGAGTAGAGAGCAAACGTCTTTAGAAAATCGATTGGCTACTCAACTGGAAGATTTTTATGATTACTTTCATCAAAATTTTCATCAGCAGCAGAAGGAGCTATTTAAGTTATCGCAGAAATTGCTTACTCAACAAGCACTCTCCTATAAAGACCGTGTGAAACCTTCTTTGGAACTGTATTCAAATGTTCTTTCTGGAAATTGGAAAGATAAAAATAAGATGGTAGAAAATCTCAACGAGCATATTAAAAATGTGAGTTTATTTTTTCCAGTCATTACTGGTACATTGCTTTCCATCAGAAATATACTTCCTTGGGTTAAGGAATGTGTTGACCGTACAATTATAGATGAAGCGGGAATGATTCCTTTGCATCAAACATTTCCGTTATTGGTGCGATCGCGCAAAGCTATTATTGTAGGTGATCCTCTACAAATAGAGCCTGTAATCACCCTCAGCAACCAAAGACGCGATGATTATTGCCAAACAGCTTTTCTTGACAGAGGATTAACCGAAATTGATTACCATTGTTACAGTCCAGAGGAAGAACATAGCGCTACTAGCTATCATCGCGCTGCTGGAGCAACTGGAGAAGACAATGATAAAGGTCAAGGGATTTGTTTGATTGAGCATTACCGTTGTCAACCTAGCATTATTGAATATTGCAATGCTATTGCTAACTATGGATTAGAAGTAAAAACAGAACCAGTTACTTCTTTATTAAATTCCCACTTAGTTGCTTATCATGTTGAGGGAAATATTAGCAATAATGTTAATAAAGAAGAAATTTTTGCTGTGAGTGATGTAATCCAGCACTTGCAAAAGCAAGGTTACTCATTACAAGATATCGGCGTTATTTCTCCTTTTAATGCTCATGCTAGCGGATTGAGAGAGCATCTAACTCAAAAATTCTCTGGATTAGATACAAAATCTGTTGGCACAATTCACACTTTCCAAGGTTCTGAGAAAAAGGTGATTATCTTATCTACAAAAGTGTGCGGAAGACAAGATAATGTTAACTGGCTTAATAAGCGCCCAAACCTGCTTAATGTTGCAGTATCCAGAGCAAAAGAACTATTTATTTTAGTTGGTAATCTTCACAGATTACAAAAAGGCAAGCTTACTCGTGAGCTTGTTGAACACATTGGGGAGTATGGAGATATTTTAGATTACAAATCTGAAGCTGAAATACCACAGCCTCAGCCTGGAGCAACTCTAGTTTATGATTGTGACCATTTAAAGGTTTTTAGAGATGCTATTGAGCAAGCTGAAGAAGAATTGGCAATTGTCACACCTTGGATTCGTGATAATGAATCCAAACGGTTTGTGAATGATATTGTTTTAGCTTTGGAAAAAGGAGTTAAGGTTAGATTAATCTATGGTAATAAAGGTAGTGAAGAGAATGATGGTAACGACGCTCAAATTGAAAAAGATTTAGAGAAATTGTTTTCTAAATATCGAGGTTCATCTTTAACTTGTCTAGGTAAAAAAATACATATAGAAAGTAGAGGAACAAATGAAAAAATATTGCTTTGTGACACTAAATTTGCTGTATTAGGAAGCTGGAATTGGCTTTCTCATCCTTACAGAAAGCAGTGTAGCAGATCATCAATAAATTCTAAGGTTCAAATCCGCCGAGAGACAAGCATACAAGTTTCTGATTCATTGTCTATTGAGGAGATAAAAACGAGAATTTTCCAATTAATTACACAATAATTCGAGAATTAGTTTAGAGTGTGTTATGGCTTTAACCTAACACACCCTAGTATAAATTTACTAATAATTAACTAACTTTATATCTAAGAACAGACAACCCGAAAACCAAATTTTTTATCCGTGATACTTGCATCTTCAGAAAAGCGAGATGCAGAACGGCATAAATGAGTAGCAGAATCCCAGGAACCTCCGCACAAAATTCGGTATTCTGAATTTCCATCATTCAGCCAAGAACTACCATCTAATGGTGCGCCTTGATAGTCTTCGTGTTCACAGTCAGCGCACCATTCCCAGACTAAGCCGTGCATATCATAGATTCCAAACGCATTAGCTGGAAAACTGCCAACCTGTGTTGTCTGTTGAGGAGCAGTACTATTAATAGTTTCGTTCAGTCTGCAATAATTTGCTAAATTTGTTGTGATGGTATTACCAAAATGGAATGGAGTTGATGTTTTAGCACGACAGGCATATTCCCATTCAGCTTCGCTAGGTAAGCGATACTTTCTTCCTGTTTCTCGTGAAAGTCGCTCACAAAACTCTTGTGCATCATACCAAGAAACTCTTTCTATAGGTAAATTATCTCCCTTAAAACAAGATGGTTCTAGTTTAAGACAGCGTTTAATTTTTGGAAGCTTTGCAATAACTCTCCACTGTGCTTGAGTAATAGGATGCTTACCCAGAACAAAGGGTTTTAAAGTAACTATGTGCTGGGGACGTTCATCTTCAAGTGATTCAGATTCATCTTGAGGTGCACTCATTTGAAATTTACCACCAGCAATAGAAACCATTTCTAATATAATGCCATCTGCTAAATTTTCTATAAAATACTCAGCTTGTTTAAGACAACGCTTAATTTCTATTCCCTGAATGTCTACAGTTATGATTTCAAACTCGAATTTTGTAATAGCTGGTATTCTTGGAGGAAGAATTTGTTGATTTTGTGATTCGCTTGTTAATACTAAATCTTTATTTTTAGTTTGAGATAAAAAATTAGGCTGAACAGAATTATGTTGAGGTGATTTTTCTAGATTAATGCTCTCTATGAAGTCTTTTAATAGTTCTTTAAGAACAGCCTCGATAGCTTGAACATCTATATTATAGTAAGTGCGATCGCCAATATGAATATCCTTACCATTAACAATCTTGGTAATATTTTTGGCCACTTGTAAAACATTCTGACCATCGCTGTTTTTCAGCGATTGCCTTAATAGCAAAATATCTTTCTCGTCTTGAGTAGCATCACGTATACGTTCAAAAATGGTAACTAATTCTTCAGGTGTAGTCATTTATCATGAAATGTTGTAACCGCTGTTAAAAAAAGTATATCGTTCTCTATCCGTGACTCGCCGCTAAAGTCAGTGATGTTTTACGACAAGACGCAAAGTGCCAACGCAGATAAAAAAATAGCACATCCTAAAGGATAGCTATTTGTATAAATTGTCTAATTGTAATGCTTTTTGCTAAGTATTATGAGCAAATTGAATACCCGCTCAACTACCAACTTTAGAAGGGAATATCATCTGAATCTGGTTCTTCCTCTTTCACTGCTGGATAAGTGGTTCGCTCATAATTTGTCGCTTGAGGTATGGGTTCGTAACTTGTCGCTTGGAGAGTAACGCCAACAGGATTTGTCGCTGGTGTCGGCGCTGGACGTGGTGACTCGTAAGTGGGAACCTCTTGTTGTGTTGTGGAGGACGAGATGCTGAAGATGGTTGTCGTGGAGCAGTTTCAGTGAATGATGGAGTTACGGTTGCTGAAGGCAATGGATCAGTATTAAAACTACCTCCAACAGATTGAATTTGTTGCACTGTCAATTCAGCGCGTTTTTCTTTAAAACCTTCTGGACGATCAACAGTATTCATACTTAAACGTCCTACCAAGATGACGTGATCGCCTTCGTAGTTTTACTGAATTTCTGTGGCTAAATTCCCCCAGCCGACAACTTTCAGGGTGGCTGGCGGATCTTCTGGCTTCTGAGAATTGGGAAACTGCACTAGCATTTCAGTGACTCCCAGATTATCCGCTGTATAGCGGAGTTGCGGCTCGTTAATAATTTCCACCATCAAAACGCAGTTGTTCATTAAAATTACTCCTGACTGCAAAAAGTACTGATTGAAAAAGTGAGGGTTTTATGAATATTAACTTAAAATTATCTGGATTTTAACAATAGATCAGGCATTATTACATCTTAAGCACTAACCCCAAATTATGTTGGATTTCTCTCACCTTTGCACGTTATGAAAAATAAGTATATGTCAAATCAATTTAATATCCCAGGCTTGCGTAAGTATTTTAGATTGATTGGATTAGTATTTTTGACGTTAGGTCTGGCTTTTTTGTTAAAAATAGACTTTGCCTTGGCACAAGAATCTGCAAATCCAAATTCTTTCAATCCCCAAGCAATTTTACGGAATGCTTTGCAGTGGATTGATAGCCTTGGTACAGTGGGAGCGATCGCTTTTATTGGACTTTACATTATCTCTACTGTCGCTTTCTTTCCAGGCTTGATCCTTACCTTTGGGGCTGGTATTATCTTTGGTGTAGCTTGGGGTTCGTTTTACGTGTTCATTGGTGCAACCATCGGCGCTACCATTGCTTTCCTCGTCGGACGTTATTTAGCAAGAAACTGGGTTGCACGTAAAATTGCCGATAACAAAAAATTTGCCGCTATTGACCAAGCAGTTGGTAAAGAAGGATTAAAAATTGTCCTGTTAACGCGACTGTCCCCAATATTTCCTTTTACCTTATTGAATTATGCCTTTGGAATTACAGGAGTTTCACTCAAAGATTACTTTATCGGCTCCGTCGGCATGATTCCCGGAACCATTATGTACGTTTATATTGGTTCCCTTGCGGGTAATCTTGCCATGATTGGTAGTCAGAATCAACCCACTAACCCAACTGTACAATGGACAATTTGGATTGTAGGTTTTATTGCAACAGTCGCCGTTACAATTTATATAACCCGTATTGCCCAAAAAGCCTTAGAAGAAGAAGTGAGCAATAATTAACTCCTTTGCGCCCCTCTGCGCTTCCCCTTGCGAACCTTTACGTTTAAATCTAACCTCAATTGCCACCACCAATGACCAACACAGTTCGCCCAATGGATGAGTACAACCAAAAGTTAGTATCTTACGTCCATCCGCCAAATTGGGTTAATCCTCAACCAGCCGATGTTTACGACCTAGTAGTAATTGGTGCTGGTACGGCGGGATTAGTCGTGGCGGGGGTTGCAGCAGGGATAGATTTGGGCTTAAAAGTGGCGTTAATTGAAAAGCATCTCATGGGTGGGGATTGCTTAAATTTTGGTTGCGTACCATCTAAAACTGTGATTCGCTCGGCTCGCGTAGTTGGCGAAATCTGGAACACTAAAGACTTGGGAGTTAATATACCCCAACATAATATTGATGTAGATTTTCCCAAAGTCATGGCCAGGATGCGGCGGATAAGGGCTGATATCAGCCATAACGACTCGGCAGAGCGGTTCTCATCGTTGGGTGTCGATGTCTTTTTGGGTAGCGGCCGATTTGCAAGTAAAAATACTGTAGAAGTTGGCGACAAAACTCTGCGGTTTAAAAAAGCTGTAATTGCTACTGGTGCTAGAGCCGCACGACTGTCGGTTCCGGGACTTGAAAAAGCGGGTTATCTAACTAATGAGACGGTTTTTTCCCTGATTCAACGACCGGAACGTTTAGCTGTAATTGGTGGCGGCCCGATTGGTTGCGAATTGGCGCAAGCTTTCCGGCGCTTGGGTTGTGAGGTGATACTTTTCCATCGCGGCTCTCATCTTTTAAATAAAGAAGATACTGAGGCTGCGGAAATTCTCCAAAAAGTTTTAATTAGCGAAGGAATTCGCGTCGTCTTGAATTCTCAGTTGGAAGAGGTGGTAACAGTTACCGAGGGGAAACGGCTTTACTTTTCCTCAAATGGTCATCGAGATTCGGTGACAGTAGACGAAATTTTAGTCGGTGCGGGGCGATCGCCAAATGTGGAAGGTTTGAATTTAGAAGCAGTAGGGGTAGAATACGACAAGGGTCAAGGTGTGAAGGTGAATGATTACCTCCAAACGACCAATCCCAAAATTTATGCAGCTGGCGATATCTGCATGAACTGGAAGTTTACCCATGCGGCTGATGCAGCGGCGCGGATTGTGATTAAAAATGCGCTGTTTGCTCCCTTTGGTTTAGGACGCTCTAAACTCAGTAGTCTGGTAATGCCTTGGGTAACTTATACCGACCCAGAAATTGCCCATGTCGGGATGTATGAACAGGAAGCAGAGAAGTTAGGCATTGAAGTGACAACAATCAAGATACCTTTTAATAGTGTAGACCGAGCGATCGCTGATGGTGAAGAGTCAGGATTTCTCAAAATCCACCATAAAAAGGGGTCTGATAAAATTATCGGTGCAACTATTGTCGCCAGTCATGCGGGTGAGATGATATCAGTTGTGACTACGGCAATTGTGAATAAAATAGGTTTGAGTAAGTTAAGCAGCGTGATTCATCCTTATCCTACTCAAGCCGAAGCGATTAAAAAAGCAGCTGATGCTTATCGTCGGACACTCTTGACATCAAGAACGAAAAAATTGTTGGGATTTCTGACAAAGTTATCTTAAAGAAAATCAGTGAACATCTCAGTTGAAGAAGAATTCAGAAGTCAGAATTCAGGAGCGATGCCCTGCGCCAACAGCAAAGCTCAGGGCAGGCAAGGCTCAGTACAAGTCAGTGGGGGATTCAGACCCGCACTTCGGCAAAGCTCAGTGACCACCACTGAATTGTTAATTGTTGCACCACCAAATGTTCTTGTTTTGTGGGTGCCTTAAACCCGCTTATTTAGCGTTCGACTGAGCGCTCACGCCGAAGTCCGCCACTCGTACAGAAAACATTGCTGAATTCTGACTCCTGACTACTGAATTCTGTTTGATAACTGTTCACTGATACTTCTCGTTTGCAACCACAACTAATCAGCCGGACATGATGTTAGCAGGAGTTAAATCTCCTTAGATATTCCTCCTGCCTTCTTCAAGTTATCTCTAAACAGATCGGAAGCGATTAATCTCACCTGAAATTAAGTTTGCGTAGTACAAATTGCCATCTTCTCCAACGCTAATTTGTACAGGTACTCCTATCTCAGGTATTTCCGAACTAGAAGCAAACTGCCGAACCGAGACAACTTTACCCTCACTATTCAACGTCAAAGCATCAATAGTTCCTCGACTCGTATCACCGACGAATAAGGCATTTTTATAGATTGAGGGGAAAGTATTGCCTGTATAAAAATCACCTACTATGATCGAAGCAGAATTACCAAGATGAGGGTAGGTATAAGTTGGTGCTGTAACAGGTTTGCCACTATTATAGAACTCTTGCGCTGATGGTAGGTCACGATACTTTGTTTGTTGTCGGCTGAAGTTATTGCCTGCTGAATTTCTAGCACCCTCATAGTACGGCCACCCAAAGTTAGCTCCTGGTGTTCCGACATTAACTTCTTCCCAAGTATACCAGCCAACATCACCAATATAAGGGGTATTGGTGCGCTCATCAATTGTGAAACGGAAGGGGTTACGCAGACCTAAGTTATAAACTTTGGAACGGTTGCTATTGAGGTCATCACCGGTTTTATAAAAAGGATTACTTGATAGGCCAGCACCAGTAATCGGGTCAATCCGCAAGATTTTACCAGATAGACTGTTGACATCCTGGACGCGAACTGCTCGTGCGTCTGTGCCATTGTAGGAAGTGCCATCGCCAAGGCTGACAAATAGAGAACCATCGGTTCCAAAACGCACAGTTCCAACTGAGTGAGATTCACTATCGGTGGCGATAAAATCCTGAATATTTTGGACTTTATCGAGATTATTGAGATAATCCTCCAAGCTGGTAAACGGCTTGTCAGTATCTCTGTTAAGAATTCCTGATGGTGCGTGGTTAAGGTTAACATTTGTGCTGTTGCTATCGGGACGAACAATATTATCCCAAATGCTATTCTTGCCCAGCAGTACAACTTCGCTGCCTGCGATCGCAGTTTTGTAGTCGTTGTTGGGGTCTGCTGTCACCCGAATTAGCCGCGCAGTCCGGTTCCCCCTCTGATCGGGATTGTCTAATGAGGTATTGGGATTGTTCTTAGGATTGTTGGGATTAGTTTCTACTGGATCGTAGGTAAACAACAAGTAAACGTAGTTTTTGCCGTTTGCAGTTTGGCCAAAATCTGGATGTACAGCCATGCCTAACAAACCGCGATCGCGCGTGTTATTTACCTGTCCAGAAATATCGATAAATGGCGTTGATAATAATGTGCCATTGTTTAACACTCGCACTACCCCATCTTTTTGGGCAATGAACATCCGCTTATTGTCAGGTGTCCAGTCAAAAGCTGTAGGTTCAATTAAACCAGAAGCCACCGTCTCTGAAACAAAATTACCAGGGTCATTATCGATAACACTGATAGTTGTTTCTTGGGTAGTTAGTTGCACCCCAACTGCGTTACTAAACCTCAAATTAAATGTTTCATTTGGTTCCCCAATGGTGTCATTTATCAGGGTGATAGAAATGGTTTTGCTGATTTCTCCGACTGCAAAACTCAAGGTTTTAGGTACAGTCTGAGCTTGGTAGTCAGAGCCAGCTTTAGCAGTCCCATCCACAGTTATGTAGTTGACGCTAGCAACCGCCGAAGCGTTACCTCGTGTAACTGTTACTATAGCAGCACCAACACCTTCATTAACTATTGGCTGAGTAAAGTCTAGGTCAGAGCGATCGTTATCTTGAATCGTAATTCCAACAGTTCTTTGAGTTCCTAGATTTGCTCCTTCTGACTGATCAACAACAAAATTAAAGGTTTCATCTACTTCTGCTAATGAATCATTCAGGATAGGAATGGTTATCTGTTTGCTGCTTTCCCCCGCCGCAAAAATAATTGTTCCAGCGCTTTCCGTGCCTTCACTCCCGTAGTCAACTCCTGCTGTGGCAGTACCAGCTATAGTGGCATACTTGACTGAAGATATGCCGCTTAAATCACCACCTCGTAGCACAGTAATGGACACACTACCATCGGATTCGTTCACAGTCGTAGAAGCTGATCCTAAGGTGATGATGGCCTGTGAATACAGTTGAGACTGGGGAATGAATTCCTTGGTCTGAGTGTTGCTTGACCAAGCGAGTTTGGCAACGGCATCATATTGATTTTCGTAATACTCAAGTCTAATATCGTACTTCTGACCTTCAACTAGTCTGATTGAGCCGCTGTATTCTGTGGCAGATTGATTGACAAAGCGATTGATAATTTGCTGATCATTGACCCACAACCGTACACCATCATCAGTGGTGGTGTAGAAGTTGTAAGTCTCGCTGTACTTAGCTTCCACTTGACCTGTCCAACGCACTGAGAAGGTATCTACACCTATTCTGGAAGGACTTGTTGGGGAAGGATCTGGAGAACTCCTACCCCAGTTAAAGTTCACTGTTGCATCTGTGCGAGTTAGCTTCAGATTGGTAAAGTCTCTGTTGTCGTAGTACTCTGCTTTGAGTCCGTTGCCACTACTAGCTATGTTGACAGCACTATATAGTTGAGACTGGGGAATGAATTCTTTGGTCTGAGTGTTGCTTGACCAAGCGAGTTTGGCAACGGCATCATATTGATTTTCGTAATACTCAAGTCTAATATCGTACTTTTGACCTTCAACTAGTCTGATTGAGCCGCTGTATTCTGTGGCAGATTGATTGACAAAGCGATTGATAATTTGCTGACCATTGACCCACAGTCGCACACCATCATCACTAGTGGTGTAGAAGTTGTAAGTTTCGCTATATTTAGCTTCTACAAAACCTGTCCAACGCACTGAGAAGGTATCTGCACCTGTTATCAACGGATTTGGAGAACTCCTACCCCAGTCAAAGTTCACTGTCGCATCTGTGCGAGTTAGCTTCAGATTGGTAAAGTCTCTGTTGTCGTAATACTCTGCTTTGAGTCCATCTCCTTCAGAAAACACGCTGCTGCTAGCCCGAGCGGAAATACTCGGTTGTAGCTGATCAATAGTTGCTAGAGAAGATTGAGCACCAATTACTGGACTTGGAGATGTTGGCGACAGTTGATTAAGACCTTGTAACTTATTCATCGAGATATATGCCTCACAGTAGTAATAAAACTAATGCCATAATCAGTAGCTTAGAATTAGTTTTATATTGAATCTTTTGAAAGAAAATGTGCAATGTTGTTAATGAAAATATATTAATGCTGATATGACATACCTTCCTATATCTCCCCTAAAAGCAGATATATAGGAAAATTGTGTATAACCAAAATTACTAGAGATTATTTCAGGGGCGAATCAGTCTTTATTAATCTCTATCAAGAAATTCAGAAAACCCCAGATGCTCCAGTGCGGAAGCTGCGCGTAGCTTGCTTGCTTCGCCGTGGGGTTACGCGGACACGGTTAACGCTACGCTTTGCGGAATTTTGTCTAAATATTTACATTGAGCGATAGATTTTTAAAGGTATGTGAAAGTTTTGATAATGTTTAAATAAAGTTACCAACATAAATAATAATCCCATGTTTTTTATCTGCATAATTATTAATCATATAAAAGTTGTATAAAGAAATTGTCTATATTTAAAGATTTAAAAAAGTATTATTAATCCATCGCTTCATGTTGACTGTTAATTTATATTTTTGTTACATGAACTAACAGAGATAGAGTCATAACCTAAAGTCAGCGGCTGGAAAAGTTTTGCCGTGCCTCTACGAAAATCTGGAGTTAAACCAACTAAAAATAGCTATAAGTAGGGAATATAATCCGTTGCAATCCCTAAATCATCTACTTTTCTAGTAACATTGCTGTAGGTCAGCTATCTGGCGATCGCAATTATTCAGCCGAAACCCTGATTATTTTGTTAATTTACAAAAGTTATCAATTTATTCAAGTCAAAAAAGTTACAAGTTTGACGTTGACATTCCCACTTTCCCCTAGACTAAGGGCAGCAACCTTGTTTAACCTGGCTGAGGAAAGTGGACTTTGACCGAGACAAACAATTTAAACCCTAACATTCAAAATGTCTCACGCAGGGAATTGCGAGATTTAGTGCGGACTCAGCTGCAAATGCTCCTAGAAGCAGGAGACTTGCAGGCAGCAAAAGCTATTCTCGTGCCTGTACAGCCTGCGGATATTGCCGAGGCGATTGAGGGTTTGCCAGAAGCAATGCACGCTTTGGCTTTTCGCTTGCTTTCTAAGCAAGAAGCGATCGAGGTTTATGAATATCTCGACTACAGTGTACAAGAACGATTAATTGGGGAACTTAAAAGTCAGGAAGTCCGCGATATTGTCGATCAAATGTCGCCAGATGACCGAGCTAGGTTATTTGATGAATTACCAGCAAAAGTCGTCAATCGCCTGCTAGAACAACTGAGTCCGGCGGAACGTCAAGCTACAGCCCAACTATTGGGTTATGAAGCTGATACTGCTGGGCGAATCATGACGCTTGAGTTAATCTCGCTGAAAGAAAACTTTACAGTATCTCAAGCCCTAGAGCGAATTCGCAACTTAGCTAATGCCAGTGAGATAATTTATTATCTTTATGTCACTGATGCGGAAAGACGCTTAACCGGGATTGTATCGTTACGGGAGTTGGTGACGTCTCAGCCTGAAAAAATTATCGGCGAAAGTATGACCCGTGATGTGGTGTTTGTCCACACTGATACAGACCAAGAAGAAGTTGCAAGATTAATCCAAAGATATGATTTTCTGGCTGTACCTGTGGTAGATCGAGAACAGCGTCTAGTAGGTATTGTTACTGTGGATGATGTGATTGATATTTTGCAACAAGAAACCACCGAAGATATCTATGCCTTGGGTGGTGGTGTGCAGTCGGGGGGCGACAACTATTTTCAGATGAATTTACTGGAAATTGCTCGGAAGCGGGTTGTCTGGTTATTAGTCTTACTTGTAACCAATACCATCACAGGAACAATTATTAAGTCGCAAGAAGATATTTTGACAAAAGTGGTAACACTGACGGCGTTTATCCCCTTGTTGACTGGTACTGGTGGTAATGTGGGTGCCCAATCTTCCACAGTGGTGATTCGCGGGATGAACACTGATGAAATCCGATCGCTTAGTACATTGCAAGTAATTGGCCGGGAAGCGATCGCTGGGGCATTATTGGGAGGAATGTTAGGGACGATCGCTACTGTCTGGGCTTATTTTCTCCAAGGACAATTAGAAGTAGCGATCGCTGTAGGCGTTAGTCTAGTAGCTATTTCTATTTTAGCTTCTATCTCCGGTTCAGCACTGCCGTTTCTGTTTCGCTACCTCCGTTTAGATCCAGCATTGATGTCAGCACCATTCATCACTACAGCAGTCGATGTCGTGGGCGTTTTAATTTACTTCAATTTAGCGCGGGTAATTTTAAAATTATGAAAAGAGTCATTGGTCATTTGTCATTTGTCATTTGTCATTTGTGAATAACAAAGCACAAATGACTAACTTTTACAATTCTGATGCTGTATCTGGAGCAACAATTTCGCCAGTACCCAATTGTAGTATCATGTCTTGGTCAGTAATCAATCCGCTGAGTTCTTTGACTTGTAAATTCATTTCTTCACAAGCTTGTCTGAGTTCTTGGGCAAATTTGTTGAGGTCTTCACCATAGCCACATTGATAAGCAGCAGTTTCAATTCCTTGCTTGGCATTTGCTCTAGCACAATCTACTAGTTCGGTGCCATGCAGTGGTGTTGGAGATGCCATAGACGTAGTTGTTATTTCTTAAATGTTTGCTGTTAGATAGATTAACAATATTTCAACATTAACTCCTCCCTCCAATGGATGACAATTAGGGTAGAGTTAGAAGTGATTATTTCTTTGTCATTAGTCATTTGTCATTTTTCTAAAGTGAATAATTAATAGACATCTCCAGAAATTAAATATGCGTTATGCAGAACCCTTGTAGAGACGCGAAATTGTACTTCGTCCCGCTGCGCTAACGCGTCTCTACATTCATTATCGGAGATGACCAATGACCAATGACCAATGACCAATGACTAATTAGCCGTTGACAATTTCCCCCCCATTGATATGTAACACTTGACCAGAAACGTAAGAACCATCATCGGAGGCTAAAAATACATAACTGGGAGCAACTTCTTCTGGTTGTCCAGCTCGTTGCATTGGTACTTGTTTACCAAAAGTTTCGACTTTCTCTTTGGGGAAAGTTGAGGGAATTAGAGGTGTCCAAATTGGCCCTGGTGCGACAGCATTAACACGAATTCCCTTTGACACCAAATTTTGTGATAACGAGCGAGTAAAGGCAACGATCGCACCTTTTGTAGAGGAGTAATCTAGTAGTTGTGGGTTCCCTTTATAAGCTGTTACCGATGTGGTATTGATGATAGAACTGCCTGTTTTTAGATGCTTCATTGCAGCTTTAGTCATGAAAAACATTGAAAATATATTAGTGCGGAAAGTCCGCTCTAGTTGTTCTTTAGTAATTTCCTCGATACTTTCTTGAGGATGTTGTTCAGCGGCGTTGTTGATCAGAATATCGAGTTTACCAAACTCATCAACTGTTTGTTGGATAGCCTGCTGACAAAAGGTTTCATCGCCAATATCGCCTGCAATAGTTACTGCACGACGCCCTTGTTTTTCTACCAAATCTTTTGTTTCTTTCGCATCGTCGTGTTCGTTCAGGTAAAGAATCGCCACATCTGCACCTTCTTTAGCAAATGCGATCGCTACAGCACGACCAATACCACTATCTCCACCCGTAATTAATGCTACTTTATCTTGTAACTTGCCACTACCCCGATACTGAGCATCATCCGCTTTGGGTTTTGGTGTCATCTCTGATTCAACACCTGGTGCTTCTTGTTGCTGTGGCGGTTGTAATTTTTTTTCTTTTGGCTCTTTTGGCTCTTTTGGCTCTTTTGATTTAGGCATAGGTTTTGTCTTGGTAATTAAATATTGAATACAATTGGGTATTAAGTATTTAGGTATTGGGAAAACGGTTCACCAATCCCAAAAGTAAACCTTGGATCGAAAATGTAACCCAAGGTTTATTTTTTGCTTTGGTTCCCACTTACCATTTGCAATTTTAGTCGTTTATACCCCGGATACTTGCCAAAGGTAATTATTGCCGATAAGTGTACGCGACTTAGTTTATCTTCACATTTGACCACGAAAAACAAGTATACAACTCTTATGTGATAAAAGATTCCTCTTTTTCACCTACTTTCAAGTTAACTATATATATTGCAGTACTTTATCGCTCCTTAGAGGGAAAAAAGTTAAAATTTATTCACCCTTAAGACATAAAATAAATTAAAGGAATGAGAATTACCAAATTTGTCTATATCATCATGTTGTAACTCTAAAATTGTGGCATTTTCGGTAAATGAAAATATAGATTTTTACCTATTTCTCTCTGGCTATAAAAATGCTTGCTATTATTGCCATTTTTGTTTAAATTAACTTAAGCCCATATCTTCAAAGAAACTTTTCGCACTTCTTGTCAAGTTTCTCTGACTTGCTTAACGCAATGTCTCAAACCTTTAAATATTTTTATGAGGTTCTTAATTTTTAATTTTAAATTCTGTTAAAGAGGGTTGACTTGGGATATACAGAGTAGTAGAGCAGTATTGGGTTGGATACAGGGTAAGGGCTATGGCAACAGTAAATATTTCTGAGTTAGAGCAGGTTGAAAAGTTTCGCCACTTACAATTAACCCTGCGCGATCGCTGGAAAACGATCGAGCTATTTGACAACAGTGAAGCAGATATTTTAATTATTCCTTCCCTGAGTCTCGACCAGCGCGAGCTCCAAAAGATTGAAGGCTGCGAACATTATGAAGAAAGATTACTATTTTCCTTAATTCGGTTGCAGAATCCCCAAACTCGGCTGGTTTATGTAACATCAGTACCACTGCATCCCAGTATCATTGATTATTATCTGCAACTGTTGCCAGGAATTCCCTTTTCTCATGCTCGCAATCGCTTGCTGCTACTTTCTACTTACGATTCTTCCCTGAAGCCCCTCAGCCAAAAGATTTTAGAACGCCCCCGCTTACTAGAACGGATTCATCAAGCTTTGAGGCTAGATAAATCATTTATGATCTGCTACAACTCTTCGCACTGGGAAGGCGAATTGTCTGTAAAATTGGGTGTACCTTTGTATGCTGCCGCACCAGATTTACAGATTTGGGGGACAAAAAGTGGTAGTCGGCAAATCTTCAAGGAAAGCGGAGTACCGCATCCAGATGGCAGCGAAAAAATTTGGAACCACACAGATTTAGCGGAAGCTACCAGTGATTTGTGGGAACGACAACCGACATTACAACGGGTAGTGGTGAAACTCAACGAAGGCATTTCGGGAGAAGGGAATGCGCTGCTAGATTTTAGACCAATTGAGAATGTCGCACCAGGTAAAGGTACTCATGGCGAAAGGGTAGCAGCAATTAGCGATCGCTTCTCAACAATGCGTTTTCAAGCAAAACAAGAGAGTTGGGAGAATTTTTCTGGGCGAATTTCTGAGTTAGGGGCAATTGTCGAAGCATTTGTCGAAGGGGAAATTAAGCGATCGCCCAGTGTCCAAGGACGGATTACACCCACTGGCGAAGTAGAAATCCTTTCAACCCATGACCAAATTCTCGGAGGCCCAGACGGTCAGATTTATCTTGGTTGCAGCTTTCCTGCTGATGAAAGATATCGCTTGGAATTACAGCAATTGGGATTACAAGTTGGCAGAAAGCTAGCAGAGAAAGGTACTTTAGAGCGATTTGGTGTAGATTTTATCACCGTTGACAAGGGTAATGGAGAGTGGGATATTCAGGCGATCGAAATTAACCTGCGTAAAGGTGGCACAACTCATCCATTCATGACCCTGAAATTATTAACCAATGGTCGTTATGACCTTTCTACAGGCTTATTTTACAGTCAGCAAGGTCGTCCAAAATACTATATTGCCACTGATAATCTGCAAAAAGAGCGCTATCAGGGATTATTACCTAATGATTTAATGGATATCATCGCTCACCACAGACTGCACTTCGATAGCGGTCCTGAAACGGGTACAGTGTTTCATCTTATGGGTTGCCTTTCACAGTTTGGCAAGTTGGGATTAACCAGCATCGGTGATTCTCCGCAACAGGCACAAGATATTTATAACAAAGTCGTCAAAGTTCTGGATCAAGAAACCCGCAGCGACAATCACGGTTTTTCGGCGTTTTCAGATTACTCCTTTCCCGTGGTTTGGGATGAATATAGCTAAAAAACACAGGTTTTACCCCACCCTAACCCTCCCCTTGCAAAGGTGAGGGAACTAGATTTCCGGTCTCCCCCCTTTACAAGGGGGGATTAAGGGGGGTAATAAGACTTCTGTGTACACCGTAGCTTACTAAGGGGAGGGTGCGCGACAGCGCAGGTGGGGTGTATTTCATGTAATTGGGAAACGCTTTAAACAATTCGCAATTCGCAATGCGCTAAACGCGCCGCTACCGCTAACGCAATTATGTTTTGTAATGGGGATTTAGACCCCAACACAAAACAAGCAACCCATTGGGGATGGGGTTTTAAACCCCTTAATTTGGGCTAAAGCGGTTTTGTTAGAGTGAACTACTCACTATTTAATAATGAGTCCCCGTTTTACGATGGTTGATAGCAGTCACGGCATCAGGCTTGAGTAATTTACCTTCATCCACAGTTGCATACACAACCCAATGATCGCCACATTCTAAACGTTGGTTGACTGAGCATTCCAAATATGCCGAAGCGTCGGTAAGGATGGTACAACCGTTATCTGCGACTGCTGTATTAAAGTTGGCAAATCGGTCTTCTCCAGGCGCGAAAGATTTACGGAAATGCTTCATGTAGTCTTGATGATTGCCTTCAGATAGAATATTTAAGGCAAACTTTCCGCCTGCATACATCAGAGATTCGATCGCTCGGTCTTTGGCAACAGCAACAATTAGTCCAGGTGGATTAAAGGTAGCTTGAGAAACCCAAGCGCCTAGCATCCCGGTGGACACTTCTCCTTGTTTTGCTGTAATCACGCAGACCGAACCCACAATCCGACCCACAGCTTGTTCCACTGGAGTAGCGGTTTGTTGTGGTACGCGCACCTTTTTAGCCTTTCTCAATGCTTGGGCAAAGTCTGTGCCGACTTCTTCACAAAGCTTGAGCGTCACCTCATCAGGTTTAAACTTCACCTTCAAAGTCTCAAAGCCAAAGCGATATCCAGCATCCCGGAGTTTACCTTCAATTAATTCAAAGGCTTCGCCACTCCAGCCATAAGAACCAAAAACACCTGCGAGTTTGTTGCTATCGCCAACTGTTAATACGATCCCCAACGCAGTATGAATGGGAGTCGGTGCATGACCGCCGATAGTGGGAGAACCAATCACAAAGCCATCAGACTTTTCGATTGCAGCGTGGATTTCATCCGGGGTGGCAAATTCGCAGTTAATCGAATGCACTGCAACTCCGCCTTTAGTCAATCCCAAAGCCATGGCCTGGGCGAGGATGGCTGTATTGCCATAAGCTGAGGCATAAAGTAGAGCCACAGATATGTCCCGATCCTTTTGAGCATTGCTCCATTCAGCGTAGGATTTGGTCAGTTCAATTAAACCAGTCCGTACCAATGGCCCGTGACCCGGAGCATACATTCTCACCTGCAAATCTGATATTTTTTCCAAAGCTGATTCTACGTGTTGAGCTTGGGGAGCCATCAGACAGTTGTAGTAGTAATGCTGATCTTCTTTCAATGGTTCCGAGTTGTCATCAAACACATCATCGCCACAGATATGAGAGCCAAATAGCTTATCTGTGTAGAGAATTTGGGTTTGCTGGTCGTAGGTACAAAGTCCTTCTGGCCAACGAGGACTGGGAATAGGCAAGAATTTTAAAATGTGACCCTGACCTAAATCTAAAGTTTCTTTCCCACGCATGACTAAAATTTGTAGTGCGTCATCTGGAAAAGCGTTACGCAAATTAGCTGCACCCGGAAGAGAACAAACAAAAGTTACCTGTGGTGCTAATTCTAAAATTGCTTTGAGGGTTGCAACTCGGTTGGGATTAAAATGACCGAGGATTA
>NZ_JBGTFY010000034.1:0-14573 GCF_041747015.1 Nostoc sp.
GATTTGGCTACAATCTCGACAATTTTATTGCGTGCGGCTGGTTCAAACAGGGCTTCGACGCCAACTTGGGCAACTTTTTGTCTGGGGATGCTACCGTCAAACAGTGTATCAGCGCTCTGCATGACGATGGGGTCGGGATTATCTTCATTTTTCAACCCACCAGGTCGCACAATCGTATAGGTAAGACCACTTTTCTGGATGTACTCTTCAGCTTGTTTTTTCCACACCAAAATCAGCCAAAACAAGTTAAGTGGATGGAATAATCGGGAAGTACACAAAGAGGAAACGAAGACAAAATGCTCAATTCCCTTTGCCTTGGCAGCATCTACTAAATTTTTAGTGCCTTCAAAATCCACCTTATAGGGGCTAGTGGGGTCAAAGCTAGGTTTAGCCCCAGTAGCAACCAACAAAACTGTGCTATCTCCCAACGCAGCAGTCAGACTTTCTGGTTGTAACACGTCGCCTACCACCAATTCGGCTTCAGGAGACAGAATACCCCTAGCTTTCTCTATATCTCGCACCAAGGCTCGGACAGGAACATTCCGCGCTATCAACTCTTGCACAATCCGGCGACCTGTTTCACCGGTTGCCCCTGCTACAAATGCTTTCATAAGAAATGTTATCCTGGTAAGCTGTTGTGTGTTTATTCAGTTCTTTATTTTAGTAATTCTATGGAGTTGATGGGAGATTAATGAGGTTTTGGTAAAAATGCAATACTAGTACGAAATGAGTCAAGCATTTGGGGAATTATTAATATAGATGAACAAAAAATTATACAGTAATGCATTTATGCTTTCAACAAACAACGAATACAAATCCTGGGAAATAACAGAAGCAGTTTTACCTGTAGTGTCCAGCCAACAAGAAGCCGAGGACACTTTAACAGAAGCAAATGTAGCGACACTCACAAAATTTTCCGGTCGTTATCAAGATTGTATGGAAATGCCTGCCCCAGTAGAGAAGGTTGCTGAGTATTTCAATTCTCACGCTTCATGGTTTTCTCGTTGCGCCGAGCCGATGAAAGTGCAACCATTGGGGGAAAATGGCTATGCTTTAGTAATTGGTCGTTTTGGTGCTTTTGGTTATGAAGTAGAACCGAAAATTGGTTTGGAATTGTTGCCCCCAGAGCAGAGTATTTACTGCATCCGTACAATCCCTATTCCTGACTACCAACCGCCTGGTTATGACGTAGACTATCGGGCATCATTAAGGTTAATAGAAAATGGTGTTTCCACTGGTATTGGTGAGGTTACGAGAGTTGAATGGGAATTGGATTTAGTAGTTTATTTGCACTTTCCCAGGTTTATCCAGCGATTACCCAAGTCTATAATTCAATCTACAGGCGATCGCTTACTTAACCAAATTGTCCGTCAAATCGCCCAACGTCTAACTCGCAAGGTTCAGGAAGATTTTCAGAAATCTTTGTAAATCCCCTTTCCTGCTAATTCTAAGCAAAAGCGGTGATTCAAGAGGAGCCAACGCCTACACGACTGGCTCCTTTTGATTCTTGGTTAATGCCTATGCTTTAGTAAGAATTTTTTGAACAATTTGCACCCCACTAACAGCCTGCCAAGCAAAAAGTCCCAAAAGCGTGAAATTTAGCAAAATGTGAGTTGCACGCGCCCAATTTGCCCCTTTCTGCATATAAGGGGATAAAGCAGCAGAAAATGCAATCAAACCGACCATACCCAGTCCTGCCAGTAGGTGAGGCCCGACAAATAACTTGCCATTATTGATGTAAGTGACAGCCATACCCCCGATCGCACCTGTCACTAGCAAAGCTAAGAGTATAGACCCAATTTGGTAGTGTCTGACGTTATATCTACCTTTAATCAGTTCTTTCTTTTCTTCCCCCTGAGCATTTCTGGTACGCTGTACTTGCAGCCCCAAGTAGGCAGCATAAATTGACAGCACTAATAGCGCCCACATGATCACTGGATGAAAGAAGTTCAGCCAATATTTAATTGATGGAGTAAGTTCCAGACTCATCGTGTTCTCGCCCAATTATTAAGTCTTCACAAAAATTAGCATAATTCTATTTTCTGTGCTTAAAGTTGCACAAATTAAAAGACGATAAAGAAGATTTTGCTTCGCCCTCTTGCCAAAGTGGATAAACAATCTCAGACTAAATTTTGAGGATAGTCGAATAAAACGCCCTGTGTGGGATTTCATCCATGACTGAAAACAACGATACTTTGCTGCTGAAAGCTGCTAAAAGTGGTGATATCAAACGGCTGTGTGCGCTACTGGCTGCTGGTGCGAAGGTGGACCTGTGCGATCGCCAAGGCACAACGCCCTTAATGTTTGCAGCTAATTTAGGCTACACTGAAATTGTGCGATCGCTCCTAGATGCTGGGGCAAATATCAACTTGCCCAGAAAACTTTATGGTTTGACGGCTTTGATGTTGGCAGCTAGTGCTAAACAGCTTGATATTGTGCAGCTTTTAGTGTCCAGAGGTGCTGATGTAAATGCTGTTAATGAAGATGGCAGCACAGCTTTGATGGCAGCAGTACTCAAAGGTCATGTAGATATAGTACGAGTCTTATTGGCTGCTGATGCGAAGGTGAATATCGCCGATAAAGATGATGATACTGCTTTAAAATTGGCAGTCAAACATGGGCACATAGAAATTCTAGAAGCAATTATCCAAGCTGGTGTCGATGTCAACATCTCAGATGAGGCGGGTGAGACACCCTTAATCTTAGCGGCAGACTTGGGATATCTGGAAGTTGTGAAAACACTGCTGGCAGCAGGAGCTGATGTGAAGGCGAAAAACATCGGTGGAACTGCGCTTTTGGCTGCTGCTGCTGCTGACCACAGTGCGATCGTATCTGCTTTACTGGAGCGAGGCGCTGAGATTAATTTCCAAGACCAAGATGGTGAAACTGCCCTGCATCTTGCCGTTGTCGAAGGCTACATTGATGTCGTGCAAGTGTTACTTAACCGGGGTGCGGATGTGCAAATTAGGAACCACCTGGGCGATACACCAATACTTGTAGCAGCATTGCAGGGACACAGCCAAATTGTCGAGGCACTGCTGCATTCTGGGGGAGATATGACTGAGAAAAACCTCGGTGAAGTACCTTTGACGTTGGCTGCATCACAGGGACATACCCCAACAGTGAAACTATTGTTAGATTATGGTGCTGATGTTAACACTCCAGGCGATGATGGCAAAACTGCTTTGATCAAAGCAACCGAACGCAACCACACAAAAATAATCCAATTGCTGCTGGCAAAGGGGGCAGAGGTGAATTTTCAAGACTCAGCGAAGGCAACAGCATTGATGTGGGC
This sequence comes from Nostoc sp., assembly GCF_041747015.1. GTDB lineage: Bacteria > Cyanobacteriota > Cyanobacteriia > Cyanobacteriales > Nostocaceae > Nostoc. The sequence continues at coordinate 3,296 of NZ_JBGTFY010000034.1, forward strand.
TGCCTCATCAGGTTATGGTGAGATTGTGCAGCTATTACTCCAAGCTGGGGCAGATGTGAATTTGAAAAACCGGGGCGGTTATACTGCTTTAATGATTGCAGAATTTAATGGTTATAAAGATGTGGTGCGGAGTCTCTTACAAGCTGGGGCAGAGGAATAGTCATACTATTATTGATCATCTTGATGCTTAAAGAGCTTTTGTGGTTCAAGAGGATAAAGCAATCATACTTTGCCAGCCAAGTTCATTAACTGTTTGAAGTTTATAAGATAAATGATGTTGTTGGCACTATCAATGTTGATCCACCCTTTTTCATCTAGCTTTTGCATGATTTTGGTGGTTTCTTCGACACCGATTTCTGTTACCTCTGCTAAATCTTTAAAGGGAATATTAAAAATTTCTTTTCCCAGGTTAGATTCCTGACCATAGCTTTCGCCTAAAGTTACTAAGGTATGGGCGAGTTTGACCGCTGGTGGTGAAGACCGCATTTGTAAGCGGATGTTAATTTGCCGTAATCGTCGCACCATCAGTTGCAACATCCGGTGATGTAACTGCGGGTCTTTAAACAATATTTGAATAAAACGCTCTCTGGAGATGCTCAGTAATTTCACGGGTGAAAGGGCAATGACATCGGTTGAGCGTGGAGATTCATCCAAAATTGCCATTTCTCCAAAAAAATCGCCACGGCCAAAAATTGCCAGAGCTACCGGATCTTCCCCGACGGTACGCCGGACTTTCACCCAACCAGAAACTACGAAGTAAACGGCGTTACCCCAGGCATCTTCCATCACAACGGCTCGTCCAGATGGATATTCATGTTCAATTGCAACGTTGAGTAGCCATTCCAAAGTTTGTGGATTGGCTGTACTCATCAAGGGGAAAAGTTCACCAAAAACCTCTGTTAGCATGAAATATTTGCAAAAAATGGATTCAAGAGCGGGAAATTAACTTTGCTACTATATAGCGGTTCTCAGTTGAGTGAGGTACAAGAACCCCACCCCCAACCCCCTCCTCGCTTGCGGGGAGGGGGCTATGATGTACCTCATGTGATTAGGAAACGCTATAAGTTTGTTTAAACCGTAATCTTACTCAGAATACGATGACAAAATGTGTATTTATTTGAAATGAACCTCTAAAGTTGATTGTTCTAGAGTTCCATTACAAGATAACAATTGTGTATGCGATCGAAATCAGCGGTTTCACTGACAGAACTATGATTTTCTGTTTGTTGGTGGATTGCTATCCAGTGCTAATATTTTGATTTGTTGGTCTAAATTTTTCAATAGTTGATTCAGGACAACCAAAGCCTCTAATTTCTGAGAGTCAAGGCTGGGATTCATTAAAAGCCGTTGTTGGATCTCATGCAGCTTGAAGCTTAGTTGCTGAGAAATTCCTAAAGCATCGCGGCTTATACGCATCAACTGTTGTTGTTGATAGAACTTTAATGCTGTTCCCCGCAACACTTGGAGTGTTGCCTCTTCGCCGTAGATTCCCGGCATGACTCGCAAGCGTAATAACAAGCGATCTTTTTGATGTACATATTCCTTCTCTACCTGTTTTGGTTCTGCAACCGTAGTCAGAGGCAGGGAAGCAAACCGCTTTAATTCATTCAGTACTCCTTGGAAAACCGAGAGCGGCAGTTTTTCTAATACAGACTGTAAGATTCCATTGTCACTCCACAGTATCCTGCCTTCGTAAGCTTGTCTTTCTAAGTACAGCCGACCAATTCCTCCAGCCAGGATTCGCCCTAGTAATTCTTCTAGTAATTTCTTGGGTGGTAGTGTTGGCAGCACCTCAATAGGACTAAATAGTTCGGGAACTTGCGTAGGCAAAATAGGTAAATTATCTCGTAGTAATGCTTCGGAAGTCTCTCCCTCTTGATCTTTGAAGATAGAGGTTAAGAACGTCGTAGTTTGAGGCGATTTATCTAGCTCTGGCATCGGAGGCAAGTCTACTCGCTGCCCAGAATGTTGACGCTTTTGTGTCTGAAACACCGTTAATATTGGTTGCTGACTTAATTCAGAGTCGGCATCTATAAAGGGAATAGGTTTGTCAGCAATGGTAGTTGCGCTATTTTTTTGGTTCAAGTCCGCTGTTGGCTGATCCTCTTGTTTAGTATCTAGTTGAGATGTATTTTTATGGTTGAGGTAGGCTGAGAGTACTCGGCGGTGAGCGTCGGCTGCGATCGCCTCAATCACCATTGTGCAGTTAATATAAGACAAAATGCGACCAACATAATCTAATGCCTCACTGTCTTGGGGATGAACCATACCTAGCGAGAGGTTGTTATCTTCTAATCCAAAGGGCAAAATCTGGTGGTAGAGACAGGCTTCAAAGGATAAAAGACTATCAATCATCTGGAATATTTGCTGGCGAACGTCTCCTTGCTCCCACCTAAGTTGATTGGCGGTTAGCATTTGCTGTCCACTTGCTGCGGTATCATTTAGTTCATCCTTTCGAGACAACATAGATTTGATTGCTTGGTGTTCGATTATATAATATTTTGCCTATAAATTAGTAAGTAGTTAGGACTTACGCACTGTACAAACAAATCATCTTGTGTAGTAACACAAATAGGTCATTTTAGCCTTTTACAAACCATCCTTTACTAGTTGCATAGGCGTAGCCCAACCCAGGCATCGCAAAAAGGTAGTTGAAAAATCTAGATAAAAGGCTTAAAAAGCATATCTGTCATTTAGGCTTTTCTGTCAATGCGTAAGTCCTAGTAGTTAATAAAGATGCTTGGTTGGATTATTAAAAATCCAATTATTTATATAAATATATGTAAGTATAAAGATGAATTTTAGATTGTGAATTAGTGATAATACTGAGTTTTAAGGAGGATTTCAAAGAGAGAAGTCTAAGCGCCAGCTTCCGGCGATAGTGCAGCTAAACCGTGTCCATGTACCCCTACGGGGAAGTAAGCTACGCGCAGCATCTTAGAGAGTGTCTGGCTACGCTATCCCTTTCGCGCAGCGTCTCCGTCAAAAGAAGGCTACAAAATTTCGGAGGGAGAAGAAGACAATTTTCTCTGTTGTCTCCCTTGTCACCCACCGCCCGAATTGATTGACTAGATACCTCACAGCCTACTCTTGGGTTCTTAAAGCTTGAGCAGCAAGATAAACTTTTGTCCATTCGCCCAGCACTTGATGGGTTTTGAGTTTTAAATGTTGGGCTGTTGCTTCTATTGAGTTACCCGCTCTCCGCAAATCTAGGATTTGCCGCCCCAGAGGAGTCAATTTTTCATAAAGTTGCTGCCATTGATTTTGTGTTAATCCCAAGTTATGTTCTTGCAAGGAAATTGAAAGCCAACTGTCTACTAGCTCTGGTTTACCTTTGAGGGCAAAGACGCGCACGGCGTGGTAACTAATTTTTTCTCTCAGTCGGTATATTTCTTTAATCTGCTTATTTAATCTGTAGGCGATCTCTTCTTGAGACTTACCTTGTAAATACAGTCGTAGCCACTTTACTGCCTCTGTCCCCAGATTTTGTTGTAAATAATTTTCAAATTCTTTTTGAACTGAGTGACGCAGCGCCTGTTGTTCTTCGAGTTGTTGTGCTTCTTGATATTCGGCGATCGCTTGACTATCCACTAAATTAACTTTATTGTCACTGTCATTTGTGAGAATTTCTTCTGACACTAGTCTAATCAAGTCACGGCCTGGCACTTGGGTTAAGCCACCACGTTGAGTGTGACGCAAATAATTCACAAACCGATAAGCTAAGAGCGGTTGATTGCGTACTGGCCGCAGACAATATTCTTCTACACTGGCAAATAGGAGAGCATCCCCTAATCGTCTATCGGTTGTATATTTTACAATATCAGCCATTTGTTGTTGCATATAGGTGTCACTTTGCAGTAATTCTTGAAGTACTTCTTGCAACACATCCATCACACTGCGCTGGCGATCGCGGCTCAGAGCAACCCAAGTCTGAATTTTATTCCGTAATGTTACTAAACTCCCCAATCGGGTAAGTAGGTGACGATAAGCACGTTCTCGCCCTAGCCCCAAGTAGCGTTGACGTAAAATCCTCCAGCGATATTCCATTGCTTGCTTGGCGATATCCAATTCCTTAGGGTTAAATAGATCAAACCGTTTTGAGTCAGATCCAAATAGCCAAAGAATAATACTTTGCCTAGCAACTTCACTTTGCTCTGGACATTCGGCAGCCAAGCGCTTTCGCCAATCTAGAGCTAGTTTTTCTACATCCTTTGTCATAGCGAGATTGCGCTCCTCGAAACTCAATTTTGAAGTTTGCATCACAACCTCCATTCGTCCCACCTAATTGTTTAACTGGCAACTTCCCCGAATTTCATGAGTCTCATGAAAACATCTAAGTGATTCCACTTTTATTACGTCTTAATTCACTAAAATTATGCAGAAATTTCGACATTGATGTTTTACTGACAATTTCAAAATGCCCCAAACCTATCTCTATGAGGCATTTACGCCGATTTTATAAAGTTAAATTTTTTGTAAAGTTATATTTTTTAACTGAGAACATAAATCTGCCTAGAATAATGAAGATACACCTTTGTTACAGATAGTTTGCGAAAATCTGATATTTCGTAGCCGAGCCGAAGAACGAATCTAATTTAACCCAACATTAGACGTTATTTTATCCGTATAAGTTTCAACCTTCTACAACTACTTACGTAGTAAAATACTTAGTTAAATTTAAATACGCTTGGTGTTGTGATATTTGCCCCCGGAATATCCTTTAACCCATGCCAGTCGCTTATAAGTAATTAATTTAGAAGTTTAGGTAACAATTATTACTAAATTACTTGCATTCACTTGATCTGGTATGACTGATAACCAGACTATCACCTAAGAAAGCTCAAATTAACTGCGTCCACAAGTTATAAAGTATGTGTAGATAAGACAGTGAGTGTGTTGAGAAAAAATCTATATGGCAAGCTACCAAGAAACCCTAACTAGTGACGAATCCATAAATGAGCTAATCGCCGAGACGACAAGCATTAATCATGTGGAGGTAATTGAAAATGTCATCGATTCTTTAGAACAAGATGACAGTGCAATGGTTAGCCACACTCCAGAGGGTAGTCATCTCTGGAAATTTAAGTATGGAAGTGTGGAAGTATTTGTAAAACTCAACGGGACAACCGATGAAGATACCATAACGGTTTGGTCTACGGTGCTAGATTTACCTGCCAAAGATGAACCCAGGTTGCTGCGATATTTGTTGGAGTTGAACTGCTCTAGCACTTTTGAAGCGCGTTTTGGTATTATTGAAAACCGGGTGGTTGTGATATCAACACGCACCTTAGCGGAGTTGTCTCCTGGCGAAGTATCTCGGCTAATTACCATCGTGGCAACGATCGCTGATAATAATGATGAAGCTTTACAGGCTGAATTTGGTGCGACTTGACTAATCACTTCGCTTCAGTTAGGAGTCATGAGCTCTCAGTTGTATAAACTTTTTAATTCAAAACTCCTAACTTCTAACTCCCAACTCCTAACTCTTGAATTCTAAAGTGTGGCGACTAATTCCTTTGCTAGAGGCGGCTGGAAATGTGCAGATGGCGATTGACCGCTGGTTACTAGAACAGCACCAGTCTGGAAAGCATCCGCCAACTCTCCGCTTTTATATTTGGTCGCCACCTGCGATTTCTCTTGGTTATCATCAACGCCAATACCCTGAATATTGGCAATATCTGACTTGGCAAGGTGAAAAGTTGGAGCTAGTGCGGCGTCCTACCGGTGGACGAGCAGTGCTACACCAAGGTGATTTAACTTACGCTGTAGTCACATCTGGACTGACAGGTAATCGCCTCCAGGTGTACGAAAAAATTTGTGAGTTTTTGATTCAAGGGTGGCGATCGCTTGGCGTAGAATTGCGGTACGGTACAGAAGGACGAGGCTACATCCATAACCCTAACTGTTTTGGCACTGCTACCAGTGCAGATTTAGTTTTGCCAGATGGCGCTAAACTGATTGGTAGCGCTCAATTGCGACGTAGTGGGACAATCTTGCAACATGGTTCTATGCGTTTGCAACCCGATGCTGAACTGTTCGCTCAGGTATTTGGTACAGAATCTTTTACCAACCTGGAACTCCATCAAAGTTTGAGTGTGGAAAATATTATTACAGCTTTAGTTGCCGCAGCTATTCATTGTTTTGATATGCAGATAGAAGTACAACCCCTCTCACCATCCGAGTGGAAAGCAATTTTGGCGTATCAGCTTTGAATCTTGAGGGCAGAAGTCTCTTCCAAATACCCTGCTGTCACACAATCATCAATCAGTTGCAGGACAAAAGGCCAGAGTTCCGGCGCACCTGTTTCTACAGGCGCTACTCGTTTCATCACCTGATTTCGCCTAATGCCATGAATGCGCCAACTTCCGCCCTGAGTTTGCTGATTATGCAGCAAGGGTTGTATACGGTCTAGGGCTGCGGCAAACTTGGCGGTGGGTGTTTCTCCTGCTTCAAACTCATCCCAGAGTAAACGCAACTCGCTACCTTGATTTGGTGGCAAAAGTCCGAATAAGCGTAACGCTGCTTGGGCTTCTCGTTCTGCCTTACTGTGATTACCCTGCACATCGTAACAGAAGGTATCACCTGCATCAATTTCTACCAAGTCGTGAATTAGTAGCATTTTGATGGCATGGAATATATCAACATTCTCCGGGGCATATTCTGCTAATATAATTGCCATAATTGCCAAATGCCAAGAGTGTTCTGCACTATTTTCCTGGCGTGACCCATCAGTGAGTAGGGTTTGGCGCATCACCTGTTTCAATCGATCAATTTCGATGATGAACTGAATTTGTTGAGTCAGCCGATTAATTTGCACCTGAATTTCTGATCGTGGGTGGGGTTGGCTGGATATTTAACTGTAGGTGATTATCTCAATAACTCCAGCGAATCAGCAAAGACTTTTTTTGCATACCAATTAAAAAGCGTCTGGGAGTGTTGCCGTGTTTCCACCCCAAACGCTTCTTATTCTTAACTTGCTCCTCACACACAACTAAAGAGTATCACTACTTTTATAAAAGGGCAAGTATCTTGAGTGACACTTTCAAAACTGTACCGCCAATTTAATTTCTGATACCACTTTACTGAATTCCTGCTACAAATACGTTGGTAAGCTTCTTTAGGAGACGCTAGGCGGACAAAGCGATTAGTACGCATTGTCAGCACAACCAGCAAGCAGTGTACCGCAATGTCAAGAGTGGCTGGAATCCTTTGATGGATTGTCTGATATAGGTTAGGATAATCCATCAATTAAAGTAAAAACTTCCGGCGCGTTTAATTGCGCCATAACGCGAAAATCACCCCAATTTCTATTCGGGCATATTTGTTGGGAGTTTGCTAATCTACTATAAATTGTTATTTTTTCTAATCAGAGAAAATTTTAGACTGAGTAAATTTAAGTTATCGAGCCTTGAATAAGCTACTCTTTACAGGTAAAACTTTTCGCTTAATGGCTTTTGTCCTACCGCTAATTGTGTGGTGGGGATACAAAGAAGTACAAAACCAATTTGTGCAGCCGCAAGCAGTTGTAGTGTTAGGTGGTTCAACAAGACGTTTAGAGCGAGAAAAGTTTACGGCAGAATTTGTCCGCCAGCATCCAAATATACCAATTTGGATTAGTGGGGGTAGTCCACCGAGATTCACTCAACAAGTGTTTACCAAAGCTGGTGTTGATCCCAAACGTTTACACTTGGACTATGAAGCAGTAGATACAGTTACTAATTTTACTACTGTGGTGGATGATTTGCAAGCTCGTGGCATTAAGAGCATTTATTTAATTACTTCAGACTTCCATATGCGCCGGGCTTGTGTCATCGGCGAAATTATTTTGGGTAGTCGGGGTATTTATTTAAAACCAGTGCCAGTTCCTTCAAAAAACCCCCCTGAATCTATCAAAAAATCTATTCGTGATGGAGCTAGAGCCATATTCTGGTTAGCAACTGGTTATACAGGTGTGAATGCAGCTAAAACTAAACAGTAAATTAACTAATTTTGGATTTTGGATTTTGGATTTTGCATCCACCAAAATTTTTAGCAGCAGCTTAGATTGCTCGAAGTAGCCTAGTGTAGTTAGGGGAAAAACGCCCCAATTTCCTCCACAATTTGATACCCTAGCTTAAACAGATTTGAGAAAAATTAAAGCGTGGAAATTCAACTTGGGCGGGGAAAAACAGCTCGCAGAGCTTACGGAATAGATGAAATTGCTCTAGTCCCCGGTAACAGAACACTAGACCCCAGTTTGGCAGATACTAAGTGGCATATTGGCAATATTGAGCGAGAAATCCCAATAATTGCGAGTGCAATGGATGGCGTAGTTGATGTTCGCATGGCTGTACGTTTGTCACAATTAGGAGCATTAGGTGTCCTCAACTTAGAGGGTATTCAAACTCGCTATGCTGACCCAGAGCCAATATTAGATCAGATTGCCTCTGTAGGGAAAGATGAATTTGTTGCCTTGATGCAAGAACTCTATGCCGAACCAATCAAGCCGGAATTAATTGAACAACGTATTCAGGAAATTAAACAACAAGGTGGGATTGCGGCGGTGAGCATGACTCCAGCCGGTGCAAGTAAATACGGTGAGGCGGTTGCGAAAGCTGGAGCAGATTTATTTTTTGTCCAAGCTACGGTGGTTTCTACTGCATACCTGTCACCAGAGTCGATACTACCACTTGATTTAGCAGAATTTTGCCGCTCAATGCCCATCCCCGTGGTGTTGGGGAATTGCGTGACTTACGAAGTCACTTTGAATTTGTTGAAAGCTGGGGCGGCTGGGGTACTGGTGGGAATTGGGCCTGGTGCCGCTTGTACGTCTCGTGGGGTGTTGGGTGTGGGTGTGCCACAGGCGACTGCGATCGCTGATTGTGCAGCGGCACGAGATGATTACTATAAGGAAACTGGTAACTATATCCCCATTATTGCTGATGGCGGTTTAATCACCGGTGGCGACATTTGTAAGTGCATCGCCTGCGGTGCCGATGGTGTGATGATTGGTTCGCCCTTTGCCAAAGCTGCCGAAGCCCCAGGACGAGGTTATCATTGGGGTATGGCGACTCCTAGCCCAGTTTTGCCTCGTGGCACCCGGATTCGGGTTGCCACCACTGGCAGCCTAGAGCAAATACTCGTTGGGCCAGCAGGATTAGATGATGGCACTCACAATCTTTTAGGAGCCTTAAAGACCAGTATGGGCACCTTGGGAGCCAAAAATATCAAAGAAATGCAGCAAGTGGAAGTTGTGATTGCGCCTTCTTTATTAACTGAGGGTAAAGTTTACCAAAAAGCTCAACAATTAGGTATGGGGAAATAAGAGGAATAGGGGATAGGGGATAGGGAATAGGCAAGAAATAATAATTAATACCCACTCCCCAATTCTTGAATAAATTTTCCAGCCCCCTAAACAATTACTGGAAAAATTCTATATGTCGCCTACAATAGAGATAGCGGAGACGAATGTTTCCGTTCACTCCTCACACCACACTCCGCCCGGACTACTGTTCGGGCGGTTCCTTATGTATATGAATAAAATAAGAGAGCTTCTTTGTAAATGTATATCCTCTACTCCCAAGCTGAGGTTTTTGCTATGGTAGAATCTTCACCAAGCTCAGATATTATTGGCAAAGGTTTTAGGCATGTCAACAGCCACACAAGTTACCGATTCTAGTTTCAAGCAAGAAGTACTCGACAGCGAGGTACCCGTTTTAGTTGACTTTTGGGCACCCTGGTGTGGACCATGCCGTATGGTAGCTCCTGTTGTCGATGAAATCTCCGAACAGTTCAAAGGTCAAATAAAGGTTGTAAAAGTCAACACGGATGAAAATCCTAATGTTGCTAGTCAGTACGGCATCCGTAGCATTCCCACATTAATGATTTTTAAGGGTGGACAAAAAGTGGATATGGTAGTCGGCGCTGTGCCTAAAACTACATTAGCTTCCACTCTTGAAAAGTATCTTTAAAACTCAATCGGGAACAAAATCCTCTTGAGTTATCCATGTTGTTCTAGGTTTAAGTTAATTTTTATAAACAAGTTTGAGGGGCGCTAATTTCTCGTCGCTCAGACTTGTTTACATTTATATACAGTTTAACAAGCAAGAATTCAGGAGGAGCCAGTGCGGTCTTGGGGTTTCCCCCGCCGCAGGATGCGCGAAGCGCTGTAGTGGAGCAACTGGCGTTCAGGAGCCAGAATAGGCTAAACCTTAGCTATCCGCTAACAGAATTGAATTCTGTGCGATAGTTACTGAGCAGCGATATATTTTGATAATCTGTTGCCCATAAATAAACTGTTCGTTGTTGAATCTATGAAGTCTTATTTAGCCGCCGCTATTCAATTAACCAGTGTCCCCGATATACATAAAAATCTGGCACAGGCAGAAGAGTTAATAGATTTGGCTGTGCGTCAAGGTGCCCAATTAGTGGGTTTACCAGAAAACTTTTCCTATATGGGAGAAGAAAAAGACAAACTCGCGCAAGCGGATGCGATCGCTCTTGAAAGTGAAAAGTTTCTCAAAACAATGGCTCAACGCTTTCAAATTACCATTTTGGGCGGCAGCTTTCCAGTTCCGGTAGACAATACAGGCAAAGTTTATAATACGACTCTACTCATCGACCCAAATGGTGAAGAACTTGCCCGTTACTACAAAGTACACCTATTTGATGTTGATGTCCCCGACGGCAATACCTATCGAGAATCGAGTACTGTCGTGGCTGGTACACAACTACCCCCTGTCTATTGCTCAGAAAAACTTGGTAATTTAGGACTTTCTATTTGTTATGATGTCCGCTTCCCGGAACTGTACCGTCATCTGGCAGAGAAGGGAGCTGATGTGATGTTTATTCCCGCCGCTTTTACCGCCTTTACTGGCAAAGACCACTGGCAAGTACTATTACAAGCCAGAGCCATCGAAAATACCGCCTACGTCATTGCTCCCGCCCAAACAGGCAATAATTACGCCCGCCGTCTAACTCACGGACACGCCGTTATTATCGACCCTTGGGGTGTAATTTTAGCCGATGCTGGAGAAAAGCCGGGAATTGCGATCGCCCAAATCAACACCACTAGGCTCGAACAAGTCCGCCGTCAAATGCCTTCCCTACAGCACCGAGTATTTTAAGCGTTGGCGACAAGGCGACAGGGAGAATAAGTAGGGCTTGCTGAACAAAAGTGAAACATAGTCTAGGTAAGGGTTTTGAGCATTTTTTCACCAAGCAAGTGCAAGACTATAGCATCCAGAGGTTCAAAAACCTTGCACTTTCGTCGGCGAGCGCCGGGCAAATTGGGAAACTA